>DASTRG010000347.1:0-4014 GCA_035761325.1 Rhizomicrobium sp. | reverse complement strand
TGCACCGACGCCGGCCATGACGAAGTGCGCCGGGGTATCGTGGCGCAATCGCTGAAGACCATGGCCGCGGTGCGCGCGGCCTTCGGCTGGACGAAGAGCGAGGGCTGCGCCAAATGTCGCCCGGCGCTCAACTATTATCTGCTCTGCGCCTGGCCGGGCGAATACCGCGACGATTCCCGCTCGCGCTTCGTCAATGAACGGGTCCATGCCAACATCCAGAAGGACGGCACCTACAGCGTGATACCGCGCATGTGGGGTGGCCTGACCAGCGCGCAGGAGCTGCGCGCCATCGCGGACGTCGCGGACAAATTCAACATCCCCACCGTCAAGGTGACGGGCGGCCAGCGCATCGATCTTCTGGGCGTGAAGAAGGAGGACCTTCCGGGCGTGTGGGGCGAACTGGGCAAGGCGGGCATGGTCTCCGGCCACGCCTATGCCAAGGGGCTGCGCACGGTAAAGACCTGTGTGGGCAGCGAATGGTGCCGCTTCGGCACTCAGGATTCCACCGGACTTGGCGTCAGGCTGGAGAAAATGTGCTGGGGCTCCTGGACGCCGCACAAGGTGAAGCTGGCCGTTTCTGGCTGCCCGCGCAACTGCGCGGAGGCGACCATCAAGGACCTTGGCGTGGTCTGCGTCGAAGCCGGCTACGACATCCTGGTAGGCGGCAATGGCGGCATGGAAGTGCGCGTCACCGATCCGCTGGTGCGGGTGGCAACGCAGGAGGAGGTGCTGGAATATACCGGCGCCTTTCTCCAGCTTTACCGGGAGGAAGCGCATTACATGGAACGCACCGCGCCCTGGATCGCCCGCGTCGGCATCGAATATGTGAAAAAGCGCCTGATCGATGATGCGCAGGGCCGCGCGGCCCTGCATGCCGCCTTCCTGCATTCCCAGACTTTCGCGCAGACCGATCCCTGGACGGAACGCGTGATGGGCGCCGACGCGCACGAGTTCGCGCCGCTGCCCGAACTGGCCGGAGCCTGAACCATGTCGGATGCAATCTGGAAGAATATCGGGCCGATCGCCAATATCCCCGTGCAGGGGGCGCGGCGACTTTGCCTGAAGCAGCTTGGCCGCCCCGTGGCGGTGTTCCGCACCTCGCAGGATGAAATATTCGCGCTGATCGATGAATGCCCGCACCGCAAAGGTCCCCTTTCAGAGGGTATCGTCGCCGGCAGGACCGTCACCTGCCCGCTGCACGGGTGGGTCATCGGCCTTGCCGACGGCGCAGCCGTAGCGCCCGACGAGGGAAGGGCCCAGTCGCTGTCAGTCCGGCGAGTGGGAGACGACATCCATATCCAGGTACCGGCTGCGGTGGCCGCAGCGTGACACGCACCACCTGTCCCTACTGCGGTGTCGGCTGCGGTGTGGCGGTCGCCGATGGCGTGCCGCGCGGCGACGCGGCCCATCCCGCCAATTTCGGGAAACTCTGCTCAAAGGGAACGGCGTTGGGTGAAACGCTCGCGCTCCCGGGCCGCCTGGTGGCGCCCACGCTGCATGGCCGCGCCGCGAGCTGGGACGAGGCCCTGGATTTCATCGCGGCCAGATTCCTTCGTATCCGCGCCGATCATGGACCCGACGCAATCGCCTTCTATGTCTCGGGGCAGTTTCTCACGGAAGACTATTACGCCGCCAACAAGCTGATGAAAGGCTTCATCGGTGCCGCAAACATCGACACCAATTCGCGCCTCTGCATGGCGTCCTCCGTCGCGGGCCATGTTCGCGCCTTCGGCGAGGATGTCGTACCGGGCTGCTACGAAGACCTGGAGGAAGCCGATCTCGCCATTCAGGTGGGCAGCAACATGGCCTGGTGCCACCCCGTGCTTTACCAGCGGCTGATGGCAGCGCGGGAAATGCGCGGCACCCGCATCGTCAATATCGATCCACGGCGCACTGCCACCGCGGAAACGGCGGACCTGCATCTGGCCATCGCCTCCGGCGGCGATGTGATGCTTTGGAGCGGCCTGCTAGCTTTTCTCGCCGAGCAGGACCTTCTGGACCGCGACTGGACGGCCCGCCATGTCAGCGGCCTTGAGGAAAGCATCGCCGCAGCCCGCGCCGCCGCGCCGTCGGCGGCGTTTGTTGCAGCCGCCACCGGCCTTCGCCACCAGGATGTCATCCGCTTCTACGAGATGTTCGCGCGGACCGAACGCGTTGTGACGCTTTATTCGCAGGGCGTGAACCAGTCGGCCGCCGGCACCGACAAAGTCAACGCCATCCTGAACTGCCATCTGGCCACGGCCCGCCTTGGACGGCCCGGCATGGGGCCCTTCTCACTTACCGGCCAGCCCAATGCCATGGGCGGGCGCGAGGTGGGGGGCCTGGCGAACCAACTTGCGGCCCATATGGGATTTTCCCCCGTCGAGATCGATCGGGTAAGGCGCTTCTGGCGCAGCGCTGCCGTGGCGGCGAAACCAGGTCTGAAGGCAGTCGATCTGTTCGAAGCGGCCGGCGATGGCCGCATCAAGGCGGTGTGGATTGCCGCCACCAATCCCGCCGACTCCATGCCGCGTGCCGCCGCGGTGCGCGAGGCGCTGAAGAAATGTCCTCTGGTGATCGTCGCGGACGCCTGGTCCACCGACACGACGGCGCTGGCGCATGTGGTATTGCCGGCCGCCGGATGGGCCGAAAAGGACGGCACCGTGACCAATTCCGAACGGCGCATCTCGCGCCAGCGCGCCTTTCGCGCCGCGCCCGGCCACGCCCGGCCCGACTGGTGGATGTTCGCGGAGGTGGCGCGTCGCATGGGCTGGGGCGACGCCTTTGCCTGGCGCGGGCCCGCCGACATATTCCGTGAGCATGCGGCCCTGTCGGCCTTCGAGAATGACGGTACACGGGTGTTCGACCTGGGCGGCCTGGCCGATATCGATGATGCCGCCTATGACGCGCTGGCGCCGATGCAATGGCCGGTGCCGCGCCTTGGGTCGCCGGGCCCGCGCCTGTTCGGGCGCGGCGGCTTTCCCACACCGGACGGCCGGGCGCGCATGCTGGCATTGTCGCCGCGCGTGGCGGCATCGGCCGGCGATTTCCCCCTGACTCTCAACACCGGCCGGACGCGCGATCAATGGCACACCATGACCCGCACCGGCCGCGTGGCACGGCTGATGGCCCATGCGGGTTTTCCAACCCTCACCTTGCATCCGCAGGACGCGGCGGCATCCGCCGCCACCCATGGCGCCCTTGTACGCGTGGAAAGCCGCCACGGTGCGCTGGTCACACGGGCGGCAATCGATGACAGCGTGCGCCCGGGTGACGTCTTCGCGACGATGCACTGGACCGATCAGTTCGCGTCCAGCGGCCCGATCGACCGGCTGGTGCATGCCCTGACCGATCCTGTCTCCGGTCAGCCCGACCTGAAAGGCACGCCGGTGCGCGTGAGCGCGGTTGCCGAATGCTGGCGTGGCACGCTCCTCAGACTCGACGGCGACGATCCAGCCCTCAGCCCGTCGGCCTGGTGGGCAAAGGCGCCGCTCGAAAACGGCTACTCGTTCGAACTTGCGGGATGGATTGCCCTTGCCGAAGAAATTCATGCCGAAGGGAAGTTGCGCAAGCTTCTACAAATCCCGGCCGACGCGGAACTTCTGACCTATTCCGATCCCCGCAAGGTGATCTTCCGCTATGCCGGGATCGTGCGGGGGCGCCTTGCGGCGTGCCTGTTCCTGGGGCCGCCGGATGCAGACCTGACAGGTATCGTTCTGGCCCGCCCGCTGCTGGGCAGGGAGTTGGCGGCGGCGGAACGCCTGACCTTGTTGGCCGGCGTATCCGTCGCCGGAGCAGCGCCGGCGGGCCGCATGGTATGCGCCTGCTTCTCGGTCAGCGAGGACAGGATCATCGCGGCAATAAGGGACAATGGCCTGGACAGCCCCGCCCAGGTCGGGACGGCGCTGAAGGCCGGCACCAATTGCGGCTCCTGCCTGCCCGAAATCAACAGACTGATCGGCGCCCAGGCGCCGATCGCAGTGCGTTGAATGACCGGTTGGGCAGGCCCGAACTTTCGCGACGCCGTCCGCCCCG
>DASTRG010000346.1:0-2539 GCA_035761325.1 Rhizomicrobium sp. | reverse complement strand
CCGAACACCGGCACCAGCAGCGACAGGGGCGCGACGGTGGCGGCGGGATAGCGCGCCAGAAGGATCGCCCACACGCCATAGCCGAACATGGTATTGCCGGCGCTCTGCCAGATCACCGCCGCCCAGGTCAACGGCCCGGCATGGCGCAGGCCCGCCAGTATGGCGGCGGGGCCTTCCAGCAGCAGTGAGAGCAGCAGCAGCGGCGGCGCCGCGAACATCGCCGACCACACGACATAGGCCAGCATGTTGATCTTCCGGCTGCCCTGCGTCGCCTCGCGCCCGGCCTGGTTGCCCAGCGCCCACCCCAGCGCCGCGCCCAGGACCAGCACCAGTCCGACTATGGTCGCGCCTTCGCCGTTATGGGCGGCGATCACCCCCATGCCGGCCAGCGCCAGCACCAGGGCTGCGATGTGATGCGGCTTCAGCCGCTCGCCGGTGCGCGACTTCGCCCCACGCGCGGGAGCGCGCCAAATGGCGAGCGCGATGGTGAAGAAGACCTGCAACTGCACCACCAGCGAGGCCAGGCCCGGCGAGATGTAGCGGTGCATGGCGATGAACAGCAGGCCGAACTGCATCAGCCCGATGGCCAGGCCATAGAAGGCCAGGTTGCCCCAACTCGCGGCCGGGCGCGGCAGGATGAAGACCAGCGGCAAGAGCACGAAGGTGAAGCGCAGGGTGGCGAAGAACAGGGGCGGCAGCACGTTCAGCCCCAGCCGGATGACCACGAAGTTGGTGCCCCAGACGAACACCACCGCCAGCGCCAGAAGCGCATCGCGCAGGGAAAGCTGATGGGAAGTCACGGCCGGAACCCCGATTTGATGCGCCGCACTATACAGGCGTGGCCGCAGGGGACCGGCGTGCAAAGCGCGCAGGGCAGGGGTCCGGCGCGGCGGGGACCTGTAACCCGCGGCGCGGGCGGGCGAAAGTCCTTCCGTCCATGCTACACAACCTGCCGGAGGAAATGTCTTGATCCTGTTCCTGCTCGCCTATCTGGGGGGCGCGCTGACCATCCTCAGCCCCTGCATCCTGCCGGTGCTGCCGTTCGTCTTTGCCCGCGCCGACCGGCCGTTCCTGAAAAGCGGCCTGCCGCTGCTGGCGGGCATGGCCGTCAGCTTCGCCGCAATCGCCACCCTGGCGACGGTGGGAGGAAGCTGGGCGGTGCATGCCAATGCTTACGGGCGCGCCGCCGCGCTGGCGCTCTTGGCGCTGTTCGGGTTGACGCTGCTTCTGCCGGCGCTTGCCGAACGGCTGATGCGGCCGCTGGTGGCGCTGGGCGACAGGCTGTCGGCGCGGGCCGGCGCGGACGCGGGGTTGGGATCGTCCGTGCTGCTGGGTGTGGCGACGGGACTTCTGTGGGCGCCCTGCGCCGGCCCGATCCTGGGCCTGATCCTGACGGGCGCGGCGATCCGGGGCGCCAGCGCTTCCACCACGCTTCTGCTGCTGGCCTATGCGCTGGGCGCGGCCACCTCGCTGGCGGCGGCGCTGCTGATCGGCGGGCGCGTCTTTGCCGCGATGAAAAAGTCCCTGGGCGCGGGCGAATGGATTCGCCGCGCGCTGGGGGCGCTGGTGCTGGCGGGCGTCGCCGCCATCGCGCTGGGACTGGACACCGGTTTTCTTACCCGCATCTCCACCGCCCAGACCGCGTCGCTGGAGCAGGGGCTGCTGAACCGCACCGGCATGGGCCACGCCATCCGGACGACCGCCGTGGCGGGCAGCGATCTTCCCGTCGAAGGCATGATGCCGCCGTTGAGCGGGGCGACGCTGTGGCTGAATTCGCCGCCGCTGACGCGCGAGGAATTGCGCGGCAAGGTCGTGCTGGTCGATTTCTGGACCTATTCCTGCATCAACTGCCTGCGGGCGCTGCCCTATGTGAAGGCGTGGGCGGCGAAATATGGCCCGCACGGGCTGGTGGTTATCGGGGTGCATGCGCCCGAATTCGCTTTCGAGAAGAACGAGGCCAATGTCCGCCGGGCCGTGAAGGATCTGGGCATCACCTCTCCGGTGGCGCTGGATAACGACTATGCCATCTGGCAGGCATTCGGAAACCAGTATTGGCCGGCGCATTATTTCATCGATGCCCAGGGCCGCATCCGCCACCATCATTTCGGCGAAGGCGACTATGCCGGCTCCGAAAAGGTGATCCAGCAGTTGCTGAAAGAAGCGGGGCAGGCAGGGGTGCCCGGCGGTATCGCCGCGCCTCAGGGCGCAGGCGCCGAGGCTGCGCCCGACATGGATGCCATGCAGTCGCCGGAGACTTATGTCGGCTATGCCCGGGCGCAGAATTTCGCGTCCGGTCCCGCCAGGCAGGACACCGCCGCCACCTATGAAACACCGTTTCCGCTGGCGGTGAACCAGTGGGGCCTTTCGGGCGACTGGACCATCGGCCGGGAAAAGGCGGTGCTGGCCAGGCCGGGCGGCGCGATCGCGTTCCGCTTCCATGCCCGCGACCTTCATCTGGTGATGGGCGCGGATCATCCGGTACGCTTCCGCGTCAGCATCGATGGCCACAGGCCCGGCGCCGATCACGGTGTCGATACCG
>DASTRG010000345.1:0-2918 GCA_035761325.1 Rhizomicrobium sp. | reverse complement strand
AGCGCGGCCAGTTCCTCACGCGGGCGGTCGGCGATGGCGTCGGCGCTGCTGACCGTGACCGAGATGCGATCCGAAAAGACGAAAATCCATTCGACGGTGCCGCCGATCACCCCCAGCATCGCGGGCGCGCCATCCTGCGGCAGGAATTCATGCGGCGGCGCAATGCGGAAATGGCCATTGACGATGGCGCGGAACTCGTTTGGCACCATCACACCGGGCAGAAGATCGCGCGCCACCCAGGGCGGCACCGCCAGCACCACCGCATCGGCCGGGCCGATTGGCTGCACGCCATCGGGCAGGTCCAGCGCCGTCACGCCGCGCCCGGCCAGCGTCAACGCGCGCAGGCGCGAGCCCAGTTTCACCGTGGCGCCATGCGCGGACAGAAACGCCAGTGCCGGATCGACAAAGGCCGCCGCCAGCGTGGGATGGGCAATGCGCGGCCGGTAATGGCGGCCGCCTTTTGCCAGTGTCTCGCGCACGATGGCACCCGCCAGCGCCGCCGAGGATTGCTCCGGCTCGGTGTTCAGCGCCGCCAGCAGCAAGGGCCGCATCAGCCGTTCCCACAGCGCGCCCCTGACCGGCACACGCCCCCCCACGGTCGCGTCACCACCCGCCCACAGCAGCGGCAGATAGGCGGCATAATCCCTTGCCGAAGTGCCGGGGACGCGCCGCGCCCCCTGCGTCACCCACAGCGGCAAGGCGCCTTCATCCGGCTTCAGCGTCCAGCGCGTGCCGGTGGCCAGATCGACAAAGTGAAATTCTGCCCGCGCCGGACCCGTCAGCGCGTCCCGCGCGCCGGTGTGCGCCAGATAATCGTGCACCGCGCGATTGCCGGACAACACCAGATGGTTACCGTTGTCGATGACCATGTCCAGCGCGGCATCGTGATAGGAGCGGCAGCGCCCTCCCGCCTGACCGGCGGCTTCGACCAGCGTGACCGGCGCGCCCTTGCCGGCCAGGCGCGTGGCCGCGGCGAGGCCGGACAGCCCGGCTCCGATCACAAAGGCGCGCCCGCTCATCCGAGGATGCCCTTCATCCGAAAATGCCCTGGCGGATTGCCAGCATCAGCAGCCGCGATTTCGGCAGCGAGACGCGACGGCGCGGCGCGGCGAATCCGGCCGCCTCGCTGGCCGCCAGGATCTCGGAATAGACCGCGCCCATCAGGCGCGGGGTACGAAGCCGGCCGCCGGGCCTGGCATCCAGGATCGCGCGCGCCTGGTCGTAGTGATGATGCGCCATCAGGGCGACGCGCCGGCACACCGCGTCGATGCAGGGGCTGGCGACAATGGCTTTCGGATCCAGCGCCGTGATGCCGGCATCCTGCAGATATTCGCGCGGCAGGTAGAGGCGGCCCACCGAGGCGTCCTCATCCACGTCGCGCAGGATATTGGTCAGTTGCAGCGCCCGGCCCAGGTGATGGGCCAGCGCGAAGCCGGGTCCTTCCTCCATCCCGAACACCTTGATCGACAGGCGGCCCACCGCGCTGGCGACGCGATCGCAATAGAGATCCAGTGTCGCCAGGTCGGGGGCGACAATGTCTTCCGCCACGTCCATGTCCATGCCGTCCAGCACGGCATTGAAATCTTCCAGCCGCAACCCATAGCGCGCGACCGCGGGCGCCAGGAAGGCAGCCAGGCCCGGCGCGCGCCCGGCATAGAGCGAGGCAAGATCGGCGCGCCAGTTTTCCAGCCTGTCATGGCGCTCGCTCCTGGTGCCGACGCCGTCATCGGCGATGTCGTCTGCCTTGCGGCAGAAGGCATAGATGGCGAACATCGCCTCGCGTTCGTCCTGCGGCATCAGCCGCATGGCGATGTAGAAGGAACTGCCGGACGCTTTCTTGCGTACCGCCTTGGACTGACTGGAATCGAGGGACTCGGTGCTGCTCATCTGCGATTCTTCAGGCGCATCAACGCAAAGCCGGGCAACCGCGCCAGGAACAGGCGCACGGCGTCGGACCTGGAATGGTGCACGGGTTGGGACAGCGGATCACGGGTCATCAGCATGCGATTGAGATCCCCGGCGAGGGTTTGAATGAGATCAACTTCCAGCGCAAGCCTCAAATCCCGGATGGCGCCGGCGAAGGGCCGCGATCCATCCAGCAGCCCCGCGGTCTTGCCGGCCAGCCCGGCGATCACGTCCCTGAGCGCGGGGCCCGCGCGGTCCGCGGCAAGCGCCTCGACGCCGATGCCGGCGGCGGCCAGCGCATCTTCGGGAATGTAGACCCGGTTCAGGGTGCGATAATCCTTGCCGCAGTCCTGCAGGTGATTGATGACCTGCAGTGCCGCGCACAAGGCGTCATTGGCCGGCCACAGCGCGGGCGATTCGCCATGGACGTCGAGCACGAAGCGTCCCACCGGCATGGCGCTGTAGCGGCAATAGTCGATCAGATCGTCCCAGCCGGCATAGCGCGATTTGGTGACATCGCGGCGAAACGCCTCCAGAAGGTCCAGGGCATGGACCGGCGAAAGACCCCGTTCGGCCAGCACGGCGCGCAGGGCGACGCCTTCGCCCACGGCATCGCTTTCGCCCTCCAGGCTGGCGCGCATCGTCTCCAGAAGCGCCAGCTTTTCATGCGCCGGGGCGGTGGGATGGTCGGCGACATCGTCGGCCATGCGCACAAAGCGGTAGAACGCCATCACCGGCGGGCGGTGGCGCGGCGCGATCAGCACCGAGGCGACGGGGAAATTCTCGTCCTTGTGACCCTTGCCGGACTGCAGCGCGGCGATCTCGCTCATGGCTGCTTCGCCTTCAACCCGGATGCCTTTATCTCGGAGGCTTGGGCCCGGCCCTTCCACATACCGCCGCGCCCGGACCAGTGCTGGATCGCCGATTGCAGGGTGAAGCCGGCATAGAACAGACCGATCAGCGGCAACGCAAATCCCCAGAACCAGGAGAGCCGGTAGAAGCGCAGGATGGGC
>DASTRG010000344.1:0-11530 GCA_035761325.1 Rhizomicrobium sp. | reverse complement strand
GCGCATCTACGACAATCTGCGCAAGGCCATCGAATACATCGTGGCGGTGCACATCCCCATCGCGGGCCTGGCGATCCTGCCATTGTTGTCGGGACTGCCGCTGATCTTGATGCCGACCCAGATCGCCCTGCTGGAAATGGTGATCGATCCGGCCTGTTCGGTGGTGTTCGAAGCCGAAGCGGAGGAGCCGGACGTGATGGTTCGCCCGCCGCGCGATCCGGCCACGCCGATTTTGGGACGCGGCGCAGCGCTGTGGGCCCTGGTCCAGGGCGGGACCGCGTTTCTCATCGCGGCCGGGTCGCTGTTTCTTGGCGCGGCCCTGGGCATGGCGGAAAACGCGTTGCGCGCCCTGGTCTTCACCGTGCTGGTGCTGATGAATATCGGCCTGATCCTGGTCAACCGCTCCTTCCGCTCCTCGCTGCGCGAGGCGCTGCTGCGGCCCAACCCGACCTTGTGGCTGCTGGTAACCGCGGTACTGGCAGTGCTGGCGGTGGCGCTGTATTGGGGCCCCGCGCAGCGGCTTTTTCATTTCGGGCCCCTGCAGCTTGACGATGCCGCCGCCGTCGCCGCCGCCGGCCTGGTATTCCTGGCGTTGCTGGAAGCACTCAAAGGCTTGGCCCGCCGCCATCTGAAGGTCCAGATATAGTCCCGGCCGGACACCTCGCGCACATAAAGGCCGCGGGCGGCCGGTCCGGGCTGGCGCTTTCCGGGCCGGATGTTAATTTGCCGCCCTTGAATTTTGGGGAAGGATGATCTGGATGAAAACATTGTCGAAGGCGGCATTTGTTCTGGCACTGGCGTCAGTACCGGCCGCCGCGCAGATCAATGCGGGGGACCAGGCGCCCCAAGCCAGTCTGCCGTTCACCATGACCCAGGTGGCGACATTCAACCTGCCCTGGCGCATCGCGTTCCTGCCCGACGGCCGCATGCTGGTGACCGAAAAGGTCGGCCCCATCTGGCTGGTGACCCAGAAGGGCGAAAAGACTCCGGTCGAAGGCGCGCCGCAGGTTCTCTATGGCGGGCAGGGCGGCATGCTGGGCATTTTTGTTTCGCCCCATTACGCGCGCGATCACAGCGTCTATCTGACTTATTCGGAGCCCAACGAAGGCGGCTCCAGCCTGGCGCTGGCCAAGGCGACCCTGTCGCTGTCCGGCGGCAAGGCCAGCCTGGAAGGCCTGAAAGTGATCTGGCACGACGCGGCCGGCGGCAAGGGCGGCCAGTTCGGCGGCCAGGTCGCCTTCGCACCCGACGGCAAGTCGCTGTTCCTCACCTCCGGCGACCGCCAGCGCTTCTGGATCGCCCAGGATTCCGACGCCCCGATGGGCAAGATCCTGCACCTGACGCTGGACGGAAAGCCCTCGCCCGACAATCCCATGTACGGCGCGATCGGCGGCGGCAGTTATCCCGTCACCGACCCGCCCAAGGACACCGAAGCGGGCAAGACCGCGCCGGTGGTGCGCACCTACACCTATCCGGGCCGCAACGACACCCTGGCCGAGACCTGGACCACCGGCCATCGCACGCCTTACGGCCTGGCCTTCGCGCCCAACGGCGAGCTGTGGGAAGCCGAACACGCTCCCAAGGCCGGCGACGAGCTGAACCTGATCCAGAAGGGCAAGAATTACGGCTGGCCGCTGGTGTCTTACGGCCCCAACTATGACGGCGTGCCGATTCCCAGCCCCGACACGCGCCCCGACCTGACCAAGCCGGTGATCTACTGGAGCCCGGTGATCGCGCCGGGCGCCTTGACCTTCTACAACGGCAGGATGTTCCCGCAGTGGAAGGGCTCGGCCTTCATCTCCGGCATGAAGACCCAATCGCTCACCCGCATCACCTTCGACGGCCATGGCGGCGCCAAGCCCGCCGACCGCTGGGACATGGGCCATCGCATCCGCGACATGGAAGTGGCCCCCGACGGCGCGATGTGGGTGATCGAAGACGCCAATCCGGGCGGGCTCTATCGCCTCACTCCCAAGTAAGCCTGCCAGACACCAACCATCGACCGGCGCCGCGCGGATCATCTCCGCGCGGCGTTCGTCCATTCAGCCGGCGCGAGGAACGCCGCCGCTCAGAAATCGTAGACCAGTGTCAGCCTGGTGGTGGCATCGGTCTTGGCCAGCCCCGGCGGCGGGCTGCTTTCATACTGCAGGTGATAGGACAGCCGCACCGACAGCGATCCGATCAGGCCCGCGGTCAGTCCGGTATCGGACGTCGCGGTGCTGTCGCTGGTTTCGGTATAGAAGGACGCAATTTCGGAGAAGGTCAGCTTGGGCGTGATATCCCAGCGGAAATTCACCGAGGTGCGGCCGGCGAACTGGTTCTCGATATTGCCGGCGACATAATTGGTCTGGCGCAGCGCGGGGCCCGCTTCGAGCGCCAGCGACGCCTTGGGCGTCTTCAGGACCGAATAGCCAAGGCCGATGGATTCGCTGAAGCGCCGGTCGAATCCCGCAAAGCGGTCCTTTTCCCAGCTCAGCAGCCCCAATGTGTAAAAGCGGGGGGTGACATTGTAATGGCCGGCATAGCTGGCGAAATACCGGCTTTTGCTCTCCACGCCATTGTCGCGCGCGTAATCGACCGTCGCGGTGAGGGTATGGTCCCAGTAAAGGCCGTTGCGCGCGTAATTCAGCCCCAGCGCGACGCTGGTACTGCGCGTGTTGCCGGTGGAATCGGCCGCGCCCACTTCCCCCTGGCCCTTCCAGCCTTCGAAGAAGCTGCGCCGCATCAGCCTTGCGCGGGCACGCGCGGCATTCTCGGCGCTGAGGCGCTCGGCCAGCGCGTCGATTTCCTTCGCCGAGCGGGGATTGGTCCGCTTGGCCACCTTGACGGTGACCGACAGTTCCGGATCGCCGTGTTCGGCGGCGGACAGGATCATGTCCAGCACGCGCGGCGGTATGGGATCGGCCTGCGCCGCGGCGGATGACCCCAGCAGGAATGATATGGCGATAAAAGTCTTTCGCATCTTTTTTAATTCAAGGATTTTGGACGCGATTGCAACCGCGCGCGGACGACCGGGCCTTCATGCACGGATGTTGTGATCACCCCGCCGACAGAAGGTCTGCCCGACAGTCAACAGGTCCGATAATTCAACGGGCCCCATAATTCAACAGGGGAGAGGTGAAACCACGCGCCCGGCGGCGCGTCTTCCGCCCCGGAACGGGTTGATTGGGGTCAATTACGCCATCCCGCATGCTTCCTACGATCCAGGAGCGGCAGTGAACCTTTTTCGCGCTCCGGCGTTGAACTTTTTGCCGGGTCCGGCGTTTCTCGACCGGGTTATTCCACCGAAAGTCCCATAGATCGCAAAAAGAGATAAAGGAGAAAGACATGCAAACATTGTCATGGAAGAAATTTGCCGGCCTGACGGTTCTCGCCGCGCCTCTGCTGGCGGGCGGCTGCGCAACCCGGGAAAGTGTAGAGCACGCCCAGGCCACCGCGGACCAGGCATTGCAGCTGGCCCAGAGCGCCAGCCAGAAAGCCGATGCGGCGATGTCGGCGGCCAATAGCGCAGGCAGCAAGGCGGACGCCGCGATGTCGGCGGCCAATGCGGCATCCAGCAAGGCCGACGCGGTCAATGGCAGGGTCGATGAGCTCAATGACAAGGTCGACCGCATGTTTGCGAAGGGCCTGAAAAAATAGTAGCGGAGAGCGATGTGGCCGCAGGGTTTGTATTTCCGCCATAGGGCTTTGCCCGGCTGTTTCCGGCTATTTTCCGGCTTTGCACGAGAAGATCGGGTGCCGCGCCCCTGCGGTCGCGCGGCACCTCGCCCTTTTATCTTCCTGCTCCTCTTTCTCGCAGCCCAGGCGCCGCCGGCGCGCGCGGCGACCTATCCGCTGGCGCCTGGTCAGGCCCTTGTGGGCGAAACCGGCTCCTATGTGACCAGGAGCGAGGACACGCTGCTCGATGTTGCGCGGCAGAATGACCTGGGCTTCGGAGAACTGATGGTCGTCAACCAGGGTATCGATCCCTGGCTGCCGGGCGCGGACCGGACCATCACCCTGCCCGGCGCCTATCTTCTGCCGCCCGGGCCCCGCCAGGGCATCGTGATCGACCTGGCCGCCCACCGGCTTTTCTATTTTCCGCCCGGCGGCCGCACGGTCGAGACATACCCGGTCGGCATCGGCGCCGAGGCGGGCATGACCCCGCGGGGCACCACGAAGATCGTTGCAAAGGTCGTCAACCCGACCTGGTATCCGCCAAAATCGATCCGCAAGGAGCGGCCCGAATTGCCGGGAAGGGTGCCGCCGGGTCCCGACAATCCCCTGGGCAAATATGTGCTCAAACTTGGCTGGCCGTCCTATCTTATCCATGACACCAACAAGCCCTATGGCGTGGGCCGCAACGTCAGCCACGGCTGCATCCATCTTTATCCCGAGGACATAAAGAAGCTGTTCGCCGAAGTGCGTGTCGGCACCCCGGTGCGGGTGGTCGATGACCCGATCCGGCTGACATGGGTCGATGGCGAACTCTATCTGGCGCTGCCCCCCAGCCACGCACAGGTCGACGAGATGGACGAGAACCGGCCCCTGACCCCCGAGGTGCCGCAGCAACTGCACGACCGTGTCATCCAGGCGGCGGGCGACCAGGCCGACCGCGTCGATTGGGACAAGGTCCGCCAGGTCGGCGAAGCGCGGCCGGGAACACCGGTGCGGATTACCATGGAAGGCCCACCCGAAGTCCTTCCCTGACAGGGCTTGCGGACGCACCGCTCTTGAACGAAATTCCTTTACGTGAAATTCACCGCCTGGGACCTATCATCCGGGGCGGAGCAATGTGGCATACCGTCATGCCCAACCCGATCTTTCTGGACCGGCGCAATGCCTGCCTGGGTATGGCCGGATGTGCCGCCGCCTCGATGGGGGCGGGTCCGGCGCGCGCCGATGACTGGGCGTCGGGCGCCAATGCCCTGCGCATCGTCGTCGTGAAGTCTGCGCGCAAGCTGATGCTGGTGCGGGCGGGCAGGCCGTTCCATACCTTTCCCATAGCCCTGGGTCAGCACCCCACGGGCCCCAAGCGCGCGGCAGGCGACGGGCGCACGCCGGAAGGCCATTACCAGATCGACTCCTTCAACGACCGGAGCCGCTATTATCGCGCGCTGCATATTTCCTATCCCAATCGCGAAGACATGCTGCGCGCGCAGGCGGCGGGGCTGGCGCCGGGGGGCAATATCGAGATTCACGGCCTGCCGCCGGACTTTGGCGATTACGATCCGAAATTCTTCCCGCGCGACTGGACGGACGGCTGCATCGCGGTCAGCAACCGCGCCATGGACACGATCTGGAAAACTGTCGCCCTCGACACGCCGGTCGAGATAAGGGCCTGAGGGTTCCCGCACCGGCCACCGCCTTGATCCCGGTCAAAGCCGGACTACCGCAAGCTGCTACCATCGCCGTCACCGGCCCGCCTGCGCGCCGGCGGCAGTGGCAGCGATGGTACCCGCTCTCGTTCCGATTGGAATTGCACGATGCGGACGTACGAATTCCTGGTGGATCGCGGCAACGGCGCCAGCCGGGTCCATCTGAACTACGCCAACGATGCGGAGGCGATCGAGGCGGCCTGGCAGATTGCCCTGCATTGGCCGGTCAGAATTTTCGACGGCGAACGGCCTGTTGCCGATCTCCCGCGCCTGTTCAGGCCGACAAGGCAAAGATCCAACTAGTTTTTGAAGCCACACCGGATTGAATCGCTGCCGGGGCGGCGGATTGGATCACGCCATCGGTTCCGCGCCGAGCCCCGCGAACGCGCCTATATACTTTCGTATGTACACTGACATTGTAAACACGGCAGTTCGCGGGTTTCTTCGACTCCGGTGTTTGCCGGGCTACCCAGCATTTGGGTTTCCGTCAATCCATCCGTCGTTTCAGTTGTGCGGAGCATCGGAAGCGGGGGCCGGCCATTTCTTTCACACACAGCAGGCACATGCCTGTGCTCGACGGCAGCCGCGGCTTTGCCGCGCTGTTCGTCGTGCTGGTCCACAGCCTGATGACCTACCGGTTCGTGCCGCTGGCGCATGTGGCTGTCGATTATTTCTTCGTCCTCAGCGGCCTGGTGCTGGCGCATGCCTATGGCGAACGCTTGCGCAGCGGCTCCATGACCTTTGGCCGTTTCTTTGCGATCCGCTTCGTGCGGCTCTATCCCATGATCGCGCTGGGCATGGTGATGGGCGCGGTTTGCTTTCTGGTGACGCAATGGATGTGGCCCGAAGGTGTCCATCCGGAGCGTTTCCTGATGGCGCTCGGCGCGGGGCTTCTCCTGGTGCCGCTGCCGGCAGGCTTCCTCCTGTCCTCCATCGACTATATCTATCCGCTGTGCCTGCAGGCCTGGTCGCTGCTGTTCGAGGTGATCTCGAACCTCGTCTATGCGCCGCTGGTCCCCTATCTGACGATGCCGCGCCTTCTGGCGTTCCAGGCCCTCTGTGGCGCCGCCTATGCCTGTTCCTTGTGGATACACCGTCATTCCACCCTGGGCGTCACGCTGGACTATTTTCCCGACGGCCTGCTGCGCGTCGCCTATTCCTTCACGGCCGGGCTGGTGATCCACCGGCTGATGCGGCCGGGGCTGCGGGTCGGCATGAAGGCGCTGCCGGTCCTGATGATGCTCTTCGCCGCGATCTGCACGGCGCCCGTCACCTGGGGAAGCAACCGCTCGCTCTGCCTGTATCTCTCGTCCGTGCTGGTGGTGATGCCGGCGCTGGTTTTCCTGGCGGCGCACATGCATCCGGGACCAAGGATCACGGCGGCCTGCTCCTTTCTCGGGCGGCTGTCCTATCCGCTCTACATGGCGCATTTCCCGGTGATCTATCTCTTCAACCAGACCATGCGGAACGTGCCGCTGTACGGAAAGCACCTGATCGCCTTCGTGTGTCTGCAGTTTCTGTGCGCGCTGGCGGCCGGCGTTCTGGCCATGCGCCTGTTCGACGAGCCGCTGCGCGCCTGGCTGGGAAGCCGCCTGCTGCTGGGCCGGACCAGTGGCAGTGTGCCGGTGCCCCCCATCGGCTCAGAGGCGCATTGAACGCGTGATCCCGCGCCGCCTGCGGCGCAGTCCATTCAGAAGCACCGCAAAGCGGTGCTTTTGAATGGTGGGCGCGACAGGGATTGAACCTGTGACCCCTCCCGTGTGAAGGGAGTGCTCTCCCGCTGAGCTACGCGCCCGCCAACAGGGCCAGCCGCCGTGCTGCTCCCATGGGGACCGTCCGCTTAAGGAGCCGCTCGGGTCCTGTCAAGCAGACCGCGGGCCAAAGCATGCCGGATCGGGAAAACGGCGGCCGCCGCGCCGGCCCGTGCGTCGCGATTCCTAGAGCAGTTTCAGTTCCCGCAATGCGTCGGGCAGGCCGGCAAAGTCGTCCAGCACCAGGTCGGCGCCCAGGCTGGCGGCGGGGACCGGCGTATAGCCATGGGAAAACAGGATGCAGCGCACCTGGGCCGCCCGGGCGGTATTAAGGTCTGTGACCGAATCCCCGATCATGGCCGCCACGCCGCCCCCCATCTCGTCCACCACATCATGGAAAATGCGGGGATCGGGCTTGGTATAGGGCTTGCGGCCGGCGCCATAGACCGCCTCGAACCTTCCGGCGATGCCCAGCTTCGGCAGAAGCAGGTCGGTCAGGTCCTGCGGCTTGTTGGTCAGGATGCCCAGCCGCGCGCCCTGCTGTTTCAGCTGGTCCAGCGTCTCGCCGACCCCCGGAAAGAGCCGGGTGCCCTCGGCGATGTGGGCGCGATAATGCGCCAGGAAAATCTCGATCAGCGGCGGGATTTCCGGGTCGGTCACCGGCCGGCCGGCCGCCTCCATGGCCTGGGCGATCAGTGCGCGGGCGCCAAAGCCCACCATGTGGCGCAGATGATCCAGGTCGGTGAAGGGCAGACCCTGCGCCGCCAGGACGGCGTTGGTGGCCCCCAGAAGGTCGGGCGCGGTGTCGGCCAGGGTGCCGTCCAGGTCGAAGATCAGGGCGGGGACTGTACGCAATGGGGTTTTCCGTGGGGGAGTTTGTGTCCAGAGTCGCGGCAATATAGCGTCGGAATTCGTCATTTCACCTTTTTGCACCAACCCCCTACCGGAACGCCATGCCGTCCAGCGACAACCTCCAATACGCCAGAAGCAGGGCTGCCATCATCCTCGCTGCGGGCCAGGGCACCCGCATGAAGTCGGCCCTTCCAAAGGTGCTGCATCCCGTCGCGCATCTGCCCATGCTGGGCCATGTGATCGCGGCGGTGCAGGCCGCGGGGGTGCAGCGCATTGTGGTGGTCGTCGCCCCCGGCGCGGAGGCGGTGCAGAATTATGCGGCGGCCAGGGGCTGCGCGGTGGCGGTCCAGGACAGGCAGCTGGGCACCGGCCATGCCGTCCGCGCCGCCGAAGGGGCGTTGTCCGGTTTTGACGGCGACGTGGTGGTGGCCTTTGGCGACAATCCGCTGACCATGCCGGATACTTTCATCCAGGCCTTTGACGCGGCCGCCGCCGGCGGCATGGCGCTGGTTGCTTTCCGCACCGATGTCGGCGGCTATGGCCGTGTGGTTCTCGCCGCCGACGGCAGCTTGGAACGCATCGTGGAGTACAAGGATGCCACCGCCCAGCAGCGTGCCATCGATCTGTGCAACGCCGGTATCCTGGCGGCGGACGCCGCAAAGCTGTTCGGCTGGACGGCGCGCCTGACCAACGCCAACGCCCAGAAGGAATATTACCTCTCCGACGTGCCGGCGCTGGCCAGGGCCGACGGCATCAATCCCGCCGTCATTGTGGCGCCGCAGGCCGAAGCCCTGGGCGTTAACAGCCGGGCCGAACTGGCCGCGGCAGAGGCCATCATGCAGGACCGCCTGCGCGCCCGCTTCATGGCGGCGGGCGTTGGCCTGACTGCGCCCGAGACGGTGTTTCTGTCGCACGACACGGTGATCGAGCCGGATGTGGAGATCGAGCCTTTCGTGGTGATCGCGCCGGGAGTCACCATCCGCAGCCGCGCCCGCATCCGAAGCCATTCGCACCTGGAAGGCGCTGTGGTGGAGTCCGGCGCCATTATCGGTCCCTTCGCCCGCCTTCGCCCCGGCGCGCGGATCGGCGAGAACGCCCATGTCGGCAATTTCGTCGAAGTGAAGAACGCGCATATCGGCGAAGGCGCCAAGGCAAACCACCTCACCTATCTTGGCGATGCGGACGTGGGCCCCAAGGCCAATATCGGCGCAGGCACGATCACCTGCAACTATGACGGCTTCGCCAAGGCCCGGACCGAGATCGGCGCGGGCGCCTTCATCGGCTCGGACACCGCGCTGGTGGCGCCGGTGAAAGTGGGGGCCGGCGCCATCACCGCCGCCGGCTCGGTGATCACAAAGGATGTGCCTGCCGACGCGCTGGCCATCGCCCGCGGCACCCAGAGCGACAAGCCCGGCTGGGCGAAAGCCTTTCGCGCGCGAAAGCAGCAGGAGAAAAAGTAGATGTGTGGCATTGTCGGCGTTGCCGGTACCAGGAACGTTGCGCCCGTCATTCTGGAAGCGCTGAAACGCCTGGAATATCGCGGCTATGACTCGGCGGGCATCGCCACGCTGGACGGGGGCACGATCGCCCGCCGCCGTTCACCGGGCAAGCTGGGCAGGCTGGGCGTCGCGCTTGAGGAAAAGCCCTTGCCCGGGCGGACCGGCATCGGTCACACCCGCTGGGCGACGCACGGCAAGCCCAACGAGACCAATGCCCATCCCCACGCCACGCCCCGCGTCGCCATCGTGCACAACGGCATCATCGAAAATTTCCGCGAGCTGAAACAGGAGCTGGCGGCAAAGGGCCATGTCTTCGAATCCGAGACCGACAGCGAGGTGGCCGCCCACCTGATCACCGACCTGCTAAGCCAGGGCCTGGACCCGGAAACCGCCGCGAAGCGGGCGGTGGAGCAGCTGACCGGCGCCTATTCCATCGCCATGATCTTCGCCGGCCATGAAGGGCTTCTGATCGGCGCGCGCAAGGGCGCGCCGCTTGCCGTCGGCTATGCCGACGAAGAAGCCTATCTCGGCTCCGACGCCTTCGCGCTGGCGCCCTTCACCAACCGCGTCGCCTACCTGGAAGAGGGCGATGTGGCGGTGATCCGCGGTCCCCAGGTTTCGATCTACGATTCCGCCGGCCGCCCCGCCAATCGCGAGATCAGGATCACATCGGCCACCGCCGCGCTGGTGGACAAGGCCGGCTACAGCCATTTCATGGCCAAGGAAATCCACGAACAGCCCGAGGTGATCGGCCACACCCTGGCGCATTATGTCGATCCCGCCGGCCCTTCGGTGCGCCATCTGGGCAAGGGCCTGCGCGACGCGCTGGTCTCGGCCTCCCGCCTGACCATCAGCGCCTGCGGCACCGCCTATTACGCCGGGATGGTGGGCAAATACTGGTTCGAAAGGCTGGGCCGCCTGCCGGTGGAGATCGACGTCGCCTCCGAGCTGCGCTACCGCGACCCGGTCTATCCGGCAAAAGGCGCGGCGCTGTTCGTCTCCCAGTCGGGCGAGACCGCCGACACGCTGGCGGCGCTGCGCGACGCCAAGGCCAAGGGCCAGACCATCATCGCCGTGGTCAACGTGGCCGAAAGCTCCATCGCGCGCGAGGCCGACATCGTGTTGCCCACCTTCGCCGGGCCGGAGATCGGGGTGGCTTCCACCAAGGCCTTCACCTGCCAGCTGGCGGCGCTGGCCAGCTTCGCCATCGCGGCGGGCGCGGCGCGCGGCATCCTGGGAGAGGACGAAGAGAAGAAGCTCTGCGCCTCGCTGCTGGAAACGCCGCGCCACATCGCCGAACTGCTCAAGCAGGAAGCCAAAATCAAGGCGGTGGCCGAGGAAGTCGCCCGGGCCCGTGACGTGCTCTATCTGGGGCGCGGGCCGGCCTATCCGCTGGCGCTGGAAGGCGCGCTGAAGCTGAAGGAGATCAGCTATATCCACGCCGAGGGCTATGCCGCCGGCGAGATGAAACACGGCCCCATCGCGCTGATCGACGAGGCCGTGCCGATCATCGTCATCGCCCCGCACGACCAGTTGTTCGACAAGACCATTTCCAACATGCAGGAAGTGATGGCGCGCGGCGGCAAGGTGCTGCTGATCTCCGATGCCGAGGGCGTTTCCAAGGCGGGCAATGTCTGGGCCTCGATCACGGTGCCCACCACGAACGCCTTCATCACGCCGCTGCTTTATGCGGTGCCGGTTCAGCTGCTGGCCTATTACGCCGCCCTGGCCAAGGGCACCGACGTCGACCAGCCGCGCAACCTGGCCAAGTCCGTGACCGTCGAATAGGATTTGCGCTGTGCGCCTTGGTCCTTGAAACCATTCTGCGCGCGGTCCATGAATCCGGCGCGCATCCCGCGCCGGATTCCTCCCCGGAAAATCCCTTCCGGGATTTTCGACCCTCCCTCAGGGGGGCAATCGCAGCAAGCGCCATGACCGACCAGAACATCCTCAAGAAAGCCGCCGCCGCCAAGGCGCTCGAATATGTCAAGGACGGCATGAAGCTGGGGCTGGGCTCGGGCTCCACCGCCGAACTGTTCGTCGAGCTGCTGGGTCCCAGGGTGCGCGGCGG
>DASTRG010000343.1:0-41948 GCA_035761325.1 Rhizomicrobium sp. | reverse complement strand
GCTAGCCGGGTAAGATAGGAACGGACAACAAAATTCAATAATCGTGCCTCGTTGGACGACAGGACGCGAACAAGATCGTTTGTTTGCAAGGGTTCGTCTTCGCGGCCATTGAGAACTGCGGCTGGGGTGAAAGCCACCAATTGGCGGCTCAGAGTCTGCGGATCCTTGCGTACAATGATGCCGAAGGGAGCATAGGGTGATGGGCCTAGCGCGCCGGGTGCCTTGAGCAGATCGGAAAGCTTCGTGCTATTCACGACAGCATAGCTTCCGGCCAGCCCTGTGCCGCCCGAAAGTGTCGCCTGCTTGTCGATCTGATCGGCGCCGAACTGGACAAACAGCACCTCACTGTCATGGACCAGATCGTTCTCGTTGGAAATAGCTGACAGGCTTGTGCGCCCGTCCGGAAGTATCCGCAGGATTGACATGCGGTAATTCCCGCGCACCTCTTGACCGCCGGCCAAATTCAATAGCGCGCGTACCGTGATACCTCGGGTGCGCGAGGTCAATTCGTAAATACCCGGCTGGCGCACAAGGCCGGTGATCGCCACTGTGGGCCCCAGCGGTGGCACCACAATGCGATCGCCATCGGCCAGGCGCGCCACGCCGAAATTGCCCTGGCGATCGGTCAATACGCCGTAAAGGTCGATGGTGAATTCCTTGCCACCTCGCTGGACCCTCACCGCGCGCAGTGAGCCCGATTTCTTGATCCCGCCCGAAAGGGTGATCGCATCGACGACCGACGCCAGGCCCGGCAGGGTCCGCACCCCCGGATTGTTCACCTCGCCCGAAACTAGCACGCTGACCTGGCGAACCTTGCCAAGCGAAACGAACGCATCTGTCGCGACATAGGCCCGGCGGACCGCGGCCCTCAAATCTTGCTCGAAACTGCCCAGGGTGCGGCCAGACGCCGAGATCGGGTTCAGCCTGGGCAGCACCACCTGTCCGTCGCGATTAACCTGGACACGGAGTTCACTGTTCTCCTGCCCCCGCAGGGACACCAGGATTTCGTCTCCCGGCCCCAGCACATAATCGCCCTGGACGGCACCCGACTGTGGCACCATCACCACGCGGCCTACGCCTAGTACATCGTATCCGAACAGACGTAACTTTGCACCTGCGCGCATTGACATGATCTGTTCGAGGCGGGAGGGTGGAGGCGGTGGCGCCTCCTGCATATTCCCAAATGTCTGCCCCTGGGGGACCAGGACAGTGTTGGATGGCAATTCGGGAACAGCTGGAACGGCGGCATTCGCGCTGTTGCGCAGTTGCAAAACCTGCTCGGGGGTTAGCCCCCCGGTGAGCTGGGACTGCGCCCAACCGGTCTGAGGTAGCAAGAGGATCGCACCGAGAAAGAACGGCGCCAGAAATACGATATTACGGGCAAAGAAGCGGGCAACATTGCGCATTTCACTTGATCCAGGCTGCATGCGCTCCCAAAATCCTCTCTCAGGCACGCGCTCCCATAGCATAGCTTCCTGACC
The DNA here is from genome assembly GCA_035761325.1 of Rhizomicrobium sp. Lineage (GTDB taxonomy): Bacteria > Pseudomonadota > Alphaproteobacteria > Micropepsales > Micropepsaceae > Rhizomicrobium. The sequence goes on along the minus strand of DASTRG010000343.1, from coordinate 40,467 downwards.
CTTGGCGAAGAAATTAGATTTTTTTCGTCAACCGCTTAGCTCCCCTCGCGGCGGCTTGGTGCCTGGAAGAAGGCCACGCTTTGTGAAGCACCCACCGGGGCCGGATTTGGGACATTGAGACGGCTGCGGCTGGTGAGCCCGGATGGGATCGAACCATCGACCCTCTGATTAAAAGTCAGATGCTCTACCCCTGAGCTACGGGCCCTCTCGCGGCGCAACATATGGAGACTAACAAGGCGGGTCAACCGCCAATGCCCAACAGCGCTTCGATTTCGTCAACGATTCGCGACTTTGAGAAGCTCGTCAGTGCATGGGCGCGCCCCCGGCTACCCATCGAGACCAACTCGCCGCGGCGGGCATAAAGCTTGCGCACTAGCTGTTCTGCTTCGTCTGGATCGTCGGAATAGCAGGCATAGCCGCAGTCGGCCTCGTGAACGATGGCGTGAGCATCACTTTCGCGGTTCACGATCGCCAGAACGGGCAGCGACATCGCCATGTAGCCCAGGATTTTGCCCGGCACCACTGGCGTTTTCATCTTGGGGCTAAGGGTCAGGAAACCGACGTCACACGACATCAGCAGCGAGGGGTAGAGATCCTGCGCTACGAAGGGCCTGAAAACGACATTATCCAGACCTTCCGCTTTCGCCCGCGCTTCTAGCTTTGCCTTCTCGGTACCCTCTCCCACGATCAGGAACACAAGATCGGAGAGATCGCGAACACGGCCGGCGAGGTCGAGGATCACCTCCAGCCCCTGGGCTGGGCCGGTGACGCCGCCATAGACAGCGATGAATTTATTTTTGAGGCCAAAAGTCTCACGAAAATCATGCAATGCTTGCGACGGCACGTCCATGTCGACCCAGTTGTGCAGGACGGTCAGTTTCGGCGCGATCGATGGATTCGCGGCGGCTAGCAGGGCACGATTGCCATCGGAATGGGCGGTGACAACGTCGGCATGCATGTAGGCGCGACGTTCGATCCAACGGAATAGCGCGATCGCCAATGGGTTTTTGAGGATGCCCAGATCGATCGCGTTCTGGGGGAAAATGTCCTGCACATTGAGGACAAAACGCGCCCCTTCCCGCTTCGCCCACGCGCCCACCGACGCAAGGGGCAGAGGCGGACTGTAGACCAGCACGGCATCGAAGGGCACCGATTCATGCTTCTTGAGCACGCGCCAGAACTGATATGGCGCGAAAAGCTGGGCGAAGCCGCGTGTGATGAAGTTGGAATTGTGCAGTGGCAGGGTCTGGACCCGAAGGACCTGGACCGCCCCTTCCATCATCCTTTCAGAGAATCTTCTGGTGCGATGCGACTCAGCCAGCTTGTAGAAGGGCCAACCTGTCAAAACGGTGACCGCATGGCCGCGAGCCGCCACTTCGTCAGCCAATTCGGACATCAACTTGGTGGCAGATCCAATTTCCGGAGGATAGACATCGCTGACCAGCAAAACACGCATGTCAGCCCACTTTCACCGCGGCGCCGCTGCCGAGGCTGGTCTCGATGGCAAGCGCCGCACGCATAACGCGCAAATCGGAATCAAATCCAGGCAGACTGCAGAGACCTCCTCTGGCCGCGGCCAGGAACGCCGCGATTTCAGCGCCGTAACCGTAATCCTGGGCGCCTGTGGTGAAGCGCGACTTGCCCTTGGCGTCAAACAGCAAGCTCTGGCGGAAATCGGTTGAAGTGACGGCCCGGCCGTCAAAGAATATCTCAAAATGCTCTCGCGGATATGAACGGGGCCCTTGCGCGGAATAGACCAGCGAGCCGACCGAGCCGTCGGCGAAGCGCAAATTGACGGCGACATTGTCATTGTCGAGCACGATCCGGCTGCCACCGTCGGTGCGCATGGCCCCGACTTCGATGATGGCGGCGCCCGCCAGGGCTTCCATGAAATCCAGGAAGTGAGTCATCTCGCCGATGATGCGGCTGCGGCCCTGCGCCTCGGAATGGACCCAGTGCTCCGGTGGCACATAACCGGCGTTGACGCGCACATCCATGACCAGCGGGCCTTTGCGGCCTTTCAGCCAATCACGCATCCTGTCGGCGTGCGGCGAATAGCGCCGGTTGTGGCCAACCATGATCACCGGGCGCCGCACTGCCGCGTTCCAGGCCGATTCGATCTCATCCAGTTCTTCGAGCGAGATACAGAGCGGCTTTTCCACAAACAGGGGCTTGCCGTGTTCGATGGCTAGCCTCACCGCACGGGCGTGATGGCTGTGCGGCGTGAGCGCGAACAGCGCATCGACATCGTCACGGGCGAACAGGGCATCGCTTTCGGTGGAGACTTCGGCAAAGCCGAAGCGGCGGCCGCTATGCTCGGCGTTGATGCCCGACGATGTCGCTAGCACCTGCAGCGATATGCCATCAGCCTTGGCCAACGCGGGCAGCAGGGTGGTGCGGCCGAACTGTCCCGCACCCAGAACCGCCAGCCGCAGATCGCCGTCACGCCGCGCCATGGGCGTGGCCGACAGTGTGACCTTGCGCTCCGTGGAAGGCACGAGCTGATAGTTCACCATCACGCCGATGGCACTGGTGCGCGCGTTGCCGAGATGGTCCCGGTAAGCCGCTTCAGCGTCGGCAATGGCGTAACGGTGCGTGATCAGACGGCTCAGTTCGAGCCGCTTTTCCGAAGCCAGGCGCAGTAGCTCCTCCACATTGCGGGTCTGGGTCCAGCGCACGGGGCCGATGGGCAGGTCGATTCCGTCGATCTCGAAGAGTGGATCCAGAGCACCGGGACCGCCTGCCTTGGAAACCACAATCTCCACTTCCTTGTGCCACATCTCGTTGCGGTTGGGATGGATGTCGGCCACGCCCACGAGCACGATACGCGCCTTCGGGCGGCTGAGCTCGATAGCGGCGTTGACGGGCGCGTCGGAATCAGTTGCAGCAGTGATCAACACCGCGTCTTGACCGAAACCGTCGGAAAACTGGTTCGATATTTCCAACAATTCATCCTTGTTGGTGGTTGCGGCCGCGGCGCCGAAGCTCTTCGCTAATTCGCACTTTGCCGGATCCAAGTCCATCGCGATCACCTGGCAGCCGTAGGCGCGCAGCAACTGTACCGTGATAAGCCCCAGAAGCCCCAGCCCGATCACCGCGACCCTGGAGCCGAAAGTCAGGTGCGCCTCACGCACACCATGGAGGGCGATGACGCCCACCATGCCAAACGCAGCTTCTTCATCGCCGACATTGTCCGGGATGCGGGCCGCCATGTTGGCGGGAATCGCGACGATCTCGGCATGGCTGGCGAAGCCCTGCCCCACACAGGCGACCCGGTCGCCTGGTGTGAAGCCCGTGACGGTATCGCCCACCTCCAGCACCACGCCAGCGGAGCTGTAACCAAGAGGGCTGGGCATATCAAGCCGTGCCAACGAATCCTGGAACACCTTCCAGAAGCCCTCGCGCGTAGCTTTTTCCAGGGCACGGCGCGCCAGATCTGGGCGTGCCCGCGCCTTTCCGATCAGCGACTTGCGGCCAAGATCGACCATCGACCGCTCGGTACCGATGCTGATAAGCGAAGCGGTGGTACGAACCAGAAGACCGCCGCGCGAACAATGGGGCGCGGGCACATTCCGCAATGCGACTTCGCCGCTACGGTAGTTCTGGACAATCTGGAGCACGCGCTTACTGCTTGCTGTGGCTGAGGACGTAATTCTTCACCGCCGACGACATTCCCGGCGGGAACTCCGCGTCACGTCGGATGCTGTCCCAATTGTCCTTGAACCAGCCGTAAGCCCGTAGGAGGCCCTCCTCGAAGTCAGTCCCGGGCTCATAGCCGAGCAGATCTCGAGCCTTGTCGATGCTGGCCAAAAGCCGGCTCTTGGTATCCCACTTGCGCCGCTCGGTAAAAAGGACCCCGGCATTGTTGCCGGTGATGCCATTGATCATCTCGGCCAGCTGGGCAATCTCGATCTCGCGACCGGCGGCGATGTTCATCTCCTCGCCAATGGCGCGCTCGTAATAGCCTGCCCGCATCAGGGCATTGACGATATCACCCACGTAAGTGAAGTCGCGTGTCATCTTGCCGCCGCCGGTTATTGGCAGCGGCTGGCGGTTCATCGACCAGAAAATGAAATTCGGAATCACGTTGCGATACTGGCCAGGAACTTCGCCGGGACCGTAGGAATTGAAGAAGCGCGTCTTGACCACCGGTAGACCGTAATGGTGCCAGTAAAAATTCACGTACAATTCGCCCGCCATTTTGGATATCTGGTAGGGCGTGGTCAGATGCATCGAGACGAAGTCTTCCTTGAGCGGAAGCGGCGCCTGCGCCCCGTAGATGGCGCAGCCCGAGCCGGCATAGACGAAGCGGTTGATATTGCCCTGGGCGACAGAATACTCGAGCAGCTTTATGGTTCCGAGCTGACTGACCAGCAGGTCTCGCTCCGGGAAATCGACAGAGTTCTGGTTGGCGAAAAAGGCGGCAAGATGAAAAATCACGCTGGGTTTTTCGTGGAAAACGCGCTTTAGATCGACATCGTCCGTGATGTCGCCCTTGACGAAAAGCACATTGGGCAGGTTGGGAACATTCCATTCCCGGGCCGCCGACAGATTGTCAAGAATGATCACTTTCGCGGCGCCGGCCTCGGCCAGCGCACGCGAGAGATTGCTACCGATCGCTCCAGCCCCGCCTGTCACGAGAATGGCCTTTCCCCTATAGAATTCCTCATGCGGCAACAGCGCCATTTCGTACCCCAATGTGACGGAAAGCCGGCCATCCATGTCCAATTTCCGATATTCCGTCAAGGCTTATGTGGCAGTGTAAACGGGCCTCCGTAGGAGCCGGAAGGGCCGAATCGCCGGCACCCGAAAAATGGCGGGGATGACAAGCCGATCCGCCGACTAGTGGACGTCCACGGCGAACGCCAAGGTGCCGCGGCTGGACGCTCTTGCTCGAATTGAACTGGCCATGTAGACGCTTGCCCATGGAACAGTACCCCGTACCAGCCGTCGCGCTGATTGGCTGCGGTCTTTGGGGCCGCAATATTGCCCGTGCCCTTTCCGCCCTGGGCGCCCTTGGCTTGGTCTGTGACGCTAATCCGGAAACCGAAGCGCTGGCGCGGTCCCTGGGCGCAGATTTCACCACTGACGTGAATGCGGCCCTGGGCGGCAACGCCGCCGCCGTTGCCCTGGCGACGCCCGCGATCACGCACGCCGCGATGGCGCAGCAGGCCTTGCGCGCGGGCAAGCATGTTTATGTGGAAAAGCCCATCGCGCTGTCGATTGCCGATGCGGAAGCAACCGCAAAAACCGCGCGTGAAACCAGTCGTGTACTGATGATCGGTCATCTGCTTCAGTATCATCCGGTCTTCATGAAGCTTCTGGCCATGGTACGGGCGGGCAATCTGGGCGAGTTGCAATACATGTACTCCAACCGGCTCAACCAGGGACGCGTCCGCACGGAAGAGAACGCTTTATGGAGCCTGGCGCCGCATGACTATTCCATGCTGCTTGCGCTTGCCGGAGTACCTGTGTCGGCCGTCACCGCTTCCGGCCAGGCCGCGGTACAGCCCGGTATCGCCGATATCGCGGTGGCAAACATCGAATTCCGTTCAGGACTGAAGGCCCATGTCTTCAGTTCCTGGCTGAACGCCTACAAGGAACACAGGCTTGCCGTGATCGGCAGCAAGGCCATGGCGGTGTTCACCGACTCCGCCCCCGCCTGGGAGGACAAGCTGGTGCTCTACCCTCATAGAGTAGAGACTGGGCCGAACGGCTCGCAATTCAGGAAGGCGGAAGGCCAGCGCATCGCCGTCGAACAGGGTGAGCCGCTGAAGGCCGAGATGCAGCACTTTCTACAATGCGTCGCGTCGGGATCGCCCGCGCGCACCGGCCCGGAAGAAGCCATTCCCGTACTAAAGCTGCTGGAAGCCACCCAGCAAGCGATGGATAGCGGCTGCCGTGTGGAGATGACATGAGCGTTCACCCCGAAGCCTTTGTGCACGAAACCGCCCTGGTCGACGAGGGGTCGGAAGTCGGTGCGGGCAGCAAGATCTGGCATTTCAGCCATGTGCTGAAGAACAGCCGGATCGGCGAGCGCTGTGTCATCGGCCAGAACGCCGTGGTCGGGCCGAACGTCGCGGTGGGCAATGGCTGTAAAATCCAGAACAATGTCTCGGTCTATGATGGCGTGACGCTGGAAGACGATGTCTTCTGCGGCCCCAGCATGGTCTTCACCAACGTGCTGACCCCGCGCTCCTTCGTGGAGCGCAAGAACGAATTCCTGCCCACGCTGGTCAAGCAGGGCGCCACGATCGGCGCCAACGCCACCATCGTGTGCGGCCACACCATCGGCGAATACGCCATGGTGGGCGCCGGCGCCGTCGTTACCAAGGACGTGGCCCCCTATGCCCTGGTGGTGGGCAATCCCGCCCGCCGCATTGGCTGGGTCAGCCGCACTGGCGAACGGCTGGGCAAAAATCTCGTGTGCCCTCGCACCGGCGAGCGATATGAAGAAGTCGATGGCCAGTTGAGGCCGATCGGCGGAAAATAGGACATCAGCGAGGCCTATGGCATGACCAGCCAATCCATCACTCAACTCGCCTCTGGCCTGAAAGCGAAGCTCACAGGCCGCACCGGAACGTTGGGCGTGATCGGCATGGGCTACGTCGGCCTGCCGCTGGCGGTGGCCGCCCATCGGGCAGGTTTCAATGTCCTGGGATTCGATGTCGATCCCGCCAAGGTCACCAACATCAATAGCGGCAAGTCTCCTATCAGGAGCGTGGCGGCGGAAAAGGTTGCGGGCATGGTGGCAAGCGGGCGCTTCCGCGTCACGGCTGATTACGCCGAGATTGAAAAAGTGGATGCGGTGATGATCTGCGTGCCCACCCCGCTGACGGAGCATCGTGATCCCGACCTCTCCTTTATCGAGGAAACCGGACGGTCCATCGCCAGGTATCTGCGGGCCGGCCAGCTTGTGGTACTGGAATCTACTACCTATCCGGGTACCACCCAGGATGTGCTGCGACCGATCCTGGAAACGGGCGGACTGAAGACCAACAGCGATTATTTCCTCGCCTATTCGCCGGAACGCGAAGATCCGGGCAACGCCAATTTCGAGACGGCGAGCATTCCGCGCATTGTCGGCGCCGACGATGAAACCGCGGCGGAACTGGCGGTCGCGCTCTACAGCCAGATCGTCAGCAATGTGATGCTGGTTTCCAGCGCGGCCACCGCCGAGGCGGTAAAGCTGACGGAGAATATCTTCCGCTCGGTCAACATCGCCCTGGTGAACGAACTTAAAATCATCTATGCTCGTATGGGTATTAATGTCTGGGAAGTGATAGAGGGCGCCAAGACCAAGCCTTTCGGCTTCATGGCCTTCTATCCGGGGCCCGGCCTGGGCGGCCACTGCATCCCAATCGATCCTTTCTATTTGTCCTGGAAGGCGCGGGAGTATGATGTCGCCACCCGCTTCATCGAACTGGCGGGCGAAGTCAACGCGATGGCGCCGCAATATGTCATAGATGCACTAATCGAGGCGCTAAGCCGACGCAGCCGCAAGAGCCTGAACGGGTCCAGGATTCTGATCGCGGGCTTGGCCTATAAGAAGAACGTCGACGATCTGCGCGAAAGCCCTTCCTTGCGCATCATAGAGTTGCTGGAGGCGCGCGGCGCCGAGGTCGAATTCTACGACCCCTTCATTCCGGTCATCCCGATGACTCGCGAGCACGCCGCCCTGGCTGGCCGCAGGAGCATTGACTGGAACAGGCAAAACTTGACCCGCTTCGACGCTGTGATGATCACCACGGACCATGACGAGGTCTCCTATCAGGAGATGGTGGACTGGTCGCAGCTTGTGGTCGATACCCGCAATGCCACCGCCGCAGTGGCGGGCGGACGCGACAAGATCGTGCTGGCGTGATCGCGGACTCGATCCGCCAGATTGCCTACCTGGTGGGCGGACGTGGTTCCCGCCTGGGGGGCCTGGCTTCTCACACGCCCAAGCCGCTGATCGAAGTCGGGGGAAGGCCGTTTCTGGACTATCTGATCGAGAACGCCGCGCGCTTCGGCCTTACCGACATCCTACTTTTGACCGGTCATCTGGGGGATGTTGTACAGGCGCGCTATGACGGCAAGACGATACACGGCGCGCTCGTCCGCTGTATTCGCGAGCCGGAAGCGGCCGGCACTGCGGGCGCCCTCCTGTATGCGCGCGCGGCACTGGACCAGCGTTTTCTGCTCTGCAACGGCGACTCCTTTTTCGACATCAACCTTCTGGCGCTGGCGGCGCTGCCCGTCGAAGGTCCCTGGATGGCCAAGCTGGCGCTGCGCAAGATGGACGATGCAAGCCGTTATGGCGCCGTCCAGCTTGACGGCGCGCGCGTAACCGGTTTTGCCGAAAAGGCAGGCGCGGCATCCGGGCTGATCAATGGTGGCATCTATGTGCTGGACCGCGCCGTCCTGGACATGATCGAGACCCTGCCCTGCTCCATCGAGAAGGACGTATTCCCCGCCCTGGCTGCTCGCGGGTTGCTGCACGGCTTTCGCGCGAGTGGCTATTTTATCGATATCGGCGTTCCCGCCGACCTGTCGAGGGCGCAGACCGAACTTCCGGCGCACTTGGTGCGCCCAGCCATCTTTTTCGACCGCGACGGGGTGCTGAATGAAGACCCCGGCTATCTGCACAAGCCTGGGGATTTCCGCTGGATGCCGGGCGCTAGGGAAGCCGTGCGCCTGGCCAATGACGCGGGCTGGCTGACCTTCGTCATCACCAACCAGGCGGGCGTGGCGCGGGGCTATTATGACGAAGCCACGGTCCACCGTCTGCATCTCTGGATTGCGGGCCAACTGGCAGCAACCGGTGCCCATATCGATGCATTCTATTACTGCCCTCACCACCCGACGGCGGGACTGGGTGACTACCTGCAGGACTGCGCATGCCGCAAACCCCGCCCCGGCATGGTGCTGAAGGCCCTGTCGGAGTGGCCCGTGGATCGCGACAAAAGCATTTTGATCGGCGATTATCCCTCTGATATTGAGGCGGGCCGGGCGGCCGGCGTCAGGGGATATCTGATGCAGAACGGTGATAATCTGCTGGACGTGGTGCGGCGGCACATCAAGGTTCATGCCGGGACGCTTCCGGCCAGCAAGACGAGGTAGACATGCGCATACTAGTGACCGGCGGTGCCGGCTATATCGGTTCCATCCTGGTCCCCGAATTGCTGTCGCGCGGCCACGAGGTGACTGTGGTCGATAGTTTCGTGTACCGCCAGAACAGCCTGCTGGACTGCTGCGCCAGTCGGAAATTCCGCGTGATCCGGGGCGACGTTCGCGATACCAAGATCATGGACACGGAATACGCTCGTCACGACGCAATCGTGCCGCTGGCGGCGATCGTGGGCGCGCCAGCCTGCAAGCGTCAACCCGAAGCGACCAAGGCGATTAATGTCGGTGTCGTGCGCGACATGGTGGGCAAGCTGAGCAGGGAGCAGATGCTGCTGTATCCGGTCACAAATTCCGGCTATGGCATCGGCGAGACTGGCAAGATGTGCACCGAAGAAAGCCCGCTGCGGCCCATCTCGCTCTATGGTACCACCAAGGTCGAGGCCGAACGCATATTGCTGGATACGGGTCAGGCCGTAACCTTCCGACTGGCCACTGTGTTCGGGGCGGCGCCGCGCATGCGCGTGGACCTTCTGGTCAACGACTTCGTCTATCGTGCCGTCTATGACCGCTTCGTGGTGCTGTTCGAGGCGCACTTCAAGCGCAACTATATCCATGTGCGCGACGTGACCAACGCCTTCCTATTTGGCATGGACAATTTCGGAAGCATGAAAGGGCAGACCTACAATGTCGGGCTATCAGACGCCAACCTTTCCAAGGCCGAACTGTGCGCCGTAATCAAGAAGCACCTGCCGGATTTCCATGTGCTGCAATCGGAGATCGGCCAGGATCCTGACAAGCGCGACTATATCGTCTCCAACGAGAAGATCGAGAAGGCAGGCTGGCACCCCCAGCACAGTCTGGATTCGGGCATTGTCGAACTGATCAAGTGCTATACGATAATCCGTAACGCCGCCGCTTTCGACAATCTGGGCTGACCCCATGGCCGATGAAACTGCGCCCCGATCGGTCAAGGAACAGTACAGCCTGAAAGGGCGCGTCTGCCTGATTACCGGGGGGGCGGGGTTCCTGGGCCGCCAGTTCGCGGAAGCGTTGGGCGAGATGGGCGGCTATCCCATCCTGCTGGACCTCAATGCCGAGGCGCTGGCCGACGCGAAAAAGCAAGTTGAGGAATTCTGCGGCCGCTGCGACACCGTGGTCGCCGATATCGCCGACGAAGCCTCGCTGCGCGCGGCGGTCGATGGCATTCTGGTCCGGCATGGCCGCATCGACGTGCTGGTCAACAATGCCGCGCTCACCAAATATAGCGGCGACGCCAATCCCGATGCCTTCTTCGCCCCGTTCGAGGACACCGACGACAGCGTGTGGAATGCGGGGCTGAAGGTGAACCTGACCGGGGTAATGCTGTGCTGCAAGGTGGTGGGTCCGGCGATGCAACGCCAGGGCAAGGGCAGCATCATCAACCTGGGCTCGGACGTGGGCATCGTCAGCCCAGACCAGCGCATCTATGAAGCGCAACCGGAAATCGGCTATGCCGGGCAGAAGTTCAACACCCCCGCCTTCTATTCAGTCACCAAGGCGGGCGTGATCCATCTGACCAAACACCTGGCGACTCTGTGGGCCAAAAGTGGCGTCCGCGTGAACTGCCTGTCTCCCGCCGGCGTCTACCGCGACCATGACCCGGCATTCGTGAAGCAGTTGGCATCGCGCATCCCGCTGGGCCGCATGGCCAAAATCAATGAATACAAGGGCGCCGTGGTGTTCCTGGCCTCAGATGCGTCGTCCTTCATGGTCGGGCACAACCTGGTCATGGATGGCGGCAGGACCATCTGGTAACCCGATGGGCAACAGCACTCCGCGCAAGGTTCTGGTCGCGGGCGCGAGTGCCGGCATCGGTCTGGGCATCGCGCGGGCTTTTGCCGAAGATGGTGCCACGCTTTTCCTGGGGGGGCGCAACGATCAGGCGCTCGCGCAGGCGGCACAGCAGTTCAGGGGTGCCACGCCGCTGGTAGGGGATTTTTCGGACAGCCAGGCCATCGGCGCGGCGCTGAAGGCGGCCGGCCCGCTGGATGTGCTGGTCGCCTGCTATGGCGACACTGATACGCCCCCCGGTTTCGACACGGACGATGCCGGCTGGGACCGGATGGTCAATGCCAATCTGTCCGGCCCGTTCCGCCTGGCGCGGGAAGCGGCGCGGCAGATGAAGGATCAGGGACATGGTGCGATCCTGTTCATTGGCAGCATCTGCGGGCATGAGGTCCTGGGCGCGCCCGTTGGGTACAATGCGGGAAAGGCGGCCCTGCGCGCCGTAACCAAGACAATGGCGCGCGAACTGGGCCCCTTTGGTGTGCGCGTCAATATGATCAGCCCGGGCAATGTGATATTCGAAGGCGGCCGCTGGGCCCGCAAGCGGGGCGCCGATCCGGCGAGGGTCGCCCAGATGCTGGACACCGCCGTGCCGCTGCGCCGCTTCGGCACTCCCCAGGACATCGCGGCCGCGGCGCTTTTCCTGTGTTCCGAACAGGCATCCTTCATCACCGGCACCGACCTGATAGTGGACGGCGGCCAGACAACCGGTTTCTGACGCCATGAGATTGAAGCAGAAGGCTGACAATCCCCGCATCGTGCTGGTGCTGCAGGCCCGGATGGGCTCCACCCGCCTGCCCGGAAAATCGATGATGGACCTTGCCGGCGCGCCGCTGCTCGGCCGCATCCTGGAGCGCGTGACGCGCGTCAGCGCCGTTCATGAGATCGTGATGGCCACGACCCAGAAAAGCCAGGACGATGTCCTGGCCCAGCTGGGCAGGGACCATGGCGTGGCGGTCTTTCGGGGGTCTGAGAACGACCTGGTCGACCGCTATTATCAGGCGGGCAAGACGCACGGCGCCGACATCATGTTGCGGCTGCCGGCAGACAACGCCACGCCGGAGCCCGAAGAGATCGACCGGATCGTGCGCTATCACCTGGGGTCCGACAGCGTATTCTCTTCCAACCTGACCCAGGTCTTCGGCAACAACTATCCGGACGGCATCGGCGCGGAAGTGATGGATTTCTGGGCCTTCGAGGAGGTCTGGCAGACCAGCACCGATCCGTTCCGGCGCGAGCATGCGGCTACAAATTTCTTCGACTATGCGACCCAGACGCCGGTCGATGCCCGGCGCTACCCGGTGGGCACGATTCCCTGCCCGGCCGCCTTTGCACGGCCCGACCTGGTGCTGGACGTCAACACGCCGGAGCAGTACGTCTTCATCAAGGCGCTCTACGAGTACCTTTACCCGCGCAATCCGAACTTCCACATTACCGATACGATCGCCTGGTACGACAATGTCTATAAAAAGGCAGCCGCATTCTAACTTGTTCCTGTCGGGAACATGGACAATGAGTACGATACCGGCCACATTCGCGTGAAAGTCGACAAAAGGGATGTGGTAAGACGGCACCTGGAAAGGGCGATTCCGACGCCGACCGTCCCGGCGACTATCATGACTATGTCTTCGACGTCGCAGGCCGCAGGCTGGTCGGCAATTTCGAGCAGATGTACCGGGACGAGCGAGAGGGCGGCTTCGACAGCTGGCATGAGCGCGACTTGCGCCCGCTGCGCAAGCGGATCGCGCTGACGATCCTGTCCCAGTACAATTTCGGCCGGGTGCTCGAGATCGGGTGCGGCAAGGGCACCCTGACCCATCGTGTCAAGCGGAAGAACAATCATGTGGTGGGGACCGACATTTCACCCACCGCCATCGCCCGGGCCAGGGCCAGCTATCCCGACATAGATTTCCGGGTCATGACCGCCCAGGCAGCCAGTGAGATGGAGGAAAGATTCGACCTGGTAGCAGTCATGGGGGTCTTTGCCTATGTCCAGAACTGGAAATACTGCCTTTCGCGGTTCCCCACCCTCGCGCCCAGGTGCCTTCTGGCCGAGTTCGTACCCCCTAATCCCATCGGATGTGTGAAATCGATTGACGAGTTAAGTACCGAATTTTGTTCACTATTTACAGATACAACCAAAATAGTTATCGATGATAACTTCTGCCTGCTTTTCGGCAAGGCAAAGGGTTGAGCACGGTCCCCGCGGCGGCCTATTGCACCGGACGCATATTGCTGCGATGTGGGCGCACCATCAGGGAGCTGTCGCAATGAGCAAGTCCAGCCGTGTCGTCTATTTCAACGGTCAATTCGTTCCGGAAACCGAAGCCCGCGTTTCCATCTATGATTCCGCGCTTATGTTCGGCGACATGGTCTTCGAAATGACCCGCTCCTTCAACGGCAAGCAGTTCATGCTGCGCGAGCACCTTGAACGCCTTTATTCCGGTCTCAAGATCCTGCGCGTGCCGATGACCATGAGCATGGATGAGATGGAAAAGAAGGTCTACGAGACCATCGAGGCCAATGCGCCGACCTTCAATGACGATGACGAACACCGCGTGATGATCGACGTCACGCGTGGCCTTCTGGGCCTCTATCAGAACGAAGTAGACCTGCCGTCGGGCACTAACGTCATTATCGCTGACTTCCCCCTGCGCTGGACCTGCCAGAGCATGGCGCATCTGTATGACGAGGGCATCAATGCCATCATTCCCTCACAGCGGGCCATTCCTGGTTCCCTGCTCGACCCCAAAATCAAGAATCGCAGCCGCATCCATTACCTGATGGGCAACATCGAGGTGTCGCTGACCGAAGGCAAGAACAACTGGGCTCTGCTGCTAGATCCCGACGGCTTCGTGGCCGAAGGCACCGGGAACAATTTCTTCATCATCAAGGATGGTGTTCTGATCACGCCGGAGCCTCGCAATATTTTGCGCGGTATTTCGCGCGATTACGTGATCAACACGCTTGCGCCCAAGCTGGGCATGCGCGTGGTCGAGAAAAATTTCGAGGCTTACGACGTCTATACCGCCGACGAAGCTTTCATGACTTCGACGCCCTTCTGCATGCTGCCGGTCATCAAGATCAATGGTTTGAATATTGGCACCGGGCAGGTCGGTCCCTATTACGCCCGACTACTCGACCTGTGGAGCGAAACGGTGGGTGTGGACATCCCCGGCCAGATCAAAGCGTGGGCGCGGCAGAACGCCTCGACCGGCGACGCTCCGAACGCCTATCGCTTCAAGAGCAGGTAATGCATCGCATCGGCATGATGCAGGGGCGGTTGCTGCCCAAGGTGGGCAACCGAATCCAGGCTTTCCCCGGCCCGCGCTGGAAGGAGGAATTCGTCCTTCTGCGCGAGCTGGGCTATGATGCCATCGAATTGACCATCGAGATGCAGAGCTGGGAGAACAATCCCGTACGCTCAGCCAACGGCCGACGGGAAATCAGCGAGGTGGCGCGCGGCAGCAGCATTTTCATAACCGGCCTGTGCGCCGACACCGCGATGGAACGGCCTATCGTTTCGCCCGATCAGGCCATGCGGCGGGAGGGCGAAGCTGTCCTGATGGCGATGCTGGAGGACTGTGCGGATCTAGGCCTGCCCATGCTGGAAGTTCCGCTGATGGGCGATGCGAGCCTGCAGAACGACGCGGCCCGCACCCATTTCGATGATGTCATGTCGCGCGTCCTGCCGCGGGCCGAACGGCTTGGGGTGGATATTGTTCTGGAAAGCGATTTGCCTCCGCGCAAGCTGGCGGACCTGATGAATAGCTACGATCACCCGCGCCTGGGCATCAATTATGACATGGGCAACAGCACCTGGTTCGGCTATGACCCCGACGGCGAACTGGCGCTTTATGCGCGCCATGTGCGCAACATACATGTCAAGGATTGCACCATCGGCGGCTATAGCGTGCCGCTGGGGAGCGGCGACACCCGGTTCGGCAGCGTGTTTTCACAACTGAGGGCCGCCGGTTACAAGGGTGATTTCGTGCTTCAGGCGGCTCGCCAGGACGACGATATCGGCGCGGGGCGTGATTATCTGGCCTTCACCAAGGGCTGGATCGACACACTCCAGGAGCATTGAGACGGTCATGAGCGATTTTTCCAGCGATGCACAATCCGTCGCCTATGTCCGCGGACTCTTCATCCGCTCCGTAGAGGTGAAGCGCAAAGTCATCGAATCACACTGCGGGGCGATCGTGGAGATCGCCAAGGTCTGCGCCCAATCCATTGCCCAGGGCGGCAAGCTGCTGCTTTGCGGCAATGGCGGCTCGGCGGCGGATGCCCAGCACTTGGCGGCCGAACTTCTGGTGCGGCTAAGACCCAACGTCAATCGCTCGGGCATCGCGGCCATTCCCCTAGCCATCGACAGTTCCTCGCTGACGGCTTGCGGCAACGACTACAGCTATGAGGTCTATTTCGAACGCATGACCCGCGCACTGGGGCGCGAGGGAGACGTGCTGATGGCCATCACGACCTCGGGCAAGTCACCCAACGTATTGGCGGCGCTGAAGGCGGCGCGCGAAATGGACATGAAGACCGTCGGCTTCCTGGGCGGCACCGGCGGTCCGGCGCTGCCTCTCTGCGACGTCGCCTTTGTGGCGCCTTCCGACGAGACCGGTCGCATCCAGGAATCGCACATCACCGCCGGCCATGCCGTGATGGAGCTGGTCGAAGACATGCTGCTGGCGCAGGGTCTTATCGCGCACACCTGACGGCGAGCAGATTGTCCAGCGCCGCGTCCAGCCCACCGGCGGGGGTGGTTTCCGCCGCGGCCTGCATCGGTGCCGCCGCCAGACCGGCGCGCACCGCCCGGGCGATGTCGTCTTCCTGGATCGCCAGAACGGCAGCCCCCGACTGGATCGATGGCTTGCAGATATCGCCGCCATACGCGGTGGTCACCACAGACCGCAGCCCCCATGCCTCCGCTTCCATGACCACCGTTGAGCCGAGCGCCACCACAAGGTCCACCGCCGCGAAAACCGCATAGAGAGGCAGCGCACTGGCAGCATCGACATCGAACGCGGCAAGGCCGCAATCACGTGCCTGCCGCGCCACCTCGCTCTCTTTTCCATGTTCCACTGGGTGCAGCCGGATCCAGAAGAAATGCTGGCCGGCAGGCAAGGTGCTTAGCGCCCGGAACACCTTCAGGGCCTCTTCTTCGGCGAGGCCCCAGCTCAAGACCACCAACACATGGTGTGGCATGCCGGAACGCCGGCGCAACGCCAGCGCCTGATCCCGTAGGGGGCGGACGAAAGCTTCGCTATCCGCGCGCCAAATGTCCCGCCACGGATTGCCTGCGACATAAGGCGAGTGACGGGTGCCTCCACTCCATTCTGCGATCGCCTCGGCCTCCGCCGGGCTCCAGCACCAGAAACGGTCCGGCATCAGCTCATACCCACCCTGGGGCAACGCCTGCCACCGGCCATAGGCCATATGATCGCGGCCTTGGCTGCCATGCTGAACGTCTGCGACCGGAACGCCAGCGCGGTGGCAGGCCACGCAAAAGGCATAGCCCTCTGCGGAGTAGTAGGTGTTCACCAGGCCTATCCGGGGCCGGACCTTTCTCAAGGCTTTGGCGAAATAGCCCGCAAGAGCCACGATCCTCGCAGTGTGGGCAAACAGCCAGCCTTGACCGGGCACGACCGTGCCGAATTCCTCCGCCCGCAATTCGCCAAGCATCGAATCCAGACCATTCAGTTCTACAGCGGGATGGCCCGAGAACCGCAGATGGATGGTTGCGAGAATCTTCAGCATCTCGAGTCGCGGCTGGATGAAAAGCGAAGGTTGGTTTCGCGGAGCAAGGGACAGCCAACCTGGCGACATAATGAAACTCTTCATGTCCCGCGCTGCCAGCCGTGCGACGATTGGATCCATTATCCGGTCATACCAAATGCCTTCGATATCAGAGAAGGAAGTGCCATCACTAAGGAAAAGGACGTCGGCGCGGCGAAAACCCAGACGCGTATGGCGCCCATCGCGGATCATGGCGCGCGCCATCCGCCACAGGTTCAGCGGGGTGGAAAGGAAACGCTGGCGCAAGGACCTTGCCGAGGCGGGATGCTGATCCGCCGAAAGCAGGTAAAAGTGGACGATGGCGTGATAAAGCCGCGCACGCAGGATGGGCCAGATGTGCAGGCCGCCGATTCGCCATTGGGCCACCGGATAGCGCGCTTCCAGATGGTTGAGAAGATCGATGACTTGGCTGGAGTTCATATGGCGCGCAGAGTACGATTGCGGACCAGCCGCAATGCGAAATAGGGCAGACGCATGGGATCGCGCCACAAGATCAGGCCGATGGCTGGAACAAGAGCCGCGAAAATTGTCGCCTTCATCACAAAGATGCCGATGGACAGGCCGGCGAGAAGATAGACCACGGCGAAGGCCACGATCAGGCAGACGCCATAGACCAGCGCGATCATCCCATAGTGCCAGGGTACCGGATCGATCCTGCTGCCGATGAAGGCGATCACGGTGGTGGAAACGAGCTGCGCCACCAGCGACGCTACCGCAGACCCCATCATTCCCAATACCGGTATCAGTGTGAAATTAATCGCAATGCTGACCGCCGCCGCAAGCCCCGTGCCCACCCAAATGTACCGCACCCAGTGCCTATCAAAAAATAGGACATTGACGAGGATATAGTAAATGCCGCTGGCCACGCCTCCGAATGCAATGAAGGGAATCACAAAGCGCGCCGCCTGGAAGGCCTGCGCAGCGAACACATAGACGATCTCGCGCGAAAAGATCGAAAGCCCCGCCCCGGCCAGGCACAGGATCGCAATCACAGCCACGCCCAACTCGTGTAACTGGCGGAACTGCTCCGGGTCCTCGCGGCTGCGAATGCTCATACCAATGGGGATATAGGCGCGATTGGCGCCCGAGGCGATCATTTCCACCGCCGATCCGATGACCGCGCCTATATTGTACACGCCGGTCGTCGCTACGCCTTTGAGCAGGTTCAGCGCAATGCGGTCACTGATGCCCAGTATTGTGCCCGCCATCGCATGGGGCATGGTGGGCAACGAATAGCCTAGCGCCTGGCGAATATGGTTCCATTTCAAGCAGATCCGGTAGTCCGGCCGCAGGATAATCAGGGCCGCAATGGCAAAGATAATCGTGCCGCCGCATATGGAGATCAGCGGGCCCAGGGCACCGAATCCCGCCCAGACCACCAGTGCAATGGTCGTCAGAGTAGTCGACAGGAAAAACAGGAAGGACGCGATCGAATAGCGAATTGACCGCTCGCGCGCCTGAAGCACGGCGAGGAAGACCGTGAAGAAGGGCTGGAAGATCGAGATCACGATCCCGATCGCCACATAGGGCCATATGGGAATCTGGCCCACGACCGGACGCAGTAAAAAATCTCCAAATAGGAGGAGAAACAGCCCGGTGGCGCCGGAAAACAATACCATGAAGGTCAGGACACTGCCCCAGAATTCCCGCAGCTTTTCGTGATCGTCGCGATAGAGGTAGTAGAAACGCAGCACGGCCGCGTCGAGCTGCAGCGGGAAAACCACGGCCAGGAGCTGGCTGAGCGCCAAGACCACCGAATAGATGCCGTACTGACTGGGCGGCATGAATCGGGTATAGAGCGGCAGAAGTAGGAAGGCCGTCCCCTTCTGCAAAATGCTGCTGATCACATAGACGGTGGCGCTGCGGCCCAGTCGCGCGAGCGCACTCATAGAAGCGCTATTGTCCTTCCAGCGCGTCCGCGCCAATTGCCTCTTCGACCCGCAACGCGCGGTTCAGGCACATTCCGACGGTTTCGAAATAGCGCCCGGCGGCCAGACCCTCGCCGCCGGCCCGCTTGACGACAATATCGGTGGCGCTCAGCACTGTTCCCGCGGGCAGATCACGCGCCGCCAGAAGGCTCTTGCGCAGGCGTCCGCGGTTCTTCTCCTCGCTGGGCATTACGCGCTTGATCCCATCCCCCAACGCTATCTCGACCGTCCGGATGTCGGACACCAGCCGGGCGAGCTGCTCCGGATCGATAGACGCGCGATGATCGGGACCGGGCAGCCAGCGCCCCAGGGTGAAATGCTTTTCATAGGCTTTGGCGCCCAGGGCGATTGCGCCGAAGGTGACCGCCGAATTCATCACATGGTCGGAATAGCCGGTCAGAACCTCGCACTCGCGGCCGATGGTTGCCATAGCGCGCAAGTTGGCGTCCTGAGGTGGGGCGGGATAGTCGCCGGTGCACTGCATGACCAGCAGGTCATCGACATGCTTCTTGATGACAGTCACGCTGGCCTTCACCTCTTCCAGGGTGCTCATCGCGGTCGACAGGATGATGGGGCGCTTCTTTCGTGCCATGTGGTCCAGCAGCGCCACGTTGTCCAGATCGGTTGACGCCACCTTGTATAGCGCCACATCGAGATCATCAAGCAGGTCAACGCTTTCGAAGTCGTAAGGCGTAGACATGAAAAGGATGCCCCGCTCGACACAGCGCCGGATCAGGGCCCGATGCATGTCGGGCGTCAATTCCTGGCTCTTGAGCAAGTCAAACCAGCTCTGGGTGCTGTCACCGCCCGTCGTCTCCACATGATACTGCGCCTTCGGGGCAGAACGCGTGATGATATGCTCGGCCTTGAACGTTTGGAATTTCACCGCGTCGGCGCCGGCATCGGCCGCCACGTCCACCAGTTTCAGGGCCATATCCAGGTTGCCATTGTGATTGACGCCCGCCTCCGCAATCAGGAGACAGGGTTGTCCGTCACCTAACGCCCGGCCCCCGGCCAGTTTAATCTGCCGCATCGTCCTGTTTCCCTCGCTTGGCCGCCCGTATCAGCGCCGCGCTGTATTCGAGATCCGTGACGCTGGCATTGCGGAATTCCATGATCCAGGGCACATCCGGTAGCCGACCAACCCAGTCAAAAACATAAGAGCCCGGCACCAGTGCGGCATGCTGGTCGCTGTGTCCATCATTGTGACTTAGCTCAACCGCCGCGAAGTGCTGGCCGAAGCGGGCGACGAACTCAGACACCGAAAAACCATGTACCCGCGCCGAAAGCGAGGTGTGCGCCAGGTTGAAATTGAGCCGCAACGCCGGCAGTGCCGCAAGCAGCCGGTCATATTCCTCGGGCTTCTCCATCAGAAGTATCCCCTGCTTTGTGACCGAACCTTCGGTTTCTATGGCCAGCGTCACGCCTGCCCGCGCGGCCTCATCCATCAATTCGCCCAGACTGTCGGTCATGACCGCGAATGCCGTCTCATGGGGCACGCGAACATCGTCGAATCGGAAATCGTAGTAGCCACCCCGGTTTTTCGCGGCCGCCTCCACCGGGACGGCCGTGAAACCGGGATGCACGGTATAAAGCTCCGCACCCAACCCGGCCGCTATGCGGATGCAGTAACGGCACTGTACCAGCGAACGCGCACGCGCCTCTGCGTCGGTCGATGCGATGTTGAGCACGAAATTCTCGTCTTCGCTGGGCGGGAAGAAATTGTGTGTCAGGATGCGGCCAGGCCACAGATCGCGGATCGCCAGAAGTGCTGCTTCATCCTCGAAGCGATGGGTAGAGCCCAGCTCGATACCGTCCAGCGACGTATTGCGCATGGCCCTGACGACATCCGTTACACGGGTGCGGCTGTCGCCCAGAAATGTGGTGGAAGCAAAAATCTGCATCATGCAATCCGCCGCGCCGGGACACCGACATAGGTACCGGCGGATTCTATCGACCTGACGACGACGGCGCCAGCGCCGACCACTGCACCGTGCGCGATGCGCAGGGATTCAATGATTGAGCAGCCGATGCCCAGATAGGCCTCGGCCCCGATCTCGCATCGCCCGCCGATCGCCGCGCCAGGGCCCACCGTGCCATAATCGCCGATCCGGGTTTCATGCCCGACGCTGGCGTTGGAATTGACAAGAACACCCTTGCCCAGCCTTGCCGCGGCGTGAACCGTGGCATTGGGATAGATGATGACGCCTGCGCTGAGCTCCGCATTATCCGCAACATAGGCCCCAGGGGAAACGAATGTGGCTGGCTTTCGCCCCTTTTTTAGGATCATTTCCATCAGCCTGCGCCGGACAGCCGCCGCCCCCACCGCGACCAGGACCTCGACCTGCGCGTCGATCCTGTCCAGTGCGGCGTCATCGCCCAGATGCGCCGCCGGCAACACGGTTTCGCCGGATGGACCAACAAACCCCAGAACAGACCGCCCAGCGGATTGCAGGAGCGCATGTAGTTCGACGGCAAAGCCACTCGTACCCAAAATGAGGACGGGCGCCGTCATGCCGCATAAGTCCATGATCGCAAGCCTTCGGTGTCCAGGACAACGCTGTCCACCTGCAACCCCATCTGGCGAAGGGCGCCCGCCACGTCGTGCCAGCGAAAGGGATCGCAGGAAAACAGGAAGAAGCCGCCGCCGCCGGTGCCCAGCAACCGCCCGCCTTGTGCCCCGGCCTCAATGGCGACGTCATAAACGGAATCTAGTCCTTCGGAGCTGGCATTGGGACTGAAGCGGCGCTTCAGCATCCACGTCTCATGCAACAGCCGGCCAAAGTCCGCCAGATGTCCGCGCAACAGATCGTCACGCATCCGCTGGGCGATGTCGGACAGCGCCGCCGAGAAATCCTGATAATCGTCCTCCGTGCTGCGCGCACGCAGCCTCTCATGGACCGCGCTGCCCAGATGCTCCTGACCAGTGTGGCAGATCAGGAGCCTCTCTTCTAGTTCGCACAGTGTTGCCCTGGAGGCGCGCAGCGGCACCACCAGGTTGCGGTCGAAGGTGAACTCCATGAAGTTAATCCCACCGAAGACTGTAGCATACTGGTCCTGCCAGCCACCCGCCACGCCTAGTTCGATCCGTTCGGCCTCGAAGGCATGTTCGGCGATCTCGTACGGGCCCAGCTTCTCTATTCGGAATTCGTTGAAACAGGCAATGACCGCTGCGAGCAGGGTGGCAGAACCGCCCAGCCCTGAAGCCGGTGGAAAATCGCATGCCGCCAACAGCTCGAAGCCATAGTCCGGCCTCATCAGCCGCGCGCCCGCCTTCAGCAGGTCCAGGTTTCCGTCATAGGTGATCGCATCCAGCGAGGCAGCTTCGACCACCTGGTCCAGGTCCCGGGAAATGAATTTCACCACCCGGTCAGGTCGCCTTTTCAGAATGACATGACTGTAGCGCGCCATTGTGGCCGACAGGCAGACACCGTTCTTCTTGATGAAATGATGGGTAATGTCGGTACCGCCACCCGCCAGGCTCAGGCGGACCGGCGCTTTGGCGCGCGCATAAAGCGCGCCGTTGGAACCGGCATAGTCGCGCGTCGCCATGCTGATGAAACGGCCCTCGCGATCCAGGATGGGGGCCACCCGGATGCGGGTGTCCAGCAGCTTGAGCACATGCTCGCGAGGGGCGTTCTCGCGCACCCAAACGAACTCGCGGTTCATTGCCGCGGAAATGGGATCATTGAGGCTGGCCCCGCCCAGCATGGCACTGCGCAGATCGCCGTCCGAGGCCACGCCGACGACCCTGCGATCTTCCGCGACGATGCAGACCAGGCCCAACCCGCTACGCCGCAGGCTCTCCAGCGCATCCCGGACGCTGGCGCCATCCGGGATCAGGGGGTGGGGCAACTCATCTGTCACTGATGGCGAATCCAGGTAATGACGGCTTCGCAGACGCGATCCACGTCGGCTTCCGTAAGATTGGTGGAGGAAGGCAGATGTACGGAGCGCAGCGATATCGAGCGGGACATCGGGTAGTCCGCCGCGTCGCAGTCGATGCCCAGATAGGGCGCGAAATGAACAGGGAAGATCATCGGCCGAGGCTCAATGCCGGCCTGACGCAGATGATCCATCAGCGGCGCCCGCCATTCCTCATTGTCCAGCGTTACCGTGGCCAGCCAGAAGACGCTGGATGAATAGTCAAGGTTCGGACGCCAGCGAAGGCCCGAAATATTGGACAGGCGCTTTTCGTACCAGTCCGATATCCTGGCCCGCTCGCGCAAGATTTCGTCAAGTCGCTCAAGCTGACCCAGGCCTACCGCAGCCTGCAGATTGGTCAGCCGGTAATTGAAGCCCGGAACTTCGTGGTGATACTTCTTGCCCGGTGTCATGCCATGATCGCGCAGCACGCGCAGTTTCCGGTCGTAGGTGGGATTGGAAGTTATAACCATCCCGCCTTCGCCCGAAGTGATGATCTTGTTGCCGAACAGGCTGTAGCAGGCCAGATCGCCGATGGTGCCCAGCATCCGGCCCTTGTAGCGGGCCCCGATCGCCTCAGCCACATCCTCGATAACGGCGAGATCATGCTTCCGGGCGATGGCGCAGATCGCATCCATGTCAGCGGCATGGCCGAACTGATGAACAACAATCACCGCCTTTGTCCGCGGCGTGATTCTGGCCTCTATCAGGGTGGGGTCAATGTTGAAACCGTCAGGCTCAATATCCACCAGCACGGGCGTGGCGCCGGTCAAAAGGACCATATTGACGGGCGAAATGAAGGTTAGGTCCGGACACAGAACCTCGTCGCCCCGCCCGATACCGGCGACCAGAAGCGCCATGTGCAAAGCGGTAGTGCAGTTCGAACAGGCAACGGCATAGGGTACGCCATGATAGGCGGCGAAGTCCTGTTCAAAGCGGGAAATGAAAGGACCTTGCGAGGAAATCCAGCTCGTATCGATGGCTTCCAGCAGGTATTTTCGTTCATTACCCGCGAGGGACGGCTCGAAAATAGGAAGGAATCTGGCTTTCATGTGCCCCGTTTATGTCGCGATATTGCCTTGAGCGCGCTGGAAGCTACACTTATAAGTACCCTCGCACAAGTAACAGAAACCCACGTATTATCAATTACTTATGGCAACATTCCTATGTGGCTCGCTCACCCTTTGGCGGGTTTGCCGCCAGTCCCAATCCTGCTACGAGAGGCCATTAGACATGATGATGGCAAGGCGATAAGCGGGGAAGCCTTAAATGAGGATACTTACGGTGTTTGGGACGCGCCCCGAGGCCATCAAACTGGCGCCGGTGGTACTTGCGCTGCAGGAAGATCCGGCGATGGAAAACATCGTCTGCGTGACCGCCCAGCACCGCCAGATGCTGGACCAGGTCCTCGACATCTTCGACCTAAAACCCGACTACGATCTCAACATTATGAAGCCCAACCAGTCGCTGACCCAGCTGACCGCCAGCGCGCTGGAAGGCGTTGGCCGCGTTATCGACGACACCAGGCCTGACTGGGTGATCGTGCAGGGTGACACTACAACCGCGTTCGCGGCGGCCTTGGCAGCGTTCTACCGCAAGGTCAAGGTGGCGCATGTTGAAGCCGGCCTGCGCTCCGGCAATATCTTCGCGCCCTGGCCAGAGGAAACCAACCGCCAGCTGGTAGGACGGCTGACTACCTTGCATTTTCCGCCTACCCGGGGCTCGTCCGAGAACCTGCGCCGCGAGGCCGTGCCCGACGATGTGATCGCGGTGACTGGCAACACAGTGATCGACGCGCTGCAATGGGTCGCGGCAAAGCTTGATCGGGATGCCGCGCTGGCCGGCACCGCGCTTGCCGGCCTGCCCCTGCTGAATCCGGCCCGGAGGATGATCCTGGTCACAGGCCATCGGCGCGAGAATTTCGACGGCGGGCTGGAGCGGGTCTGCCGCGCCCTGCGCCAGTTGGCGGAGCGCGGTGATGTGGAGATCGTCTATCCCGTCCACCTCAATCCCAATGTCCAGGCCACCGCCCGGACCATTCTGGCAGATCACCCAGCCATCCACCTGATCGAGCCGCTGGACTACATCCCCTTCGTGGCCCTGATGCGTCGGGCATACATGATCATCACCGACAGCGGCGGTATTCAGGAGGAAGCCCCAAGCCTGGGCAAGCCCGTGCTGGTGACGCGTGACACCACCGAGCGGCCGGAAGCAGTCCAGGCCGGGACCGCCAAACTGGTGGGAACGCGCTCAGAAGTGCTCCTGGTCGAAGCAACCGCGCTACTGGACGATCCGGCCGCCTATGCCCGCATGGCGCGGGCAAAAAATCCTTTTGGCGACGGCAAGGCTTCACAGCGCATTGTTCAGCGTTTAAAGGGCTGGCGTGAAACCTCTTAATTTTTGGTAAGGTGCAGCATGCGGCTTCTAGTTACAGGCGGGTCCGGCTTCATCGGCACCACGGTAGTGTCGCGCGCGTTGGCGCGCGGCGACCAAGTGCTCAATATCGATATCAAGGCGCCCAATCTGGACACGCACAGGCCGTACTGGCGTGAATTAAACATCCTGGACCGCGACGGCCTGATCCGCGCGGTGACGGACTTCAAGCCGGATTATGTCATTCACCTGGCGGCGGCGACCGGTGTGGACGTTCCCATTCCTGATCCCTCCCACTTCCTCACCAACACCCAGGGTGTTGACAATCTGGTGGCGGCCATCCGCGCTGCGGGCACCGTCCGGCGCACAATCTATACTTCCAGTCTTCTGGTATGCCGCAACGGGTACCTGCCGAAATCCGACCTGGACTACTGCCCGCCCAACCCTTACGGCCAGAGCAAGGTCGACGGCGAATTGATTGTGCGGCACAGCGACCATGGCTCCGAATGGGTCATCGTGCGCCCCACCTCGGTCTGGGGACCGTGGTTCGAACATTCCTACAAAAAATTCTTTCAGATAGTATCGCGCGGCCTCTATGTGCACATCCAGAAGGCCGCCAATATCATCAAACCAATCACCTATGTCGGCAACGCCGCCTTTATGATGGAAACCCTGCTCATCGCGTCGGGCAACCGCGTGGCGTCACAGACCTTCTATCTCGGAGACTATCCCGAATCCACCGTGCGGCAGTGGGCGGAAACCGTGCGCCGCGAAACCGGCACGCGCTGGATTCCCACCATGCCCTACGTCCTGCTGAAGTTGCTCGCCCTGGTCGGCGACGGCGTCAAGCTGTTGGGCTGGCACGGCTTCCCGCTAACCTCGTTCCGCCTGAGCAACCTAGTGACGGGGGCGCATTACCCTATCGAAAAAACGCAGGATGCCGTCGGGCCCCTGCCCTACGCACTGGCGGACGGCGTGCGTGAAACCGTACACTGGATGCGCAATCAGAACCTGCTGCCGGCCAGCCGGCGGTAAATATCCAACACACGCGCGGCATTGCGGCGGATATCGAAATTGGCCTGTGCCAGGACACGCGCGTTTTCACCCATGCGGCGACGCTCGGCAGGATTGCGGTAGAGATATTCCACCGCATCGGCCAGCAGCTTCGGATCAGGCATCGGGATGCAGATGCCCGTTTCGCCCGGCACGATGGTATCAGGCGTGGGATCGCGCACGGCCACGACGCTTGGTATGCCGAAATAGGCTGCTTCGAACACCGGTCGCCCGGGCGCATCCAGAGGCGTGACGAAGCTCACTATGTCGATCTGGCGATAGATGGCCGAAACATCCTTCACAACGCCCTTCAGCAGCACGCGGCTGGCAAGCCCCTCTGCCTGGATGATTCGCTCTAGGTCCGCGCGAACGTCGTTTTCTAGCCCTAGCTGGCGCATCAGCCAACCTATGGGCCCCGCAACCTGGCGCACATTGCCGCCCACCAACCAGAATTCCACGTCCAGCCGCGCTGCTCTGCATCGACGAGCCGCATCCAGAAACTGGTAGATTCCTTTGGTGGCGTTTAGCGTCCCGATGGCGGCCACCCGCACCGTGCCACCATCCCGCAGTTCCTGAATCGTCTCCCCTTTGACGGTCATGCCGTTATGAACGATTTCCACCGGCAGGTCGGGCGGCAGGGTGCGCCGGACATTACCGTCGATTGCGATCACCTGATCGGCGGCGGCCAGTGCCGCCTCCTGGTGCCGGGTCCTTCTGCTGCCGCCCGGACCGCGCAACAGGCAGCGCACATGCGCCACCAGGGGCACGCCGGTCAAGCGTTTCGTCAGAAGGCCCAGATAAGTGGTATCCACCTCATTGGAGTGAATGAGGTCATAGGGGCCTTCCGCCAACGCCCGGCGCAGCGCCAGGAGCGTAAAGGGTAGAAAGACCAGTTCCCGCAGCAGCACCAGCCAGCGCAGCCCGCGATAATAGCCATGCCGAGATTCATTCCATCGCGCGATACCATACGCTTCGACAACTTTAAATCCCGCCGCTCGAAAGATTTCAGCGGACTGTCCGCGCGGGCACAGGATAACGGCCTCCACCGCCCCAGCTGGGAAAGCAAGGATCATCTCGGTGAGGCTTTTGGTCATACCGCCCAGAGCTTTGGAAGAATGCAGGTAAAGGACCTTCACGGCGACTTCGGGCCATCAAGCTGCATAAAGGCGAACTTTTTGTCTTCAAGAGCCTGCGCAGCCATCTTGCCATTTATGAGGTCGATCATCGCATTAGCTTTGGGCGAAGAAGCAGAGTGTACCTATAACGCAGGTCCCGCTCTCCATACAAGGCATTGATTGTGAATATGTTTTCCCCGTATCGGCCTCTATTCCCCCAGCCGCCAGATTGCAAACACGATTTTGCCTCGATAGATTCCCCCAAGAGGGAGAACTGCCCCATGGTGCTGCGCGCCCTTACGCCCTAGAAACGTTGCTGGCACGACCAACGCGCAATCAGAGCCCGCAAATGAACCAGATGAGCCAGAAGCCCGAAGGCTATTTCCTGCTGATGCAGCCCGAACAGCAGGCTTCTGTGCGGGTCAATCTTGCGGCGGCTTGGCTTTCCATCCGGCAGGGCTGGCGCGTCATCCTGGGCGCAGTTGTCGTCATGGTGGCGCTGGCGGCGCTGCATGCTTTCGTCCTGGCAACCAAGCTCTACAGTTCGACCGCACTGATTTCAGTCAAGACACCGCCGACCAGCGGAGGAGCCGGAGCCCCCTCTCAGTTCCAGGGCCTGGCCTCGCTCGCCGGCATCAATTTAGGCACAGGCGACTCCAAGCGCGAAGAATTCATCGCCATTCTTTCGTCGCGCACAGTCGTGCGCAAGCTCATCGAGCAGGACCATCTTCTGCCTGTCCTGTTCTCAAAGAAATACGATCCCCAGAAGAAGGCGTGGACAGACAAGCCCCCAACCATGGGCATGGCGCTGGACTATTTCACCAAGAGCGTCAGAAAGATCACGGAAGACAAGAAGACCGGGCTTGTCAGCGTAACCGTCGAATGGCGGGATCCACAAATGGCAGCAAACTGGGCGGCACAACTTGTTCAGATCGCCAACCAGACCGTTCGCAAGCAAACGATCAGTGAAGCCAAACAGAATCTGGAATACCTAAAACAGGAAATGACGACCGCGACCTTCGAGACGGTTCGGGAAAGCATCCTGCGGTTGACGCAGGTCAACATGAATCAGGCAATGCTGGCGCAGGTACAGAATGACTATGCTTATGCGATCATCGATCCGCCAGAGGTGGCGGAGCGCAACAAGTTCGTAAAGCCCCAGCGCGCGATCGAGTTGGCTGTAGGCATATTGCTGGGACTTATGATCGGCGTCGGCATCACACTGTTCCGTGCCCGCAGAAAGGTAATTCTCCCGGCGCTGCAGGCTCTTCCGGCCCCCTAGCCGGGGGATTCAGAAACCCTCTTATCAGTCAGCCGCGACATCAAGCTGGTGCGCCAGCTCAGACCGCTCGCCAAGAGCAGAAACTCGATATTATAGGTATTGGCTAACCCCCCGTGCGAGATCAGCATCACAATCATCGCGATGCCGCTCGCCGCAGCCGCGTGCTCACCCAGCTTCACCGCCTGGTGTAGTTTGGCAATGATCGCGGCAAACAGAAGCAGGGCAAGCAATCCCACCCTCGACAGCAGCCCTGTCAGCAGCGACTCGGTGCCCGCATAATCATGCTGGTTCCCCAGAATTCGGTCGTCCACAAGGTTGTTCAGATCGTAGGAACCAATGCCGAACAGGGGGTGCTGGACAAAAATGCTGATGTGCTGAGCCCACAGCCAACCGCGATAGACGGTTTCGCTCAACCCCTTCGCCCCCTGCACGCCTTGCTCGGAATGGAAGAGGAACTGGTTGACAAATGGAATGTTGATGCCTGCGGGCAGCAACAGAGATAGAAAAGCAGGCAGCAGAATCAGAACAATAAATCCTATCAACATGGCGGCAATCAGAAGCCAGCGGCGGAACGAAGTCCTGAAGCCCTGCTTGCCCGCCAGCCATAGATAGATCAACGCCATCATCATCCCAATCGCCGCCGAACGGATGACGGTGAACAGAAGGAAGAATGCAGCCAATCCGGTGGTCGCCCGACGCAACACGCCGTTGGAGAACCAGACATTCGCAATAATGATGGCAACGCAAAAATACGCCGTGTCCGCCACGCCGGGAAAAATCGAGACCCGCCAGGGAATCTCGTCATTCGCAAAGCCTGGTATTATTCCCCATAGATTTTGTCCGACCAAAAACGAAAGAGCACCCAATGGCAGCGAGAAATAGATCAAACCATTTAACAGCGAGGGAGACGGAGCCAACCCCAACGCCCAGATTCCCATCAGAGGCACTACGAAGGAAATCGTACTCGGGATGATGGCGAAATCCGAGCGCAATACCGACACGATAGCCATGGCTGTGAGATAGATGAAAAGCAGCCACTCGGACGCCCTTACCGTGCCGTTGACGAACCCCAGAACGGCAAAGACGGCGCCGACGCCCACAATGGGGATTGTAAAAATTACGTACTGGATTTGGGGCGGCAAAATCTGCGTTGCGTCCTCGTAGTCGACACCGGCGAAACGAGCCAACGTATAGTAGATTAACAGTACAGCGAAGATGGTCGAGCAGGCGCTCACCAGCCTGACGGAGCCGCTTGAGGAAGCAACTCCAACGCTGCTCATTTAAAAAATCGCCGCATGAATTTCACCGATTGCAGGAGATCATAGGAGTTCGGATAGCCGCGGAACGTCTTGGGCGGGCTTTGCATGATGGAGGCGAAGTCCGCTTCCCCGATGCCCAGTTTCTTCACCACATAGGTGCGGTCTTCCTCTTCCATCCGCGGATCCGGATAAAGCGGTTCCGCCATCGCCTGGAACGCATGCTCGCGGCTCATCTGGCCAGAGAGAATTAGAGCGGAATTATGCGCCCGCCGTTTGTCGATGTTGAATTTACGCGGAAGCATGTAAGCCTGGAAAAAACGGGTGTAAATTGATTCATAATGCTTGCCGCCGTAATAAATCCAGCCCAGATCACTTTCGATCGTCGTCATCGCCCGCTTCTTGTCATAGTCGACATAGTTCAGGATCGGCACGCCCCGGATGCCGCGAGCGAGAACATAATATGACAGGCGGAGCAGCCCCATCATGGGATAGGTCCTCAGCCGCGCCTTGCCGAAGCGACGGTGCACCGCGCGAATATAGCGCAGATCAAAATACCCGTAACCCCACAGCATTGGCATCACGCCCTCGGTGACCACATTGGTTCCCAACAGGATATGCTTGATCCCGTGCCGCGCGGCCAGCCTGTACAACAGCGCCGAAATGGCATGATCAGTGGGAACTTCGCCGTCCGGCGTCGAGGCCCTCAGAAAGGAAAGCTGCAGGTCGCGGAACTCTTCCCAATCGACGACATGGGTGTACAGATCGATGTCCAGACGCTTTAGCGTCTTCTCGATATTGGCGACTGCGAGTTCGGAATCCCAGCCATTGTCGAAGTGTACCGCCAAGGGTCGCAAGCCCCACTGCTTGCAGAGGTAGGCGACGTAGGTGCTGTCGACGCCGCCGCTAACCCCGATAACACAGTCATAGGCCCTTCCCTTGCTTGTGGCGCGGATCTGGTCCAGCAGCGCGGCAAGGCGCGCGTCCCGCTGCTCCGGCGGAATGACCATCCGGCGCATCCTGTCATCGAAAAGATGGCAATGATTGCAAACGCCATTCTCATCGAACGTGATTTCAGGATCGCTGGTATCCATGATGCAGCGCGCGCAAATTCGGTATTCAGTCATAACTGCCCTTCAAAGGTTCAGGTCGAAGCCGCAGATACGCTGGCGACTTCCTCGGCCGAGGGATAGCTGATCAGAACCGCCCGGTGCTTTCCGTGGAAGACGAACATGCTCCCGGCCGCCACCGCCGAGGCGCGCCCCTTGTCCACCGCCTCGCGCATGTGCGCCACGTTGCCCGCGCCGCCACAGGCGATCACGGGTACGTCAACGGCTTCCGCCACCGCCCGCACAAGTTCCAGGTCATACCCGCCCCCTGTGCCATCCCGGTCTATCGAATTGATCAGTATCTCGCCGGCGCCGGCGGCAACCACCTCGCATGCATGGGAGACCGGATCCTTTCCGGCGGACTTGCGGCCAGCGTGACCATACACTTCATACCCACCGAACAGCTTCTTCCTCGCGTCGATCGAGACGACGATCGCCTGGCTGCCAAAGCGCTCAGCGCCCTGGCGCACCAGATCCGGGCCCGCCAGCGCCGCGCTGTTAATGCAGATCTTTTCCACGCCGCTCTGCAGAATGCGCCCCATCTGCTCGACCGTCTGCACCCCACCGCCATAGCCGAGCGGCATGAAGCATTCGCTTGCTATTTCCTCTATCAGGCGAAAGTCGGGATCGCGCTTTTCGAGCGTCGCAGTAATGTCCAGCAGCATAAGCTCGTCCGCGCCCTTATCATTGAAGATGCGAATGGCATTGACGGGATCGCCGACATAGACCGGGTTCTTGAACTTGGTGGTCTTGACCAGACCTTTGCCCTTCAGCAGCAGTACCGGAATGACGCGCGCCTTGGTCATCATCGGTACCGTGTCGCGAAATTCTCAAGCAGCTTCAGTCCGAATTTGTGGCTCTTCTCGGGATGGAACTGAACCCCTAGGATGTTGTCGCGCTCGAACCCCGCCACAAAGCTGTTTCCATGGCTGGCCTGCAGCAGCACGTCAGCGCCATCGTGACAGTCAATGTAATAGGAGTGTACGAAATAGAAGCGCAGCTCGTCCTGGTTGGAGGGCGCAACCAGCGCGCTGGACTTGCGGCTGACGACTGGCGCCCAGCCCATGTGCGGTACCTTCAACCGCGAGCCAGGTGGCACGCTGAAACGGCGCGCTTCGGCGTCGATCCAGCCGAGTCCCGGCCTTTTGCCCTCGTCGCTGCCGCGGGTCATCAGTTGCATCCCCAGGCAAATGCCCAATACAGGCACCCTCTCTTCGCGCACCCGACGGTCCAGCAGGGGCGCCAGGCCTCTGTCATGCAGGTTTTTCATCCCCGCGTCGAAGGCGCCGACTCCAGGCAAGATCAACTTGTCGGCTTCGCAAATGGCTTGGTGATCGGAGGTGATATGCGATGCCACGCCCAGCCTGCGCAGCATATTCTTGATCGATCCGGAATTGCCCATCCCGTAGTCAATAATCGCGATCATCGCCTCTCCGCGGCGGCTCGACAGGTGGGCATTTCCGTCCAGCCCTTATGTTCGATACCATTCCCCATCCAAGATAGTAAAGGGGCGAAACAACGCGCGGCGGCCGCGTTTCGTCTAAAAAATACTATATAATTCAATGGCTTATTTACTTGGCCCGTCAACTGCCTCCAACACCGCCGCGATGACCCTGTCCTGGGTCTGTTCGTCCAGATAGGGGTGCATCGGCAGGCTGATGACACTGCCAGAGAGTTTCTCGCTGACCGGGACCGGAGCGCTGGGGAAATGGCAGTATCCCTTCTGCATCGACAGGGGAATGGGATAATAGACCGCGGTCGGAATACCCTCTGCCTTCAGCGCCGCCTGCAGCTTGTCGCGGCCGGGGACCTGTATCGTGTACTGCGCCCAAGTCGATTGCGCGCCAGCGATGACGTGCGGAACATGGATTCGGTTGGACGCGCCAAGCCCCTTGTTGTAGCGCTGCGCCACCTTTTCGCGCATCTCGATCTCGGCCGGAAAGAGCTTCAGCTTCTCAAGCAGGATCGCGGCCTGGATCGTGTCCAGCCGCGAATTCACGCCGACACGGACGTTTTCGTACTTGTCGGTGCCCTGACCGTGCACGCGGATCGATCGCAGGAGCGCCGCCATTTCATCGTCGTTGGTGAAGGTGGCCCCGCCGTCGCCATAGCAGCCAAGAGGCTTGGCCGGGAAGAAGCTGGTCGAGGCGGCATCGCCGATGCCACCCGCCACGCGACCATTCAATTGACCGCCGAACCCCTGGGCTGTATCGCAGAGCAACTTGAGCTTCTCGCGTCCCGCGACGGCCTCGATCCGAGCATAGTCGGCCGGTTGGCCGAACAGGTCCACTGGCATGATGACGCGCGGCTTAAGCTTGCCGTCCTTGCGCACCATGGCGATAGCCGCCTCTAGGCTAGCGGGGTCCATGTTGAACGTGTCTTCCAGCACATCGACGAAAACCGGCGACGCACCAACCAGCGCCACTACCTCGGCTGAGGCGGCGAAAGTGAAAGCAGGTACGAAAACCGCGTCTCCGGGCCCAACGTCCCAAGCGCGCAGGGCAACCATCAGCGCGTCGGTGCCGTTGGCGCAGGCGATGGCGTGCTTAACGCCTGCGAAGGCCGCAAGCTTGTTCTCAAGCTCCTTCACCTGCGGTCCCATGATCCACTGTCCGGCATGAACGGCCGCCAGGATTGCCTGGTCCAGGGCATCACCCATGTGACGACGCTGGGCCTGCAAATCGATGAACTGAATGGACACGTTGAAATCCTCCTAGTCGCGCGCCCTTATTACTGGTTCGGCCGCGGGGTAACAATTGCCGGAATATTCTCTGACCCTGCCAGTAGACAACAAATATTGCCAATTACGTCAATTTTCCGGGCGCGTATAGGCAGTCGCCAGCCGCGCCGCCAATGTGGCGGCCGTACCATCGACAATGGCTTGGCGCAGCGCCGTCATCATGTCCTGATAGAAAGTCAAATTGTGCCAGGTCAGCAGCATGCTGGCAATGATCTCGCCCGACTTGACCACATGGTGCAAATAGGCGCGGCCGAATTGTCGGCAGGCAGGACAGCGGCACATTGGGTCCAGCGGCGCCGGGTCGTCAGCGTGGCGGGCGTTTTTAAGATTCAACGGGCCTTCCCACGTGAAGGCTTGGCCATTGCGTCCCGAACGGGTGGGCAGCACGCAGTCGAACATGTCGACGCCGCGCAATACCGCGCCCGCCACGTCATCGGGCTTGCCGACCCCCATCAGGTAGCGGGGCCGGTCCGCCGGCATATGCGGGACCACTGCATCCAGCGTCTCGAACATGGCAGCCTGCGGTTCACCAACAGCCAGACCACCCAGGGCATAACCATCGAACCCGATCGCGCGCAGTGCTTCGGCCGAACGTTGCCGCAGATCCGCGTAGATACCGCCCTGCACGATAGCGAAACAGGCACGCCCAGGCTGCACCCCGAACGCCACCTTTGACCGCTTTGCCCAGCGCAGGGACAACTCCATAGACTGTTCGATACTTGCATGACTTGCTGGAAGCGCCGGACATTCGTCGAAAATCATCTGGATGTCCGAGCCCAGCATGCGCTGGATCTCCATAGCCCGTTCCGGCGTAAGGAATTCGGCGCGGCCGTCGACATGTGATTGGAAGTGGACACCCTCCTCCGACACCTTACGGAGGGAAGCCAGCGACATCACCTGGAAGCCGCCGGAATCCGTGAGGATCGGCTGCTGCCAGTCCATGAACTTGTGCAGGCCGCCTAGCCGAGCGATGCGCTCGGCGCCCGGCCGTAGCATCAGGTGGTAGGTATTGCCGAGCAGGATATCGGCGCCGGTTTCGCGTACGCTTTGCGGCAGCATGGCCTTGACCGTGGCAGCAGTTCCAACCGGCATGAAAGCAGGGGTGCGGATCTCGCCGCGCGGCGTGTGCAGCACGCCCGTACGGGCCGACCCGTCCACGGCAGACAGCGCGAATTCAAACTTTTCCATGCGGCGGCATTAGCAGACAGGCGTCGCCATAGGAATAGAATCGGTACTGTTCACGAATCGCCGCGGCATAGGCAGCCTGCAGTGTCTCCAGTCCGACCAGGGCACTGGCCAGCATGAACAGGGTCGAGCGGGGCAGATGGAAATTTGTCAGCAGCGCGCCGGTGGCGCGGAAGCGGTAGCCTGGCGTGATGAAAATCGACGTTTCGCCCTGCCATGGCACAAGCGTGCCGTCCTCGGCGGCAGCGCTTTCCAGCAGTCGCAGCGATGTAGTGCCCACCGCAACGATACGTCCGCCCACCTGGCGTGCCGCGTTGAGTCGCGATGCGGTGTCGGCCGGCAGTTGACCCCATTCCGGGTGCATCTGGTGGCCACCCGTATCCTGCGCTTTCACGGGCCGGAAGGTACCTAGTCCCACATGCAGGGTGGCGCGGGTCTGCTCGACGCCTCGCGTCGCGAGACAATCGAGCAATGCGGCAGTGAAATGAAGCCCAGCTGTGGGGGCTGCGACCGAGCCGTCATGGGCGGCATAAACCGTCTGGTAATCGCTGCGGTCGCGCATATCCGCTTTGCGCTTGCCCGCGATATAGGGTGGCAGGGGCATTTCGCCCTGCGCCGCGATTGCGGCATCCAGGTCGGGTCCCGACAGGTCGAAGACGATGTCCACCAGCCCATCCGCACGCTTTTCGGCGACCCGCCCGGTCAGTGTCTGGCCCAGGCGGAGGCAATCGCCCGGTGCCAGCCGTTTCAGGGGTCGCGCCATGGCCTCGTAGCGATCGGGCGCGAGCCTGCGATGCAGCAGAAATTCGACCTTGGCGATGCTTCCTCGGCCTTCGCGCTGGCCGTGCAGCCGCGCGGGCGACACCCGAGTGTCGTTAAGCAACATTACGTCAGGCCCGCACAGATAGTCCACGATGTCCGAAAAGGTCCTGTGCTCCAGCCGTCCGTCGCCATGCACAACCAGAAGGCGGCAGCTATCGCGCGGCTCGGCCGGCCGCAAGGCAATCAGTGCTTCCGGAAGTTCAAAATCGAAGGCGTCGACCTTCATCGCAGCTGCGGCCTGGAAAAGACCGCTGGCGTGATGCTAGCGTTCACGATCATTGACGCTCTGTAATGGGATCACTTTAGCCATCGTGTCCTGCTCGTCCCAATGTTCGACGTCGCGTCCGGCTTCCGTCAGGTTAGCGAAGCTGAAATAGAAGGCGCACATGAAGGACAGGCAGACTAGAGAAAAGCTGGGCACCAGGGTTGTAAAAAGCGATGACGCGACCACTGCTCCGATATAGACGGCGGCGCTCGTACGCATGCCCAGCGCGTCCTGCAGCAGATGATGGAAATGATCGCGGCCGCCCTGAAACAGCGAGCGGCCACGTAATGGCCGACTCACCACCAGGCGCAGGCAATCGGCAACGGGAATGAAGAACCAAACGATGATCGTCTCAAGCGGGAGTTCGCCCCGGGCGTGAGCCGCCGCCGTCAGAATGCCCAGTGCGAAAGTCACGCCATAGGAACCGCAATCGCCCAGAAAGATCTTCCCCTGCAGATTGAAGACCAGGAAGACCATGGAAAGAGCGCCTACCATGCCGGCCGCCATTGCCAGCGTGCCGTCCGACACGATGGCCAGGCACAGCGACCAGACGACGAACATGCTACCTACCAATCCGTTCTGTCCGTCCGCCATATTAACGGAATTGACAAGCCCAACCGACGTCATGCTAAGCAGGATGAAGAAGGCAATTTGCGGAATGCTGCCGTCGCCGAAGCTGTACCAGTGCAGCACCGGCCGCAATAATTCCGGATCCAGCGCGAAGGTGATATCGAGAAAGACCAGCAGCATTAGGATGCGCGATATCGGCGGAATTTCGTGCCGGTCGTCGATGAATCCGACCACGGCCAACCCGGCGGCCGACAGAAGAACAGCCAGCAACAACTTGTCGGGTGGTGCGCCACTCCAAGCCAGATAGCCGGCCAGCCAGACACCGAAGCCGGTCAAAATCGCGACGCCACCCAATTGCGGGGTCGCCGAGCTGTGTGTCTTGCGCCGGCCGTCCGGGATAGCCATGACGCCCAGATGGCGACCCAGGGGCGCAGCGGACAGGCAAACCACGAGCGTAATCAGAATAGCAGTAAAGGACAGAAGTTGGAAAAGCATGGCGTCCTCTTTATCGAACTATCGGGCCAAAACAAATACTTACACCGCGGCCCGTCAATTTAATGACACCGCACTTGGCGCCCTTCCTATCATTAAATATTTGGAAAAATGTCCGGAAGCCGGACCACTCCCGAAGGGAGATCGAGCCTAAGGATGATGGCTGGTTTCGGCGAAGCCTCGTAACCGATTGTGGTAAAAACAAATTCCTCCGGAATCAGACCGGCGCCTTGCCCGCTGGAACCCGCCCATAGGTATCTTCGAACCGTACTATATCGTCCTCTCCGAGGTAGGAACCGGATTGTACCTCGATCAGCCGCAGCGGGGTCTGGCCCGGATTCTCCAGCCGGTGTTTGGCGCTCTGAGGGATGAAGGTAGACTGGTTGGTCTGCAGCAGGAATTGCTTGTCGTCACAGGTCACCAGGGCCGTTCCATCCACCACTATCCAGTGTTCCGCGCGGTGATGATGCATCTGCAGGGACAATTTCTGACCTGGCTTTACCATGATGTGCTTGACTTGGAAACTGTTGCCGGAGTCGATACTCTCATATGTCCCCCAGGGACGATGCACCACAGGATGGAGAATATGCTGCTCGCTGCCCCGCTCGGCGAGCAGGTCGACGATCTCCTTGACGTCCTGGGCAGCATCGCGTTGGCCAACCAGGATCGCATCCTTGGTGGCCACTACGACCATATTCTCCAATCCCACCGCGGCCAGCAATGGACCTTCGCTGCGCAGATAGGTGTTGCGCGACTTCTGCGTCAGGATGTTGCCCTTGATGGCATTGCCGTCAGCATCCTTTGGCGCGATCTGCCACAGTGACTGCCAGGAGCCGACATCGCTCCAGCCCATCTCCACCGGCACGACAGCCGCCTGGCTGGTATGTTCCATCACCGCACAATCGATGGAATCGGAGGGGCACGCCAGGAAAGCCGCCTCACCAAGCCGGATAAAATCGAGGTCGCGATGGGCATGCTTCAGCGCGGCGCGGCAGCAGTCAAACATGAACGGCTGAAGGCGCGCGATCTCATCCAGGAAAGTCCGTGCGCGGAACAAGAACATGCCGCTGTTCCAGAAATAGCCACCTGCCGCCAGATAGGCTTCCGCGGTGTCCCGATTGGGCTTCTCCACAAAGCGTTCGATCATCAGGGCACCGGGCACCTGCGCCATTGCACCGGCGCCTTTGATATAGCCATAGCCGGTTTCAGGCCCCTGCGGCTCGATGCCGAAGGTGACCAGGCCACCGGCCATTGCCGCCTGACGTGCGATTGCTACCGCACAGTGAAACGCCGGCTCGTCGAGGATGACATGATCGGACGGCATGAGCAGGACCAGGCCATCCGGATCGCCATCGGCGACAAGCAGCGCGGCAATGGTGGCAGCCGGCGCTGTGTTGCGGCCTACGGGCTCCAGTACAATGCGTGCGTCGGTGATGCCGGCGGCACGCAGCTGCTCCGCAATCAGGAAACGATGATCCTGACCTGAGATCACCAGTGGCGCAGCAAAGCCTTCACCCTGTGCCCTGCCAACTGTCTCTTGAATCATGGTGCGCTCGCCTGTTAGGCATAGAAGCTGCTTGGGCAGCGCCTTGCGCGACAAAGGCCAAAGCCGCGTACCGGACCCGCCTGATAAAATGACGGGCGTAACGAGAGCATCAGCGGCGAGACTTCGGGACACATGAACTCCTGTTGCAAGGCCAGAAAGATGCAGCGCCCAAGGCTCTAAGGCAAGCTATAAAGCGGGGCGTAATATGGTTGGCAAGCAAGCCCAACCGAGTGCGTAACCGAACATTCTGGCTTCATAAGGTTCGAAGATTGCCGGAACGACCGCCCTACCTCATCCCATCCAAATTTCCTCTCCCTGAAAGGCCGCACCCAAAGGCACCGCCGCGAATTTCGACTCCTGGGCGACCTAAATTGGCTTCTAAATTCAGCGTTCGCCCCGCTCCTAGGCTTTAACTATATATGGCCATTTCGTCTGGCCCATAACTCGGAAGAGATCGGCAACGGATCGACATTCCGCTTTTTCCACCAGTCCCTCTCCGACTGGCTTCGATGAAGTTCGCCATGATGAAGAGCACAGAGCGGGACCACGAATTCGTCGCTGACTTTCTGGCCCAATCCGCGTTTCTGAGCAAATCGCAAGTGATGCGGATGTGATGGCTGGCGGTTGCAGATTAGACATGGAAGAGCTGCCACACGTCTTAGATGTTGCTTATCGCGCAGCCTCTTCTCCGTCGCCCCAAACACGAGACGGCTTTTGTCGATCCTTGAGCCTGTCGCAATGCGGGAGGGCGCTAAAGCCTCCTCCGGAGTTAATGGTTTTATGCTAGTGGCCACTCCATCACTCGTGCGCCCTTCATCATTGGCTCCCTGACGCAGACCGCCATGGTCAGCTTGCGGGCCCTGCCCGTGCGTTGCTTCGTCAGCGCCAGATCTTTCATCACCAAGCTCCTCATTACCAAGAGTGACGTCCTTGGAGAAAGCATCCGATATTGCTTGGTCTGCAAGCACATCGGCGACCGTTCCCGAGGATCTGAGTGCAGGTTCCGCAAACTGGAGTTTCTCGCGCGCTTGATCAATAAGCCTCGATAAAATGTCAGCATAGTGCTCCCCCTGCTTGTTTTTAAGATGGGGTGATTGGGCTTTAAGCTCGTGGATGCCCGTGGCATTGTTCTCGGCGAGGCAATCTAATTCTCTTTCAGTCTTGCTGACTTCGATGAGTTGCCGGAGGCCACTGCAAAAGCTCTCCGGAGACAAAGAAGACGCCAAAGCCGCGCCATCGGCATTCATTAGAGCAAATGCGGGTTTATCCATTCCGGCCGTACGCTCATAAAGACAAAGGCCGAATTGGCTGCCAAACGTGGCGAGCGCTCGTTTTGTAGCGTCGGTTTCTGCTGATTTTAGAGCACGCTCATGCGCGTCAGAAAGAGTCCGTGCCGAGGCCGCCCCCCAGCCCGTGCCTTCACGAATAATTTGTGTTGTTCCCGCTCTCACCCGGATGCGGACGCGGGCGAGATAGCCACAGGTATAAGTACCGGCGCAGGCGCGTTCAAAGACACGCTCAAAATGCACCATCTCGCGATCCCATGCGGATGGGCCAAATATGTCATTGGCCTGGGCGATTGCAAACCAGCCCTCGATATAGGAGAGCTTACGGCTATCGACATTCCGGACATGGACGCAAGCCGGGTCCAATGACCGGCTGAGCTTTTTTAGCTGATTGGTGGAAAAGCCGTCCCGGGGAGCCGTCGCCCCTTTACCGCTCATAGCTTGGCGGCCGTCATGCACGTTCATGTGCGACATTATTTCGTCCTCACCTGGATGTGGGGAATGCCTTCCACAAGAGCGGCACCGTCTAATGGCTCGCCACCCTTGAGCGCTGCTATAAGACCTGACCGGTCCAGCTTGGGAGCTTGGGAGATAAAATAGCGCTCTGGGATCTTGGATTCGTCGACCACCTCCAGCCGCGGGTGGCCCTGGCGTAAGGAAACGGAAAAGTCTTCTGCGCCGAGTTTTTCCATGCCCGCTTGTGACATGGCACCACAAACAAGCTCTCGTTTGCGCTGCTGGCGGGCTTCCAGACGCTCCAGGCGCGCCTTCATATCGCCGAGACGCCCCT
>DASTRG010000342.1:0-3746 GCA_035761325.1 Rhizomicrobium sp. | reverse complement strand
AGGGGCGTGCCTTCCTCGATGCCCAGCCGCTTGGACATGGACCCGGCGGCGACATTCCTGACCACCACTTCCAGCGGAATGATCTCCACCTCCTTGATCAGCTGCTCGCGCATGTTCAGGCGGCGCACGAAATGGGTCGGCACGCCGATGCCCTGAAGCTGGGTCATCAGATATTCGCTGATCCGGTTATTCAGGACCCCCTTGCCCTCGATCGTGTCCTTCTTGGCGCCGTTGCCGGCAGTCGCATCGTCCTTGAAATACTGGATGACGGTCCCGGGCTCGGTGCCCTCGTACAGGATCTTGGCTTTGCCTTCGTAAATGACGCGGCGGCGTTTCATGCGACGTGTCCTTCTTTAAGGAATGGTCCTCATGCCGGAAAGGCGGCCGCCCAGGACCCAGACCCCGAATCTACCGGATGGGGCAGGCGCGCGGCAATGTTGCGAAAGCGCCAACCCACATCCATATCTCCCTCATATCGTCCATGGTGGTCTGCCGCACAAGCTGGGGCGGCAATTTTACGAAAAACAACGGAATAACAAGGAGTTACATCATGTCTGTCAGCTTCGAGGATCGTCGCCGGGGGTTCGAGTCCAAATGGGCCCTTGATGCGGAACTGCGTTTTCGGGTCGAAGCCCGGCGTGACCGGCTGGTTGGGGCCTGGGCCGCCGCCGAAAAGGGGCTGACTGGCGGGGCCGCCGAGGCCTTTATTTCCAGCGTGATTGCCGCGGATATGGAGGAAAAGGGGGACGAGGACGTCTTCCGCAAGCTGCGGGCCGAGTTGGACGCGGGCCGGTACTCGGATGAAGTGATCCGGACCAAAATGGCCGAGTGCCTGGAACAGGCCGCGGCAGAGATCCTGAAGGATTAGTCGCCGCGAAGCTGCGCCAGCGCCGCTTTGTAGCGGCGCGACAACGGCACCTCCAGATCGGGGAGCGCGACAGTGTAGTCGCCCGAGCCTTCCGGCGTCAGCGCCTTGACAAGTGCGCCGTTGACCAGCCACGAGCGATGGGTACGCACAAAGCCGCGCCGGGAAAGATCTTCTTCCACGGCCGACAGCGCCGAGCGCATCAGAAGCCGCCGCCCGTCCCGCAGCACGAACTCCACATAGTTGCCGGCCGAGGCCACCGCCGTGATCTGGGCCAGTTGCACCCGTGTCAGCCGCGCGCCGTCGCGGATGTCGAAGGTCAGCGTCTGGCCCGGCGCTTCAATCAGTTGCTGCTGGCGCAGAAGATGCTCGATAAGGGCGAAGCCACCCTGGAACAGGCAATAGCCCAGCCCGTCCTTGCGGAATTCGTACGCGAAGGTTGGCCAGAAATTCCCGAAAACGTATTGGCTACCCAACAGCCAATAGGCCAGTTCGCGCAGCCACATAAAGCCGACCACATGGGCCAGGGAGAAACCCAGCGCCAGCGGCACGTGGACGAGCAGCCGCCACCGGGGGCGGACAGAGGGCGGCGCCAGCCGGTATCCCACCCAGGTGATCCAGAACACCGCCATCAGGGTGATCCAGCTTGAGCCCTCCCAGATCAGGGGTTCGCGCCAGTCGATGCGGCGCATGCCGTGATAGTCGGTGATCATGTTAAGGGTGTTGATCGCCGCCACCACCACGGCCGCCACCCCAAAGGCGTAAAGGAATGTCCGGCGCAGGATGCCGCTGGTCCCTACCGCGTCGCCGCTTATCCCAAACCATTGCCAGATATCACCGATCCGGCGCGTCACGCCCCCCGTGGCTTTCGCCGGGACCGGCGGAGATGATGAGGTCGGGTTCGACATGGCCGGGACCATAGCCCCAAGGGCCGGCAAAACGGGAGAGCGATATGCGGCGGATCTGTATCATGGGCCTGGCGCTGGCGGCGGGTGCGGCCCATGCCGCTGCGCCGGGTTGGGGCCAGTATGGCGGCGACGCCGGCGGCCAGCGCTTTTCGCCCGCCGCCCAGATTACGCCGGCCAATGTCAGCCGTCTGACGGAGGTCTGGCGCTATGCCACCGACAATGCTGCCATCGCGGGCAAGGCGATGGGCGCCGCCAGTTTCGAAAATACCCCCATTCTGGATGACGGGCGGCTCTATACCTGCTCGCCCTTCAATCAGGTGAGCGCGTTGGACCCCGCGACGGGGCGGCAATTGTGGCGCTACGACCCGCATCTGGACACGGCCATCCGCTATCCCAACAAATATGTCTGTCGCGGCGTCGCCTTTGCGCGGCTCGCGGCCGGCGGCAGATGCGCCTCCCGCATCTACATGAACACCGCCGACCGGCGGCTGATTGCGCTGGATGCGGCGACCGGCAAGCCCTGTGCGGGGTTCGGCAAGGCCGGCACGGTGGTGATCGCGCCCGACGGCGTGCCCAGGCGCAAAGGCAACATCCACACCACATCCGCGCCGGTGGTCAGCCATGGCGTGGTGGTGGTGGGCTCGTCGATCGACGACAACCAGCGCGTGAACGAGTTGCGCGGCACTGTGCATGCATTTGATGCAATCACCGGAGCGCCGCGCTGGTCATTCGATCCCCTGGATGACCAGGGGCCTTCTTTCCGCGGCGGCGCGGCGAATGTCTGGGCGCCGATGAGCGTGGATGACGCCCGAGGCCTGGTCTTCCTGCCCGTCGCCAGCACCAGCCCCGACTTCTGGGGAGGCATGCGGGCGGGCGCGGGGAAATATGCCAACTCCGTGGTCGCACTGGATATCAC
Source organism: Rhizomicrobium sp. (assembly GCA_035761325.1). Taxonomy (GTDB): domain Bacteria; phylum Pseudomonadota; class Alphaproteobacteria; order Micropepsales; family Micropepsaceae; genus Rhizomicrobium. The sequence goes on along the minus strand of DASTRG010000342.1, from coordinate 1,057 downwards.
CACCGGCAAAGTCGTGTGGTCGTTCCAGACCACACATCACGATCTTTGGGATTACGACGTTGCCTCGCAGCCGACGCTGGCGACGGTGACCTACAGGGGCCGGACCGTGCCGGCCGTGCTGCAGCCGACCAAGCAGGGGCTGCTGTTCACGCTTGATCGCGAAACGGGCAAGCCGGTCATTCCGGTGGTGGAAAAGAAGGTGCCGCAGGGCGCCGCGCCGGGCGACCGGATTTCGCCCACCCAGCCCTTTCCGATTGCGCCAAAACCGCTGGCGGCCAGCCACATCACCCCGGACATGGCCTATGGCCTGACCTTCTGGGACCGCGGCAGATGCCGCGCCGCCATCGCCGGCGCGCGCAACAACGGCATGTTCACGCCGCCCAGCACCCAGGGCAGCATCGTCTACCCATTCACCGGCGGCGGCAGCAACTGGGGCGGCCTGGCCTTCGATCCACTGCATGACATCGCCTATGTGAACACCTCGAACGTGCTGCACCGGGTGACGCTCATCCCGCGCAAGGACTACGCGGCAGTGAAGAAGGCCAGTCCGGGCATCGAGGTTTCGCCCAACACCGGCGCGCCTTTCGGCATGAAGCGCCAGACGCTGCTCTCGCCTTTCGGCATGCCGTGCAATCCCCCGCCGTGGGGCCAGCTTCACGCCATCGACATGCATGACGGCCATGAATTGTGGGCCGTGCCGCTGGGCACGACTGAGGACCTGATGCCCTTCAGCCAATATATTCTTGGCAAGACAGGCACGCCCAATATGGGCGGGCCGGTGGTGACTGCAGGCGGCCTCATCTTCATCGGCGCGACGATGGACAATTACCTGCGCGCCTTTGAGGCGAGGACGGGCAGGGAAGTATGGAAACAACGCCTTCCCGCCGCCGCGAACGCCACGCCCATGACCTATGTGTGGAAGGGCAGGCAATATGTCGTGGTCGCAGCCGGCGGAAGCGGCATGCTGGACAATCGGACCGGGGTCGACGACACGCTGATCGCGTTCAGGCTGCGGGACTAGGCTTCTCCGAAAACACGGCGAAAGATAGTGTCCACC
>DASTRG010000341.1:0-4208 GCA_035761325.1 Rhizomicrobium sp. | reverse complement strand
AGAGAGGCATCGGCGTCGGAGCCTACCCACTCGGCCACCGTCCCGATGTCGAAATTCTTTGCCAGGTCCACCAGCGTGCGCACGAAGACCTGGTTTTCGGGAGAGCGGCTGAGGTCGGTCACATAGGAGCCGTCGATCTTGACGGTGTCGACGTGCAGCATCTGCAGATTGCGGAAGCTGGTATAGCCGGCGCCGAAATCGTCGATCGCCACCCGCGCGCCCAGCTGGCGCAGTTGGGAGACGAAACGGGCATTTTCCTCGAAATGGTGAAGGGCGGCGGTTTCGGTCAGCTCAACGATCAGCCGTCCGGCCACGTCGCGTGATCCGGCGACATAATCGATGAAGGATTGCAGCCAGACGGGATCACTGGCGGCCGTGCCCGATACATTCACCGCCAGGGCGATCGCGGGGTGGGCCTTCAACCGCGCGATGGCGGTTTCCAGCGCGAAGCGATCGATCATGTGCACGATGCCCATCTGCTCGGCGGCGGGCACGAAATGGCCGGCGGTGAGAATGGAGCCGTCGGGCCTGGAGATGCGCAGCAGACATTCGTAATGGCTGACCTTGCGGCTCTTGGCCTCGACGATGGGCTGGTAGGCCAGCTTGAGGCGGTTCTCCTTCAGCGCCTGGACCACCTCGTCGGCGATGGCCATCTGGCGAAGGCGGAAAGTTTCGCGGCTGGGCGACGGCTGGTAGGCGGCAAAGCCGTCGCGGCCGCCCACCCGCGCCTGGTTCAGCGCCTGTTCGGCGCGCAGCATGGCTTCCTGGCTGGACGATGCGGCCGAGGGCAGCCACACCGCCCCCACGCTGCAGGTGGCGGCGACCAGGCCGCTGCGGGTCTCAATTCCGTTTCCCCTGACCGCGACGCGAAGGCGCGAGGCGACCACCGCGATTTCCTGCTCGCGGCAGTTCTTCAGGATCACCCCGAACTTGTTGCCGGCAATGCGGCCGATGATGTCGCTGCCGCGCAGGGTCCGCGACAGCCGCTCGCCCACGCCCATGATGACTTCTTCACCGGCGTCAAAGCCGAACCCGTCATTGATCATGGCGAGCCGGTCGATGGAGGCGACCAGGAAGGCGCAGGAGCGGTTCTCCTCCTTGGCCTTCTCGATGGCCTGGGCCAGTTCCTCGCGCAAGGCATTGCGATTGAGGTGGCCGGTCAGTTCGTCGCGCGTGGCCAGATAGGTCAGGCGCTGGATCTCGCGTGCGCGTTCGGTATTTTCGCGCACAATGCCCAGCAGCCGCACGGTGCGCCCGTCCTGGCCCGGCAGGCGCGTGCCCGAGATGGTGAAGGCAACGGCGCCCAGCGCCGCGGCTACCTCGACATCGATGATGAAGAACGTGGGCTGGGGGGATGACGTTTCCAGGATGGACAGAAACTGGCGGCGCTTGTCGGCAACCATCCCGTCCAGGAAACTGCTGGCACTGGAATGATCCAGATGAAGGGGCAGGATGTCGGTGGCGCCATCCCAGCGGATTGTATCCGAAGACACGTCCCAGTCGAACGCCGCATAGCCGGCCGACTGGATAGCGAGTTTCAGGCGCAGTTCATCGTCCAGCGCAATGAGTTGGCGGACTTCCTCCGGCTTCTGCAACGCGGCACTTAACACTTCCACCACCCCCGGCCGGATTTTCCGGTCCATTGATTGGCGGGCACTATGCCGGGCACGGGCTTAAGAAAGCGCAAACCTGTCAGGACCCGAAAGCGCTGGCGTGCGAATTGCGTTGAAGGGTTCCATGTACGTGAACGGACATGCGAAACCTGTCAGCCGCGGAAGGCACCTGCCCGCGCTCGCAGCGCCCCGTCCCGTTGAAAAAACCAGCGTCACCAGCCATTTGGCGCGCGAGCGTCCCGATACAGGCGCCGCGCCGCGCGCGTGTCATTCGCCTCTTGGGATCGAACACGTGTGCCAGGACGGCACGGAGCGTTTCGACCCAATTCAGGACGCGCCCAGGCTGAGACCGGCCTTCGTGGCGCAACTGCTGGGCCAGGTGATGGCAGCGTCCCCGACCGACCGGTCAGCCCAGGCGGCCTATCGCCGGACGACGGGCGGCGGCGGTTGCCTGCTCGACTGCCGCGGCTAAAGGCGCGGTGCGCGACAGGCCGCGCGACAATCCCAGTATCGCCGCCGCCAGGAACAGCAGAACCCCGCTGTGGGCGCCTTGCTGCGGAAAGGCCAGAACCCCGGCCATCAGCGCCAGCGCGCCCAGCGCGGCCAATGGCGCCATTCCGCCCAGCGCCAGCGCACAGATCACGAGGCTGAGCAATGTCACCGGCAGCAGCGATATCGCGGCCCAGCCCGTCACTGCCGCCACCAGCCCCAAGGCCAGCATCACCGTCAGCAGCAGGCCGGCGGCAAGGCCGGGAGGGCGCCGGGCAAAACGCGCCAGCGCCGCTGTCGTCATGGCGGCTGCCGTCAGCGGCAGAAGGAACAGCAGTGCGACATCGCCGAGATCCAGACCGGCGCAAACCGCCAGCGCCGACAAGAGCACTGCGGCGAAGCGCACGTAAAGACGCGAAGCGGCGCTTTGGGGCTTCGCAAATCCCCATCCCGCCACCGCGGCGGCAAAGAGGAGGACGGCCCAGGCAGGCGAATCGGGAACCATTGCCCCATCATGCCGCGCGACGATTTCGATATGAACGGGCGTTTTGGGGAAACCGAAAGCCGCGTTTACCCTGTACCCTTGATGACTCTGGCAATTTGCCAGTGATTTTTAAGATTTTGCCGGTCAAATTCAGGTGGTATTACTTATCAGCTTTACCGGGCCGGGGAATGGAATACGAACGCCTAAAGAGGGAAATCACCTCTCCTGCTTTGCAGGCCGTGGCCGAGCATTGGTACCAGGCGCGGCAGAACAGGCCGATGCCGCGCTGGGCGGATTTGCGGCCTTCCCAGATCGCGCGCCAGCTCAACATCGTCTGGGCCTATAAGTTCGATCCCGACACCAAGCAGTTCACGGGCCGGCTCGCCGGCAACCGGATTACCGAAGGCTTCGGCAAGAGTTTCCGCGGCGCGCGGCTGGAAGACCTGCACCCGCCAGAGTTTCTGCCTCGCATCTACGAGCACATGCTGCAGGTGGTCGAAACGCCCGCCGTCTACAAGAGCGGCGGCACGCTGTTCCGCAAAGGGTCGGTGCGCGGGATCGGGGAGCGAATTATTCTGCCGCTCGGCAACGGCGTTGTGGACGGCGTTATCGGCGCCTCCGATTATGAACTGGCGCCCGATACCGGCACGGACGATTCGATCGAACTGCAGGGAAACGGCATCATCTGGTTTTCCGTGGCCGAATAGAATCCGGTTCGGATTCCTGCGGCGCCATCACCACACAATCGGCCGCATCGGCATTCAAACAGCCTCCAGCGGAGATCGTGCACGCCGGAAATTCAGCGCGCCGCTCACGCGGTCGTTTCAGGGCATGCCGACAAGGCTCAGGCGACCAGCAGTTTTCTCAGCACATAGGGAAGAATGCCGCCATTCCTGAAATAAGCGACTTCGTCGGCCGTCAGGATCATCAGGTGGATCGGCAACGCAAAGCGGGTGCCGTCGGGCCGGTGCACGATGGCCTCCATCTTCTGGCGCGGCTTGATGTCACCGGACAGGCCCGCAATATCGATCACCTCGCGCCCGGTGAAGCCGTAATCCTTGCGGCTCTTGCCCGCCTCGAAGCAGAAGGGCGCCACGCCCATGCCGATCAGGTTGGAGCGGTGGATGCGCTCGAAGCTTTCGGTGATCACCGCGCGCACGCCCAGAAGCTTGGGGCCCTTGGCCGCCCAGTCGCGCGACGATCCGGTGCCGTATTCCTTGCCGCCGATCACCACCGTGGGATGGCCGTCCTTCTTGTAGGCCTGGGCGGCGTCGAAGATGGACATCGCCTCGCCGGCCGCACCGGGATCGGGATAATAGATCGTGTTGCCGCCTTCCTTGCCGTCCATCATCTCGTTGCGGATGCGGATATTGGCGAAGGTGCCCCGTTCCATGACTTCATGGTTGCCGCGGCGCGAGCCGTAGGAATTGAAATCCTTCTGCGCCACATGGCGTTCCTGCAGATAGATTCCGGCCGGCGCGGTGGCCTTGATGTTGCCCGCAGGCGAAATGTGGTCGGTGGTGATGGAATCGCCGAACACCGCCAGCACGCGCGCGCCCTTCACGTCCTCGACCGGGGCGGGCTGGACGGTCATGCCCTCGAAATAGGGTGGGTTGCGCACA
>DASTRG010000340.1:0-24221 GCA_035761325.1 Rhizomicrobium sp. | reverse complement strand
GACCATCCGCTGCTGGGCGCGCGGCTGCGCGACTGCACCCAGGCAGTGCTGGCTGTGGAAGGCCGCAGCGCGCATGAGATTTTCGGCACGCCGGACGACCTGAAATTCCGCTCGTCGATGACGCTGTTCGATGCGGCGGCGCCGGACGACATTTTCCATGCCGCGCTGGACAAGTATTTCAACGGCGAAGGCGATCAACTAACGCTCAAAAGACTTTCTTGAAGCCACACGGGCCCGCCTCCCCTTCGCGTGCGAAGCACGCAGGAAGGGGAGGTGGCCGAGACAACCAAGGGAGCGACGCGACCGCCGGGTAGTCGAGGCCGGAGGGGTGCAAAAAAGATAGAGTCAGATGGCCTGTAAGCCGGGTTCTGTCCTTCATTGCTGAAGGGATGACCATTCCTCTGGGACATGTGTCGCCACATGCCTCGCGCGACCGACCCGGACGGCAGCGCGGAAAACGCCAAACGCCGTCCCTATTTGGTCTTGCTCCCGGTGGGGCTTGCCGTGCCGCTCCTGTTGCCAGGAACGCGGTGCGCTCTTACCGCACCATTTCAACCTTGCCGGGCCTTTGGAGCCTTAGGCGGTATGATTTCTGTGGCGCTATCCCTGGGGTCGCCCCCGCCGGACGTTATCCGGCACCGTCTTTCCGTGGAGCCCGGACTTTCCTCGAATGATTGCTCACCCGCGGTCACCCGGCCATCTGACGGGCGCACTATACCGCGTTTGGCGGCAACCGCGCCAGAAGCCCCGCCAGCAATGCGGCGCATTCATCGTCCCACTGCCCGTTCAGCACGTCCGGGCGGAAATGGCGCTGGAAGGCCAGGATGACCTTTTCCAAAGGCGCCGACGGGTCATAGCCGTATCGTGCCAGCGCCTCCGGCCCCAGGTCGCTGTCCCGGGCAGTCGGCCACAGTCCGATGCCCGCCTTCGCAAGACGCGCCCACGGAAACAGCTCGCCGGGGTCCTCCTTGCGCGCGGGGGCGACGTCGCTGTGGCCCAGCACCCGCCAGGACGGAATGGGATGGCGCATCAGGATGGAATGGCACAGCGTGGTCAGCGCGGCGATCTGTTCAGGAAGAAACGGGCGATAGCCAAAGGCATGGCCGGGATTGACCAGCTCGATGCCGATGGAGCGGGCGTTGATGTCGCTGGCGCCCGCCCAATGCGAGACGCCCGCGTGCCAGGCGCGCCGTGTCTCCGGCACATGGGCGTAAGTGGTGCCGTCCTCGCCGATGGTGTAGTGCGCCGAAACTTTCGCCGCCGGATCGGTAAGCCGCGCCAGCGCCGCCTCCGCCGTCGGCATGCCGGTGTAATGCAGCACCAGCATGTCGATGGGCGCACCGCCCCGGTCGTCATGATTTGGCGAAGGCCGGTCCACCCGCTTCACCTCAGCCCCCGCTCCTCGCGTATTTTGCCCCAGGCATTGTTGATCGCCGCCAGCTTGTCATTGGCCAGCTTCTCGAACTCCTGCGGCACGCCGCGCGCGATCAGGCTGTCGGGGTGGTTCTCGCGCACCAGCCGGCGATAGGTCTGACGGATCTCGTCGTCGCTCGCGACATAGGAGACGCCCAGGATCACATACGGATCGGTCAGTTCGGGCGCGAAATGGGCGGCGCGGATGCGGCGGAATTCGTTGGGCGCGAAACCGAAGATTTCCGCCACCCGCTCCAGAAACGCCGATTCCCCCGGGTGCAGCACGCCGTCGGCCTTGGCGATCTCGAACAATCCGTCAAGAATATCTTCCAGCACCGCCGGGTTGTCCATGAACAGCCGCGCGATCTGGCGCGCATAGTGCTCGAAGCCGGCGATGTCCTGGCGCGCCAGGTTGAAGATGCGCGCGACATTGGCCTCTTCCTCGGGCGGCACGCGGAAGACGCGATGGAACGCCGCCAGTTCGGCGTCGCTGACATCGCCGTCGGCCTTGGCCATCTTGCCGGCCAGCGCGATTACCGCGATGGTGAAGGTCAGGCCCGGATCGGTCTCGCGGTCGATCAGGAAATGACCCGCCACCACGCCGACCAGCGCGCCGACGGGGCCGCCGATCGCAAGTCCCGCGGCCGCACCGCCGACCTTACCCCAGACTGACATGGCACTCAGTCTAGCCTGCCGGGCGGCGGCTGCGAACCCTTGCCGACGCTTTTGCGGCCTGCGCGTTTCAGGAGGAAGCTGGCCGCCAGGCCCAATGCCAGCATCAGGCACGCCAGCACCCACTGGCCGTTTTTGAGCGCCGCGTTGCCCGAGGCGCCTATGTCCGCCTGCACCAGCGTCATCGGCAACATGCCGATGAAGGAGCCGAACAGATATTGCCGCCAGCCTATGTTGGTCATCGCCAGCACGGTGTTCGCCACGCTGTGCGGCACCGGCGCCAGGCGCAGGATCGCCACCGCCCGCCAGCCGCCATGTTCGGCGCGCTCGACCATGCGGCCTATGCCGGGCGACATGTCCAGCAGCCCGGTCGCGCCCACCCCGCGTGCCAGGGCAAAACCGGCCGCCGCGCCCGCCATGGCGCCGGCCATCGCCCATGTCGCGCCCCAGACGAAACCGAACACCAGCCCCGCGGCGATGCCCAGGACCGTGCGCGGCACGAACAGAAGGCTGGCCGCCACCTGCAAGGCGATGAAGATCAGCGGCGCCAGCGGCTGGGCGGCGACGGCGCGCGCGATCGTCACGGGATCGGCGGCGTGCAGGTGCGTCAGCGCCAGGCCGATGCCGGCCGCCGCCACCAGAACCGCGACGAGGCGCAGCGCCTTCACGTCAGGCGGCGTCCACGGCGCGCGGATTGTAGTTCAGCAGCGGCGCAAGCCAGCGCTCGGCTTCCTGGACGCTCCAGCCCTTGCGGCGGGCATAGTCCTCAACCTGGTCGCGCTCGATCTTGCCGATGCCGAAATAGCGGCTTTCCGGGTGGGAATAATAGAAGCCCGATACGGACGAGCCCGGCCACATGGCATAGCTTTCCGTCAGTTTTATGCCGATCCTGTCTTCAGCATCCAGCAGCCTGAAAAGCGTTGCCTTCTCGCTGTGCTCGGGCTGGGCGGGATAGCCCGGCGCCGGACGGATGCCGGCATATTTCTCCGCGATCAGGTCCTGGTTGGAGAGCTGCTCGTCGGCGGCATAGGCCCAGAATTCCTTGCGCACGCGTTCATGCATGCGCTCGGCAAAGGCCTCGGCCAGCCGGTCGGACAGAGCCGACAGCAGGATGGCGGAATAATCGTCCTTGGCATCGCGGAAGGCCTGCAGGCGCTTTTCCTCGCCGATGCCGGCGGTCACCGCGAAGCCGCCGATATAGTCGCGAATGCCTTGCGGCGCGACAAAGTCGGACAATGCCAGGTTGGGCCGGCCCTGTTCGCGCGCCATCTGCTGGCGCAGCGTATGCAGCGTGGCGACAGTCTGCCGGCGCGTGTCGTCGCCATAGACGAAGATATCGTCATCGGCGCTGTTGGCCGGCCAGAATCCGATCACGGCGCGGGCGGTCAGCCATTTCTCGTCGATGATCTTTCTCAGCATGGCCTGGGCATCGCGGTAGAGATCGGAAGCCGCCTTGCCCACCTTGTCGTCGGTAAGGATGTCGGGAAATGGCCCCGCCAGTTCCCACGCCTGGAAGAAGGGTCCCCAGTCGATATAGCGCTCCAGTTCGGACAGATCGTAATCGTCGAACACGCGCGTGCCCAGGAATGTCGGCGCCGGCGCGACCTTGGCGAAATCGGGACGGGCGCGGTTGGCGCGCGCCTGCTCCAGGCTAAGGCGCTTGCCGCCGCCGCGGCTGCCGGCATGGCCCCGGGCGATCTTTTCGTATTCGCTGCGGATCCCGGAGATGTAGGCATCGCGGGTATCCTTCGACAGCAGGCTGGAGACAACCCCCACCGCGCGCGACGCATCGGTGACATAGACTGTCTGGCCGCGCGAATAGGCCGGGTTGATCTTCACCGCCGTGTGCACCTTGGACGTCGTCGCCCCGCCGATCAAAAGCGGAATGTCAAAGCCCTGGCGCTCCATCTCGCCGGCCACTGTCGCCATCTCGTCCAGCGAGGGCGTGATCAGGCCCGAAAGGCCGATAACGTCGGCCTTGTGCTCTATCGCGGCGTCGAGAATCTTCTGGGTCGGCGTCATCACCCCAAGGTCGATCACTTCATAGCCGTTGCATTGAAGCACCACGCCCACAATGTTCTTGCCGATGTCGTGCACATCGCCCTTCACGGTGGCCATGACGATGCGCCCGGCGGCCTCCTTCACCTGGCTCTTGTCGGCGTCCATGAAAGGCAGCAGATAGGCGACCGCCTTCTTCATCACCCGCGCCGACTTGACCACCTGGGGCAGGAACATCCTGCCCGAGCCGAACAGGTCGCCCACCACATTCATACCCGCCATCAGGGGGCCTTCGATAACGTCCAGCGGCCGGGCGGCGGCGGCGCGCGCCTCCTCGGTATCCTCCACGATGAATGCGTCGATGCCGTGCACCATCGCATGGGTGATGCGTTCGTTCACCGGCGCGCTGCGCCATGCGGCATCTTCCACCGTCTCCGCCGCGCCCTCTCCCTTGAAACGCTGCGCCAGCTCGAGCAGCCGCTCGGTCGCATCCGGGCGGCGGTTGAACAGCACATCCTCGATGCCCTCACGCAGGGGCGTGGGAATGTCCTGATAGACGGTTAGCTGGCCGGCATTGACGATGCCTAAGTCCATGCCCGCCTTGATGGCGTGGAACAGAAACACCGAATGCATCGCCTCGCGCACCTTCTCGTTGCCGCGGAAGGAGAAGGAGAAGTTGGAGACGCCGCCCGAGATATGGGCATGCGGACACTGGGCGCGGATCTCGGATACGGCCTCGACGAACGCCTTGCCGTATTCGTTGTGCTCTTCCAGGCCTGTGGCCACCGCGAAGATGTTGGGATCGAAGATGATGTCTTCCGGGGGAAAGCCGATCCGGTTCACCAGGATGTCATAGGCACGCTTGCATATCTCGATCTTGCGTTCGCGCGTGTCGGCCTGGCCGATTTCGTCGAACGCCATCACCACCACGGCGGCGCCGAAGCGGCGAACCTGGCGGGCATGCTCGATAAACGCCGCCTCGCCTTCCTTCAGCGAGATGGAATTTACGATGGCCTTGCCCTGGCAGCATTTCAGGCCGGCCTCGATCACGCTCCATTTGGAACTGTCGATCATCAGCGGCACTTTCGAGATGTCGGGCTCGGAGGCGATCAGGTTGACGAAGCGGGTCATGGCCGCCTCGCTGTCGATCAGGCCCTCGTCCATGTTGATGTCGATGACCTGGGCGCCGTTCTCGACCTGGCTGCGGGCGATGTCCAGCGCCGCTTCATACTCGTTGGCGGCGATCAGCTTGCGGAACCTGGCGCTGCCGGTGATGTTGGTGCGCTCGCCCACATTGACGAAGTTCAGGTCGGGCGTCAGCGTGAAGGGCTCAAGACCGGACAGGCGCATATATTTCGGCTTGCCCGGAATGGCGCGGGGCGTCACGCCCTCGATCGCCTTGCCGAAGGCGGCGATATGCTCGGGCCTGGTGCCACAGCAGCCGCCCACGATATTGACCAGGCCGGAGCGGGCAAACTCTCCGATCATCCCGGCCATTGTTTCCGGCGTCTCGTCATAGCCGCCGAATTCGTTGGGCAAGCCCGCGTTCGGATGCGCCGACACCAGCGTGTCACAGGCCCCCGCCAGCTCGGCGATGTGGGGACGCAGCTCCTTGGCGCCCAGCGCGCAGTTCAGGCCGATGGCGAACGGATCGGCATGGCGCACGCTGTGCCAGAAGGCCGTGGGCGTCTGGCCGGTCAGAGTGCGGCCCGACAGGTCGGTGATGGTGCCGGAGATCCACACCGGCAACCGCACGCCCAGTTCCTCGAAAACCTCCTCGATGGCGAAGATGGCCGCCTTGCAGTTGAGGGTGTCGAACACCGTCTCGATCATCAGGACATCGGCGCCGCCCTGGATCAGGCCGCGCGCCCCTTCGCGATAGGTCGCCCGCAACTGGTCGAAGGTGACGTTGCGGAACGCCGGGTCGTTCACGTCCGGCGAGATCGAGGCGGTGCGGTTGGCCGGGCCCAGCACGCCGGCCACCAGGCGCGGGCGGCTGGCGGTGGAGAATTCATCGCACAGATCGCGCGCCAGCCGGGCGCCCGCCTCGTTCAGCTCGCCCACCAGGTGGCCCAGGCCGTAATCCTCCTGGCTGGTGAAGTTGGAATTGAATGTGTTGGTCTCGATGAAATCGACGCCGGCTTCCAGGTACATGCGGCCGATGTTCTGGATGACCTCGGGCTTGGTCAGAGTGAGAAGGTCGTTGTTGCCCTTCAGCTCGCTGGGATGGTTGCCGAAACGGGTACCCCGGAAATCGTCCTCGCCCAGCCTGAAGCCCTGGATCATCACGCCCCAGGAACCGTCGAGCAGCAGAAGACGCTTCTGCGCCTCCTCTTTCATCCAGGCAATCCGGGCATCGCGGGTATGGCTCATGGCTTATTCCTTGGGACGGACACCCAGGATGCGGCAGGCCGCATAGGTGAGGTTCGCCTGGTTGAGGGTATAGAAATGGAACTGGCTGAAGCCGCGGGCACGCAGCTGCTCGACCTGGTCGGCCAGCACGGCGGCGGCGACGATGCGCCGGGTCTCGGCATCCTCGTCCAGCCCGTCATAGGCGCGCGAAAGCCAGCCGGGGATCGAGGCGCCGCAGCGCGCCGCCATGCGCTCGACGCCGCGGAAATTGTTGGTGGGCATGATCCCGGGCACCACCGGAATGGTGACACCGGCGCGGGCCGCATCGTCGCGGAAGCGCGCGGTCAGCTCGTTGTCGAAGCAGAACTGGCCCAGCGCGCGCGATGCGCCGGCGTCCATCTTGGCCTTCAGCAGGTCAATGTCATGGGCGTGGCTGGGCGAGTCGGGATGACGTTCCGGATAAAAGCTCACCGACACTTCGAAGGGGGCGATCTTCCTTATGCCTGCGATCAGCTCGGGCGTGGAGCGATAACCATCAGGATGGGGAGCGTAGCACCCTTTCATGTCGGGCATGTCACCGCGCAGCGCGACGATGTGGCGGATGCCCGCGTCCCAATAGGCACGCACGATATCGTCGATCTCTCCACGCGAGGCGGCCACGCAGGTCAGGTGCGCCGCCGGCTTCAGGCTGGTTTCCTCCACGATGCGCCTGACAGTCGCGTGGGTGCGCTCGCGCGTCGATCCGCCCGCGCCATAGGTGACCGAGACAAAGGCGGGCGCCAGCGGCTCGAGCCGGCGGATGGCATTCCACAGCGCGCTTTCCGCTTCCGCCGTGCGGGGCGGAGAAAATTCGAAAGACACCGCCGGCGCGGAATCCTCGATCACCGATCTCAGGCTCATCCCTGATCCTTTTTCTTCTTTTCGGCCAGCCACAGCTTGACCGTGAGTTTCTCGCCGGCCTCGGCGTGAGGGGCGATGGTTTCGGCGCCCGCAGGCACAAGGCCCGCCGCGGCGAACCAGCCTTCCACCTCGCGGCCGGAAAAGCCCAGGCGGCGATGGGCGAAGTCGTCGCGCAGGAATTCCAGGGCATGAGGCGCGAAATCGGCGATCAGAAGGCGCCCGCCCCCGCTCATCACGCGCGCGGCTTCCGCCACGGCCGCGCCCGGATCGTCCAGATAATGCAGCACCTGGTGGAAGAGCACGACGTCGAAGCCGCCCGCTCCGCCCTCGGCGCCGTTCCCATTGGCAAAAGGCAGGCGATAGATGTCGGCCAGACGCACCTGGGCATTGCCGATCTCGGCGCGCAGCAGCCGGTCGCGCGCGATCGCCAGCATTTCCGAACTCACATCGATGCCGACGGCGCGGGTGGCGCCGGGCGCCAGCAGTTCCAGCATCCGCCCCGTGCCGGTGCCCGCATCCAGCAGATTGTTGATCGGCGCCCCGGTCAGCTTGCGCACGATCGCGTCTTCCACGTCGCGCTCGGGCGCGTGCAGGGCGCGAATACGCTCCCACTCGGCGGCATTGGCCTTGAAATAGGCGGCCGCGGCCTGGGCACGGGCCTCGCGCACATGGGCCAGGCGCGCACGATCGGCTTCCTGCAGCGCCGGATCGGCAAGCTGGGCGACCACCCGCCCCAGCTCCGCGCCCACTCCCCGGTCGGCCGCACGGCAGAATACCCAGCTTCCTTCCTTGAACCGCTCCACCAAGCCGGCCTCACCCAGGAGCTTGAGGTGCCTGGAAACGCGCGGCTGGCTCTGGCCCACGATCTCGATCAGCTCGCTGACCGTCAGTTCTGCCTGGCGCAGGAGCAGGAGCAGTCGCAGCCGGGTGGGATCACCCGCCGCCCGCAGCATGGAAACCAGCCTGTCCATTGCCCTCTCACATATAAACATATCTTTATATGCTTAGGGTGCCTTCTTCGCAAGGGTCTGGGCAAGGGTCTGGACGCAGGGGGTCGAAAAACGGCAAAAGCCCCCCAATTACAACGGGCGGTACAAGGGGTTGCGTGGTGTCTGGTTCAGGTCGGCGGGTACGGGCCGCGGGATTGTGTGCAGTCATCGCCTGCCTGGCGGTTGGGGCTTGTGCCGGGCCACGGGCTGCGGGGGTGAACGACCCCCTGGAACCGACCAACCGCGCCATTTTCCGGGTGAACCGCTGGTGGGACCGGTGCTGCCTGGTGCCGACGCTGGAGCGCTATCGCGCCTGGATTCCGGCAGAGGGCCGGCAGGCCATCCATAATTTCCTGGGCAATCTGGGCGCGCCGATCACCTTCGTGAACGACATCGCCCAAGGCGAGACGGAACGCGGCGGCCAGACGGCCGAGCGTTTTGCGATCAATTCCACCCTGGGCGTGGGCGGACTTTTCGATCCGGCAACCCGTTGGGGCATCGCCCCGCACAGCGAGGATGCAGGCCAGACCCTTGGCGTGTGGGGCGTCAATGAAGGCCCCTATCTGGTGATCCCGCTGCTGGGACCGTCCAATCCGCGCGATGTGGCCGGCATAACCGCCAATGTGCTGCTCGATCCCACAAACCTCATCCCCCTGAAGCAGCACCTGTGGTGGGCGGGCTTCCGCCAATATATGCTGCTGGTGGATGTGCGTAGCGAAACACTGGATGCGCTCCGCGACGTGGAACGCAACTCCGTCGATTATTATGCCAGCGTGCGCAGCCTCTATCGCCAGTCCCGGGCCGATCAGATCCGCAACGGAAAACCGGCGCCGGCGGAAAACCTGCCGGATTTGTGAGGCTTATCCCGCGTGAACGGGGCGCCATATCCCGGCTGGGGCCTTGAAGTTGCCACAGCAACCCGCTTTGCTGCGCCGGCTAACGACGAACAGGTTCCCATGCATATCGAACGACCGCCTTCCCTGATCCGCCGCGCTGTCCTGGCGCTGGCTCTGCTGGCTGTTGCGCCGATCCTGGCGGCGGAACCAGCCGCGGCCGCGCCCGACCCCGCCGCCGCCTTCGTCAACGACAATATCCAGAAGGGGCTGCGCATTCTCAACGACAAGCAGCTCAGCCAGACGCAGAAGCGCGACCAGTTCGAGCATTTCCTGCTGGGCCTGGTGGATGTTCGGCGCATCGCGGTCTTCACCCTGGGCCCGTACCGGCGCACCGCATCGCCCGCCGATGTCGATGCCTTCGTGGCGGCGTTCCGCGACTATGCGGTGGCCGCATACCAGAGCTATTTCTCCAAATATTCCAACCAGACGCTGAAGGTGACCGGTTCCACCCAGCGCGCGCCCACCGATTACATCGTCACCACCAACATGATCGATCCGGGCGACAGCAGCGGCAGGCCGCCGCTTGAGGTCGATTTCCGCGTGCGCACCGACACCGGAAAGCCCGTGCTGGTGGATGTGGCGGTGGCGGGGGTGTGGCTGTCGCTGGAACAGCGCGACCAGTTCACCGCTTTCCTGGGCCAGAACAATGGCAATGTGCGCGCCCTGATCGCCCACCTGAGCGACCTGGCGCAGAATCTGGGCAAGCCCACCCAGTAATCCGCGGGGTGAAATCCCGCCCTGCCGGTCCGCGCCCGCCGGGCGGCGCCTTCGCAACCGCGCCGGCGCACCACAAACGCTAGGCGCGCGCGAACCTCTTGTATTTTATCCGATGCGGCTGGTCCGCCTCGATCCCCAGGCGGCGTTTGCGGTCGGCCTCATAGTCCTGATAGTTGCCCTCGAACCATTCGACATGGCTGTCGCCCTCGAAAGCCAGGATGTGGGTGGCGATGCGATCCAGGAACCAGCGGTCGTGGCTGATGATCATGGCGCAGCCGGCAAAGTCCTCCAGCGCCGATTCCAGCGCGCGCAGGGTATCGACGTCCAGATCGTTGGTGGGTTCGTCGAGCAGCAGAAGATTGGCGCCCGACTTCAGCATCTTGGCCAGGTGCACCCGGTTACGCTCGCCGCCCGACAGCTGGCCCACCTTCTTCTGCTGATCGCCGCCCTTGAAGGCGAAGGCGCCGGTATAGGCGCGTGAATTGATCCTGGTCTTGCCGAACTCGATGACATCGGTGCCGCCGGAGATCTCCTCCCACACGGTCTTGGCCGGATTGAGCGCGTCGCGGCTCTGGTCGACATAGCCTATCTGCACGGTGGGACCGATGCGCAGCGTGCCGGAATCGGGCTTTTCCTGGCCGGTAATCATCCGGAACAGCGTCGTCTTGCCCGCGCCGTTGGGGCCGATCACGCCGACGATGCCCCCCGGCGGCAGGGTGAAATTCACATTCTCGTACAGCAGCCGGTCGCCAAATGCCTTGGAAAGGCCTTCGGCCTCAACCACGACGCTGCCCAGCCGCTCGGCCACCGGGATCATGATGGTGGCGGTGGCCTGGCGCTGTTCCTGGCTCTTGGCCACCAGCTCCTCGTAGCGATTGATGCGCGCCTGGCTCTTGGCGTGGCGGGCCTTGGGGCTCTGGGCGATCCATTCGCGCTCGCGGGCGATGGTGCGCTGCTGGGCGGCTTCTTCGCTGGCTTCCTGCCTGAGGCGCTTTTCCTGGACGTCCAGGAACGAGGTGTAATTGCCTTCATGCGGAATGCCCTTGCCGCGGTCCAGTTCGAGGATCCAGGAGGTTACATTGTCGAGGAAATAGCGGTCGTGGGTGACCAGGATCACACAGCCCTTGTATTCGCGCAGGGTCTTTTCCAGCCAGGAGACGGATTCGGCATCCAGGTGGTTGGTGGGTTCGTCCAGCAAAAGGATATCGGGCGCATCCAGCAGCAGCCTGCACAACGCCACGCGGCGGCGCTCGCCGCCGGAAAGCGTGGTGACATCGGCGTCGGGATCAGGGCAGCGCAGCGCATCCATCGCCTGGTCCACCTGCGAGTCCAGGTCCCACAGGCCCTGCGCCTCGATTTCGTCCTGCAGGCGCGCCATCTCGTCGGCCGTCTCGTCGGAATAGTTGGCGGCGATCTCGTTGAAGCGATCGACCAGCGCCTTCTTGGCGGCGACGCCCTCCATCACGTTTTCGCGGACATTCTTGGCGGCATCCAGCGCCGGCTCCTGCGAAAGATAGCCGGTGCGCACACCGTCGGCCGCCCAGGCCTCGCCGGTGAATTCCTGGTCCATCCCCGCCATGATCTTCATCAGGGTGGACTTGCCCGCGCCGTTGACGCCGATAATGCCGATCTTGGCGCCCGGGTAGAAGGACAGCCAGATGTCCTTCAGGACCTGCTTGCCGCCGGGATAGGTCTTGGACAGACCTTTCATCACATACACGAATTGCGGGCCGGCCATGGGCGTTCCTTCACACGGAAAATGGGGAATGAAAGCTTTGTACCGAAGCGCGGCCAGGCCTGCAATCGGCGATCAATGGAACACCAGAAGCGTGATTTCGGGCGGCACGCCGAAACGCACCGGCATGAGGCTGGTTCCGATCCCGGTGCTGACGAACATCTCCCTGCCGCCCTCGCGGACAAGCCCGGCAACATAGCGCTGCCCGTAGCGCGAGCCGGTCGCCAGCGGACCCACGATCGGCAGCCTCACCTGCCCGCCATGGGTATGGCTTGCGATGGTGAAGGCACAGCTGGACGGCAGCCTTGGAAAGACGTCCGGCGAATGGGTCAAACAGATTGCCCGGGTTCCCGGCGCGATGCCGCCAAGCGCGCGGGCGGGATCGGCGGCATCCGATGCCCAGTCCCCTATCCCCACCAGCGTCAGCGGACCATGGGGCCCGGCAAGCACGCGCCGGTCATTGTCGAATACGTCGATCCCATTGGCGCGCAGCATGGCGGTGATGCGGGCCGGATCGGTCCAGTTGTCGTGGTTGCCCAGCACCGCATGCACACCCATCGGCGCCGAAAGGGGTTTCAGGTGCAGGGCGATCGCCTTGATGGATACATGCGGGCCGCCCCAGATGTGATCCACGCCCGACACATAATCACCCCCCAGCAGGATGAGATCAGGATGGGCGGCGTTGGTCATGGCGACCACCGCATCGATCTTCCTGGGGCCGATATAATTGCTGCCGGCATGCAGGTCGGCGATCACCGCGATGCGAAGGCCCCGCCACGCCGGGACAGGCGCGGCAAGGTCGTATTGTGTCAGCCTGAGCGAGGATGGTTCGAGCCAGAAGGCATCAAGCCCCAGGCCCGCGAGCACCATCAAAATGGCCGCAAGGATATATCGCGGTTTCAGAACTTGATCTTGGCGCGCGACAGCAACGAAACGGAGCTGGCCCCGTTCTTGCCCTGCACATTCATCTGGTAGCCGGCATTGGTCTGCAATGCCACGGCGCCATCCAGGAAGTTGGTGACATAACCCAGCTGGAAGTCGGTCTCAGGACGGCCCGCCAGGGTCTGCCCGCGGCCCACCACCAGCGGCGGCAGGTCGCCGCCGCCGAGCAGGCTGGCGAAACTGCCGGCCATGCTGGGCGCGGGCTGGCTGAGCGACAGGCCCAGCGAGTCGTCGCCGAACAGGCCGTGCTTGGTGATCGAGAAGGAATAGGACTGCTCGCGCACTTCGCTGGTCGGGCTGCCGCGCAGGTCGAGCTGGCTGAGCCCTTCGCTGAACGATGCGGTGGTCACCCATCCCGAGCCCAGGCCCAGCCGCGCCGAAACGGAAACCGCGCGGGTCGCCGCCCGGGGCGCGACAGCGGCGGGCTGGGCAA
Source organism: Rhizomicrobium sp. (assembly GCA_035761325.1). GTDB lineage: Bacteria > Pseudomonadota > Alphaproteobacteria > Micropepsales > Micropepsaceae > Rhizomicrobium. The sequence continues at coordinate 11,174 of DASTRG010000340.1, read as the reverse complement.
CGCCCAGCGGCACGCCGGAACGGCTGGCGTCGATGGCATTCACATCAATGCCGGTGGCCCCCGAGATGTCCCAGGAAAGACCCGCCAGCAGCGACTGGGTCTGGCTGGGATCATAGAGCAGCCCCAGCATCGGCGTTCCGGCGGAATAGGGATCGAAGGCGAACTGGTCGAGCCGCTCGCTGTTCAGCGAGGCGCCGAGCCGTACGCGCAGCGCCGTGTTGGGCAGGAAGGTCACGCCGGCGTAGCGCCCGCCATTGGCCAGGCCCAGGAACGGTGCATCGACGGGCGACAGAAAGGGCGAGGCACGTCCGTCGGCGCTGGTGAAACGGCGGGCCACATCCACGCCACGGCCCGCATCCAGCGCCAGTTTCCCAGTCAGCGCGGTGCTTGCGGCAAAAGCAGGTTGGTTCAGGCCTGGCGAAAGGCCATAGGCGGCAAGGCGCGCGGCACTGTTGCCGAAACCGGTGGCCACTTCCGGCTGAAGCGTGAAGCCTGCAAGCCCAGCGGCCGACAATTCGTAGGCCGAGATCGCCCGGGATTCACCGAATGAACGCAGGGACGGCGGAAGCGAATCTGCCCGCGCGGGCACCCCGGCCGCATACACGGCAACGAGGCCCGCGGCGACAATCGCAGCGTGCTTCCCGAACGTCATCACTCACCCCACACAAGGGGCCCCTCTGTATTGGCCAAGAAAATATCAGACAGGCGGTTCCGGTCCAATAAAATCAGAGCAATTTGTGAGGCTTTCAGGTCACATGGGCGCCCTGCTAAGGCTGCAGGGTTTCCAGATCGCAACCTCACACAGCTCCATTATACATCAATTTCCATGCCCTTCGCTGACGTTGGAAACATCCAGATCTGGTATGCGTGCCGGGGCGCCGGTCCGCCCCTGCTTTTTATCGGGGGCACGGGGGGTGACCTGAGACGGCCGGAAACCCGCTTTTCCGGCCCTTTGGGCCGGCATTTCGAGGTTCTGGAGTTCGACCAGCGGGGAATGGGCCGCTCGTCCAAGCCAGACATTGCCTGGACCATGGCGGATCATGCCGACGATGCGGCGGCCCTGATGACCCATCTGGGCTGGGACGACGCCGTGGTGGTGGGTGTGTCCTTTGGCGGCATGGTGGCGCAGGAACTGATGCTTCGTCACCCCCGGCGGGTGCGGCGGGCGGTGTTGTGCTGCACTTCCAGCGGCGGGGCGGGCGGCGCATCCTTTCCCTATCACGCGCTGGCGGCCATGAGCGGCCAGGCACGCGCCGAACTGATGGTGTCGCTGTCGGACATCCGGCGCGATGCGGACTGGAAGGCGGCCAATCCGGCGCAATACCGGATGCTGCTCGCCTATGCCGCCGCCGATCCCTTTGCCGGCGAGCCGGGCCACGCCGAAGGCGCCGCGCGCCAGATCGAGGCTCGCGCCCGCCACGACACCTGGGATCGGCTGCCGCAGATCGCGTGCCCGGTACTGGTGATGGGCGGACGTTACGACGCGATCGCGCGGCCCGCGAATCTGCGGGCGCTGGCCGGACGCATTCCGGGCGCGGAGCTGGCCTTTTTCGAAGGCGGGCACCTGTTCTTCCTGGAAGACGCGAGCGCCTATGCGGCGATGATTGCGTTTCTTACGCGCCCATAACCGAAGCGGCCAGTTCGTCCAGCGCCCGCCTGAAGCTATCGGGCATATAGGGCTTCTGCAGCACGGGCCGGCCGCGATGGCGTTCGGGAATGCCGCGCTCGCCATAGCCGGTGGCGAAAACGAATGGCGTGCCGTTCGCCGCCAGTCGATCGGCGAATTCGAACACCGGCTGGCCGTTCAGGTGCACATCCAGCACCGCTAGGTCGTAATTGGCGGGATGGGCCATTGCCTCCTCCAGCCGCGAGACCACGCCGGCCAGCCGGTAGCCGAACTCGGCAAGCATGTCCTCGATGAAAATCGCGACCACGATCTCGTCCTCCGCGACCAGCACGCGCGGAGAGTTGCCCTGGCCCTCGCCGGCTCCATCGCTCATGGCAGCGCCATCTCCCATTCGCAGATAAATCCCTTGGGGTCGAAGGTCATATGCACCTTGCCCGAAAGCTCGCGCGCCAGCCCATGCTCGATCAGCCGCAGGCCGAAGCCGCGCCGCGTGGGTGTCTCAACCGGCGGGCCGCCGCATTCCTGCCAGCGGAAACGCAACAGGGCGGGCCCCGCCGTCCAGCTGGCCCGCACACGGCCCTGCGCGTTCGAAAGCGCGCCATGGCGCGCCGCGTTGGTCGCCAGCTCATGGAAGGCCATGCCCAATGCCAGCGCCCTCTTGGGATCCAGATGCACCGCCGGGCCTTCCAGCACAACGCGGGCGTGGTCTTCCTCGCGCCAGGGCCTGAGCGCCAGGCGCAGCACCCCTTCCAGCGAGGCGCCCTCCCAATTGTCCAGGGTCAGAAGGTCGTGCTGGCTGGACAGCGCGAAAAGACGGGCAAGGAAGGAATCGCGCGCGCCTTCATCCACGCCTTTCAGCGTTTGGACCGCTATCGACTGCACCGTGGCGAGCGTGTTCTTCACCCGGTGGTTCATCTCGTCCAGCAGCCGGTTCTGGTGCTGTTCGATGTGGCGGCGGTGTTCGATTTCCAGCGCCAGCACGTCGGCAGCCTTGGCGCGTTCATGCTCCGCCTCGAAGACTTCGACATTGACGATCGCACTTGCGATCTGGCGCGCCACCAGCACGGCGAAATTGTCGAACGCCTCGTCGCGCCGGCGATAGGGATTGACCGCCAGGACCAGGACGCCGCGCGGCGCGCTGTCGGCGCCGACCGCCAGCGGCAGCAGTACCGCTTCGTGCGGCGCGTCGTTCCAGGGACCCTTGGGCAGCTCGCCAAGCCGCTGCGACAGGTTCGACACCACGCGCGCCCGGCCTGTGCGGATCACCTCGCCCACCGGCCAGGGACGCGCCTGGTCCAGCGCACAGGCCGGCGGCGCCGCCGCATGGCCTGGCTCGATGCCGCAGGCCGCCGCCAGGCTGACATGGGTGCCCGTGCCGTCGAGCCGGTAAAGCAGTGCAAACGGCAGGTCACGCGGATCGGCGCCCAGCGCCCGGGCCGCCAGGGTATAGGCCTGGGCAACGCAACCGGCATCCCAGGTGCGCGAGGCGATCTCGCGCAACAGCGCCAGGCGGCGCGCGCCGATGACGCGATCGGTGTCGTTGGTATTGGCGCAGATGATTCCGCCGATGCTGCCCTCTGCATCGGGCACCGGCGAAAAGGAGAATGTGTAATAGGTTTCCTCGTCATAGCCATTGCGATGCATGACAAGCAGTTCAGCTTCCGAATAGGTCGATTCGCCCCGCATCGCCGCGCCGATACGCCCCTCGATCTGGTGCCAGATTTCGCACCAGACCTGGCGCGCCGGCCGGCCCAGCGCACCTGGATGCTTGTCGCCGATAATGGCCAGATAGGCGTCGTTGTAGAGATTGATCAGTTGCGGACCCCACCACACCCACATGGGCTGGCTTGAGGACAGCATGATGCCCAGACAGGTCTTCAGCGGGCCGGGCCAGTTTTCCGGCACGCCCAGAGGCGTTTGCGACCAGTCCATCGCGCGGATGGCCTGGCCCATCTGGCCGCCGCCTTGCAGGAAATCGCGCGAACGGGGCATCACCACACTTTTTATGTTGATATTCATGGATTTGGCGCCCGCTTCGGATTTGGCGCCCGCTTCGACCCACGCGCGCACCAGCGGGGCCGATGTGAACGCCACATGCCGATGGTGGTTCCAGTTGGTCTTGTCCGGGACACTCCAGACCGGTCCTTTGAAGCTTGCGGCCACATTAGGGAACTTGGAGCGGGGCCAAAGGGTTCCTATCTGTGGGTAAACGCGTTAGGGGCCGTCCGGATGACTGTAACTGCACCAAAGCCCGGCCCCGGCGGCCAGGCCGACCTTTCAGAGGCATACCGGAGCGTGCGCGGCCACAGCGTTGCGCTGGCCGCGCCACTGTCGCCGGAGGATTGCCAGATCCAGTCCATGGCGGACGCCAGCCCGGTCAAATGGCATCTGGCGCACACCAGCTGGTTCTTCGAGACAGTGATCCTGTCGCGGCTGGATGGCTATCGCCCCTTCGATCCCAGCTTCGACTATCTGTTCAATTCCTATTATGAGGCGCTGGGCCCGCGCCATCCGCGTCCCCGCCGCGGGCTGATCACGCGGCCCACGCTTGAGAAAGTGCTGGCCTATCGCGCCCATGTCGACGCGGCGATGGAAAAGGCGTTCACCGTTTCGGCGCTGCGGGACGCCATCTTCCTGGGCCTTCATCACGAGCAGCAGCACCAGGAACTGATCCTGACCGACATCAAGCATGCCTTCTTCACAAACCCGCTGCTGCCTGCCTATAGCGATGCGGTGCCGCGGGCCGGGGCCGCCGCGCCGCTGGAATGGCACTTCCATCCGGGCGGCATCACCCCGATCGGCCATGCGGGCGATGGCTTTGCCTTCGACAACGAGACGCCGCGCCACGACGTGCTGCTGAGGCCCTTCCGCATCGCCTCCCGCCCCGTGACCAATGGCGAATACGGCGCTTTCATCGCGGACGGGGGTTATCGGCGCCCCGAATTCTGGCTCTCGGACGGCTGGGCGATGGTGCAACAGGAAAAACTGGAAGCGCCGCTCTACTGGCTGAAGGACGATGACGGCAGCACCAGGGAAAATTCATTCGTCTTCACATTGTCCGGCGTCAGGCCGCTCGATCCCGATGCCCCGGTCGAGCATGTGAGTTTTTTCGAGGCCGCCGCCTTTGCCGCCTGGGCGCAGAAGCGCCTTCCCACCGAGTTTGAATGGGAGGCCGCGAGCGGCGCGTTCGCCCACAGTCCTCGGTCCTCCAGCGGAAAAGTGTGGGAGTGGACCCGCTCCTCATATGATCCCTATCCCGGTTTTCGCCCCTTCGAGGGCGTGGCTGCCGAATACAACGGCAAATTCATGGTGGGCCAGCTTGTGCTGCGCGGCGGTTCGGTGGCGACGCCGCCCGGCCATGTGCGGCCGACATACCGCAACTTCTTCCCGGGCTCGGCGCGCTGGCAGTTCAGCGGCATCCGGCTGGCGGAGGACGCATGAGCGCGCGCCGAGCTTTTTTGCGATGCGCTACCGCTTCGCTGCTTGAGCGCGCCGGCAACAGACCGCAGGAGGACATCTGAATGGATATGCGCCAGGCCCAGGCCGCGCCGCGGCAGCAAGCGGACGAGTTCGCCCAGAACCTTGTCGAGGGACTGTCGCGCAACCCCAAAGAGATCTCCTGCAAATTCTTCTATGACGAACAGGGCTCGCACCTGTTCGACGCCATCTGCGCGCTGCCGGAATATTACCAGACCCGCACGGAACTGGCCCTGTTGAACCGCCATGCCGGCGAGATCGCCGCCCTGATCGGCCCGGACGTGGAAATCGTCGAGTTCGGCGCCGGATCGCTCACCAAGGTTCGCATCCTGCTGGATGCGCTTGCCCGGCCTGCCGCCTATACGCCGCTGGACATCTCCGGCGACTATCTGGGCGGGGTGGTACGCGCGCTGGCTGCCGATTATCCGGCGCTGACGTTGAGACCGATCGTGTCCGACTTCACCCTGCCGCTGGCCATCCCGCCGCTGCCGGGCGCACCGCGCCGGGCGGGATTCTTTCCCGGCGGCACCATCGGCAATTTCCGGCCCAACGCCGCCGCCTGCCTGCTGCGGCGCCTGCGCGCCAGCCTTCACGGCGGCGGGCTTCTGGTCGGCGTCGATCTGGTGAAGGATCCCAGGCGCCTGCATGCTGCCTATAACGACAGCGCCGGCATCACCGCGGCTTTCAACAGGAACATCCTGGTGCGCGCCAACCGCGAACTGGGCGCCGATTTCGACGAGGACGCATTTGCCCATTATGCCCCCTACAACAGCGCCGCCCATCGCATCGAAATGTACCTGGTCAGCCTGAAACGCCAGAGCGTGCACATCGCCGGACAGCGCTTCGAATTCGCCCAGGGCGAGGCGTTCCACACCGAGGACAGCCACAAATACACGATAGAGGCCTTCCGCGAACTGGCGGTACATGCCGGCTTTGCACCCCGCGCGGTGTGGACCGACGAGGAGCGCCTGTTCTCGCTGCACTGGCTGGAAGGGTGACTGGCCCTTTGTGGCCTAGATTGAAGCCGGACCTGGTGGATCAGGACGCCAGTATCAGTAGCGGCAGGCTGGTGCCTTGCAGCACCGCGTTGGCGGTATTGCCGAAATAAAGCTCCTCGCCCGGCCGCGCGCTGGCCCCCATCACGATCATGGCATAATCGCGCCGCGCCTCCCGCACGATGGCCTGGCCTGCCTCGGCGCGCGGCGAGATGCGGGTGCCCAGCGCAACGTCATAGCGCTCCGCCAGTTCGGCCATGTCGCGCAGCACCCCTTCCTCGCGCACGCGGGTCCGCGAGCGGCCATCGGTCTGGGACACGAACAGGCATTGGACCCTGGCGCGCGTGCCCCGTGCCAGGGCGAAGGCCAGTTCGGCGGCGCGGCGCGACGGCCCCGATCCGTTGACGGGCACCAGGATGCGGCTGCGCGCACCGGGCGGCCCCGCCTTCTGCCCGGAATGCGCCAGAACCGCCAACGGCCCTTCGAACCCCGCAGCGACGCGGGTTACCCGGGGGGAGAAGCCGCCATCCTCGCGCACCGCGCCCTCCAGCCCGATGAAGAGAAGGTCATAGCCCTTGCGCGCCTCGTCGCGCACGACATCGGCGGGCGCATCCACCGGCACGAGCTGGGTCAGATGCACATTCTCCGGATCGGGTTCGGCGGCGTCTGCGATCACCTTGGCGGCGCCGCGCCGCGCGCCCGTGGCCACTTCGCGCGCCAGCGGGTCCTGGCGCAACGCCGCCCCGCTGGACTTGCGCGCCTGGGCACCGGTGATCTCCTTGCGCTCCTCCTCGCTGGACGCGGCACGCTCGGCATGGCCTTTCGTGCCGGGCTCCTTCTCGATCTTCGCGGCCGGCCTTTCGCCGCCGGCGGCGCCGGTTGCCGCTTCACCAGCCGCCTCGCGCAGGTCGGCGTCCATCCGCAGGATCGTGACCGGCATGCCGCGCGGGCCTGCCAGCAGTCCGGCCAGGCGCGCGGCCATGCGCCCGGCGGGGCTGTCGTCAGCCGCCAGCAGCAACCGCTCAAGGCCGGGCACGAAGCCGCGCGCATCCAGCTGCTCGCGCTCGATGCGGGTTTCTTCCGCGGGGGTCATCGGGATTGCCGCCAGCGCCGCGCGCAACATGGGCGGCATCGCCATGGTGGTGACCAGCGCCATGGTCACGATCATCGTATAGAGGTCCCCGGTCAGCGCGCCCATCGACAGGCCGATCGAGGCAACTATCACCTCGGTCGAACCGCGCGCGTTCATGGCGCAGCCCAGCGCCACGCCTTCGCGCCAGGACAGCCGCCCCAGGATCGCACCGGCAAAGGCGCCCGAGAATTTGCCGACGCTGGCGATGGCCACCAGCCCGGCGGTCGCCAGCGCGAGGTCGGCGCTCTTGAGGATGGTCAGATCGGCAGACAGGCCCGACAGGGCGAAGAAGACCGGCATGAAAAAAGCGGTGATCATGCCGCGAAGCTGCTGCTGGATGTGGGTGGTCAGGATGGGAGATTCCCCGATCAGCACCCCCGCCATGAAAGCGCCCAGCAGGTCGCGCACGCCCAGAAGATGGGTGATCAGGCCAAAGCCGCCCATCAGCACCAGGATCATGGTGATGACGGGAAATTCGCTGCGGAAATTGTCATTGGCCCAGCGGATGGCGGCGAACACCAGCCAGCGGCCCGCGGTCAGGCAGAACGCCATGAACAGCACGACGCCGGCCAGGGTCTTTCCCGCGTCCAGCCAGTCGATGCCGCCGCCGCCCGTGCCCGCAAGGCCGAAAGTGATGGCGATGATCACCCAGCCGACCGTGTCTTCCATGATGGCGGTCGCGACAATGATCTGCCCCAGGTTGCGGCGCATGAAGTTCATCTCGCGCACCACCGTCGCCACGATCTTGATCGAGGAGATCGACAGCGCGGTCCCCAGGAACAGCGCGGGCACCAGCCGACTCCCCCCGCCGAACAGGCTGGCGGGGCCGAACTGGCCCATAAGAAAGCCGCAGGCGAAGGGAAAGGCGATGCCGCACAGCGCGACGGCGATGGCGGCAAAGCCGGACTTGCGGATCAGCCTGAGGTCCGTCTCCATCCCCGTCAGGAGCAGCAGCAGCAGGATGCCAACTTGCGAGATGCCGTCGATCATTCCCTTCTGGGCGGCATCGTTGGGGAAAATGAAATGCTGGCCCGCCGGCCAGACCCATCCGAACAGGGAAGGCCCCAGCAGGATGCCGGCCAGAAGCTGGCCCATCAGCGCGGGTTGGCCGATGCGCTGCATTCCCTCGCCCAGGAGGCGGCCCACCAGCATCAGGAGGACCAGCTGGGCGACCAGCAGAGCCTCGGCCCGGCCGCTGCCGCTGACGCCATTGCCGGCGGCCGGGCTCGCCGCAAAGGCATGGCCGCCGTGCAGCAGGATGGCCAGGAAAAACAGTCCGGCAATCCAGAATAAAGGCCGGAAACGGAGAGCTATCATCGAATTTCTGCAAATGGACGGGCAGACGCGCCACTTGCCCGATAACGCACCACAAGCCATTTGCGTTCGCTTTCGCTTGGCGCCAAAAAGGCGCGCTTGTTGAGCGGAGGACGGTCCATGGTGCTGCGGTTGGTGCAATTTCGGACGAAGGACGGGGCCCGCCAGGTCGCCGCGCTGGGCAATGACACGAACGGCCAGGTGGTTGAGGGCATATCCAGCACCTATGCCCTGGCCCAGAACGCCATCGCCCGCAATGTCAGCCTGGCCGCCGCGGTAGCTGCCATGGGGCTGGGCGAGACGGTGGACATCCGTGCCGCCCTGGCGGAAGGCCGGGTGCTGGCGCCGCTGGATCATCCGTCCGATCCCGCCCACCTGATCGTCACCGGCACGGGGCTGACCCATCTGGGCTCGGCCGAGGGACGCAACGCCATGCACAAGAAACTGTCCGGCGGCGACGAGCTGACCGACTCGATGCGCATGTTCAAGCTGGGACTGGAGGGCGGCAAGCCCGCGCCCGGCGAAGAAGGCGTGCAGCCGGAATGGTTCTACAAGTGCGACGGTTCATCGGTGGTGGCGCCCGAGGCGCCGCTGCCTTCGCCGTCCTTCGCCCAGGACGGGGGCGAGGAGCCGGAGATCGCCGGACTTTATGTCATCGGTCCCGATGGACAACCGCGCCGATTGGGCTTTGCGCTGGGCAACGAATTTTCCGATCATGTCACCGAGAAATTCAACTATCTGTGGCTGGCCCATTCCAAGCTCAGGCCCTGCTCGTTCGGGCCCGAGCTGCTGACCGGCGAATTGCCCGCCAAGGTCATCGGCCGCTCGCGCGTGCGCCGCGGCAACCAGATCGTGTTCGACCAGCCCTTCCTGTCGGGCGAAGACAATATGAGCCACACCATCGCCAATCTGGAACAGCACCACTTCAAGTATGAAGGGTTCCGCCGGCCGGGCGACGTGCATGTGCATTTCTTCGGCACCGCGACCCTTTCGTTCAGCGCCGGGTTGAAGACGCTTGCGGGTGACGTATTCGAGCTGGAGGCCGATGCGTTCCTGCTGCCGCTGCGCAACCCGCTGGGCAGCACCCCGCCGTCACCGCCCCAGGTGACCGCGCTGTAGCGGGAGAGGGCGAGGCCATGTGGCTCGTCTTCGCCCTTTCCGGTCCGGTGCTGTGGGCGGTTTCGACCCATATCGACAAGTTTCTGGTCGACAAATATTTCCGCGACAGCGACACCGCCGTGCTGATGGTGTTCACGGCCTTCATCGGCGTCGCGGCGCTGCCGGTGATCTGGGCATTCGATCCGCAAGTAATGGCGCTGTCGGCGACAGCCATCGGCGTGATGACACTGTCGGGCATCCTCTACATGGGCGCGATGCTGTTCTATCTGCGCGCCATCCAGCGCGAGGAAGCCAGCGTGGTCGCGCCCCTGTTCCAGGCCAGCACGCTGTTCACCTTCGCGCTGGGACTGCTGATCCTGCATGAGGTGCCCAGCCTGTCGCAGCTGGGCGGGGCGGGGCTGATCGTGACGGGCGCCATCGGCCTGTCGCTGGATCATTCCTTCCGGCTGCGCGGATTCAAGCTGCGCCTTGTGGCCCTGATGCTGGCGGCCACGCTGGTGCTGGCGCTGTCCAGCGTGGTGTTCAAGTTTTTCGCCGTGCATGACGAATTCTGGGGCACCACCTTCTGGACTTTTGTCGGCGAGGGCCTGTTCGGGGCCGCCATCCTGGCGATGCCCGGCTACCGCAGCCAGTTTGTGCGGCTGTTCCGGCGCAATCCGGGCGCGGTGGTCGGCGTCAACGCCGCCAACGAACTGATCAATCTGGGCGGCGGCCTGGGCGTGCGCTACGCCTCGCTGCTGGCGCCGGTCGGCGTGGTGTCGGCGATTTCCGCCAGTGCGACCTTCTTCGTCTTTCTGTTCGGCATCCTTCTGACCCTCATTGCCCCGCGCCTTGGACGCGAGAGCCTGTCAGCGCGCAACCTTGTCCAGAAGGCCGTGGGCGGTGCACTCATCATGGCAGGGGTGGCTCTGATCGCGGCGGGACACGGCTGAAGGGCGGCAAGAGGCTTGCCTTGCGCGCCCGTTCGTGCGCCACTCGCGCCAACGGGAACGAGGGGGAAACGCATGCACTGTTCGCGGTTTGTCGCAGGTATCGGGGTTGCAATCCTGGCGGCCGCTGCAGGCGCCGCGCTCATTGCCGGCCCGGCCCTGGCGCAGAAAAGCGCCACCGAGCCGGGGCTTCCCGCCTGGGCCTATCCGGTGTCCACCCACAAATGGCCCAAGCCCGATCCCAACCAGAAGGCGCGGCTGCCGGGTTCGAAAAAAGTGTTCACCCTGGCCCAGGTGAACAACGGCTTCGCCCCGCCCGACTGGTATCCGGGCGATCACCCGCCCATGCCCGGCATCGTCGGCAATGGCCGCAAGCCCGATGTGATGGCCTGCGGCTATTGCCATCTGCCCAACGGCCACGGCCGGCCGGAGAATGCGACGCTGGCGGGTCTTCCGGCCGACTATATCGTGGAGCAGGTTCGCGACATGCGCACCGGCAAACGCCAGTCCTCGACCCACAGGATGGGCTCGATCAATGCGATGATGAAAATCGCCAAAGCCTCCAATGATGCGGAGGTGCG
>DASTRG010000339.1:0-8281 GCA_035761325.1 Rhizomicrobium sp. | reverse complement strand
CGCGGATTCGCTGGCGCGGTTGCACATTCATGTTCACATCTTCCGTTCCAGTTTCGGCAGCCAGCTTGCCGCCGAAGCGGTGGCCGAACATGCCCGGGTGCTGGACGCCATCCTGGCGCATGATGGCGACGCCGCCGAAGGCGCGATGCGCGGGCATATCGAACGCAGCTGGCGGCGCCTGCGCGGGCTTACAGCCGGCTAGCGGCGCGCCGCCGGGCTCTGTACATTGCCGGGGCGCCGGACGCTCCGCGAGACAGGGGATGTCATGCAGACCAAAGTCGATGAAATCGCCCAGGGCATCTTCCGCCTTTCTACCCATGTTCCGGAAATCGCACCCCCGGCGGGATTCACCTTCAACCAGTTTCTCATCCTGGCGGACGAACCCCTGCTGTTTCACACCGGCCCCCGGCGGATGTTTCCGCTGGTGCGCGAAGCCGTCGGCAGGCTGATGGCGCCGGAGCAGCTGCGCTGGATCACCTTCGGTCATTACGAGGCGGACGAATGCGGCGCCATGAATGACTGGCTGGCTATCGCGCCGCGGGCCGTGGTTGCCCATGGACAGACGGCCTGCGACGTGTCGCTGAACGACATGGCCGATCGCGCCCCTCGCGTTCTTAAAGACGGCGAGATGATCGAGCTGGGCAAGGGCAGGCGCGTGCGTTACCTCGACACGCCCCATGTTCCGCATGGATGGGAAGCCGGCCTTCTCTACGAGGAAGGAACCGGCACGCTGCTGTGCGGCGATCTGTTCACCCAGCTTGGCGACGATCGCGCCTTGACCCATTCCGATATCGTGGGGCCGGCCATCGCGGCCGAAGACATGTTCCACTATTCCAGCCTGAACCCCGGCATGGGCCGGACCATTCGCGGGCTGGCGGGCCTGAATCCCGGTACGCTGGCGCTGATGCACGGCCCGTCTTACGCCGGCGATTGCCGTGCGGCGCTTGAAGCCCTGGCGGACAGCTATGACCGGCGCGTGCGCGACGATCCGCATGCGGCGGCCCGGGCCGCCATCGCCTGATCGCGCGCTCCGGCCGCAACATTACAACTTGTCCTCCTCTCCCTCGCGCCGGGTTACGCTGGCTGCGATGTCGGGAGTTGTTCGTGTCTCTTTCCAAATGCGTGTCCGCCTTGTCCACCCTTTATCCCCCCGCCGGCGGGGGCGTCTGCCCGACCGCTTTTGTGGATAGGCCGGCGCGTATGCGGCGCAAAAGCCGCGCGGGGCCTGGCCTGCGCCGCCGGGAGGAGGGGGGAGGGGGTAAAAAAAGAATTCGGACAATTAAATTGCGCAAGGCGGAATTTATCCGCCGCCAATCCCCGCACGCGCAAGGCGCGCGCGCACATCGCGGTATGCGGCCGCGATCAGCGCGTCCAACGCCGCCTCATCCACACCGGCTTCGCCATGCAGCTTGACGTGCCGCATCCGCTTGCCGGTGCCCTGCAGCAGCCGGGCTGGGTCGGCCAGGGCCGCGCCATGGAAAAAGCCGACATTCACATGCGCTCTGAAAGCGGCGACATAGGCGAAGGCGGCATCTCCGGCGCAGGCGGTGGGAAAGCCGTCATGCAGGATCTCGCGGACATCGTCGCCGCACGCGCGCATCCGGTCGAACCAGCGCCGCGCCCGCAGCCTGAGGGGATCGTCGCCGGTGAACCAGGCCTCGACCACCGGATCGCGGCGCAGCGCGCTGGGCAGGTGGAAAAGATCGGTCATTCGGCCACCCGTGATCTATTTGTCCTGGTTCTTACGCCACGCTTCATAGCGCGCCCTGTTCTCGGCATTGGCGGGGTAAAGGCCGGGCAGGGGAACACCTTTGCGGACTTCCTCGATCACCCAGCCCTCATGGCGTTCCTGTTCCACCGCCTGCTCGGCCACTTCGGCCAGCATCGCCTTGGGTATCACCACGGCGCCGTCGCCGTCCGCCGAAATTATGTCGCCGGGGAAGACAGCAACGCCGCCGCAGCCTACCGGCTCGTTCCAGTTCACGAAGGTCAATCCCGCAACGGAAGCGGGCGCCGCCGCGCCCGCACACCATACGGGCAGGCCGGTCGCCAGCACGCCGTCCATGTCGCGCATCACCCCGTCGGTGATCAGCGCGCCCACCTTCCGCACGGCCATGCGCGCGCACAAAATGTCGCCGAAGATGCCGGCATCGGTCACGCCCATGGCCCCCGCTACGGCGATGTCGCCTTCGGCCATGGCTTCGATCGCGGCGCGGGTGGAAATGGGCGAGCCCCAACTGGCCGGTGTCGCCAGGTCTTCGCGCGCGGGAACGAAGCGCAGCGTGAAGGCCGGACCCACCACCCTTGCCTGGCCGTGCTGCCTGGGGAACGCACCCCGGATCCATACATTGCGCAGGCCCTTCCTGAGGAGGACGGTGGTGAGGGTGGCGGTGGAAATACCTTCCAGCGTGGTCTTGATCGTGTTGTCCATGTTGCTCTCTGTTGACGCGGGGTGGCGCCCGTTGATTCAAAGCGCCCTGTTGACCTCGCTCAGGATATCAAAACTTTTTCTGCGGGCCTCGGAATCGAATATCTGCGAGGTGGCGATGATTTCATCCGGATTGTACAGCGAAACGAAAGCGGCCAATCCCCTCGCCACGGTCTCCCGGCTGCCGACCAGCGAAAAACGAAAAAAGTGCCGCAGCAACGCCAGCCTCTTGGGGTCGATGGCGGATTCGTAATTCTCGACGGGCGGTGGCAGCGGCGCGATGGTCGCCTGCTGCGCCGAGGAGTGCAGGAATCGCCCCTCCTCATCCGTGTCGGCCGCCGCCACGCTGACCGAAAGCATCACATGCGGCTTGGCCAGATGGATCGACGGTACGAACTGGCTGCGGTAGACCATGAGCGCCCTACCGACATCGTCGGGCGCGAAATGCGAAGCGTAGGCGAAGGGCAGGCCGAGACTGGCGGCCAGTTGCGCCCCGCCGACGCTCGATCCCAGGATCCAGACGGGGACTGCGCTGCCTTCTCCGGGAATGGCGCGCACGGGGGCCGCCGGCAATCCGGCTACCGGGATATCCAGGTAGTGCATCAGTTCCGCAAGATTGCCGGGAAAATGCTGTTCGTCGCCCGGCACGCGGCGCAGCGCACGCATGGTCGCGTCGTCACTCTTGATACCTCGGCCAAGGCCCAGGTCGATGCGGCCGGGAAAGAGGGCGGCGAGAGTGCCGAACTGTTCGGCAACCACCAAGGGCGAATGATTGGGCAGCATGATACCCCCGGCGCCCACGCGGATCGTCTTTGTGCCCATGGCGATATAGGCCATGACGATCGAGGTCGCGGAGGATGCAACGCTGGGCGTGTTGTGATGCTCAACCACCCAGTAGCGGGCGTAGCCGAGTGCTTCCACATGCTGCGCCAGTTTCAGGGATTCATGGAGAGTTGTGACCACATCTCCGCCCTGCTTGATGGGCGTGAGATCCAGAACAGAGAGCGGCTTCATGCTGGCATTCCCCTCAAGCCCTGCCGGGGCGCGCACGACATAAACGGAGGACCAAAGTCCTTGTCAATGATGCCGCCTGGGCAGCGCGAAAACATACACTGCCTGGCCATTTTCGGGGCGGTTCACTTCGCCGCGCAGCATCAGCTGCGGCTTCTGCTCCGGACTGCCGCCCTGGGTGCCGGTCGTGACCGCGATATACTGCTGGCCGTCGACGCTGAAGCTGACGGGATAGCCCTGTACGGTGGTGCCAAGGCGCGATTCCCACAGCGTCTCGCCGGTCCGGGTGTCCACGGCACGGAAGGTGCGGTCATAATCGCCAATGAACGAAATGCCGCCCGCGGTCGACAACACGCCGGTCAGGAAGGGGCTGCGCTGTTGGAACGACCAGGCCGGCCGGAAGTCGGCAGCGCGATAGGCGGACAGACGTCCCATGTTGCCGTCGGTCCCAGGCATCTCATAAAGCATCTGGCTGGCGCCGCCGAATTGAAAGCAACTCTGGCTGAGCGGCACCAGGATCAAGTCGTTCTTCGGGTCATAACTGGTCGACGGCCAATCATGCCCACCCTCGGCGCTCGGGCAGGAAAAAAGCGCTTCACCTGGTTTCTGGTTGATGATGTCGGCGCGATAGGTGGGAACGCCCGTCTTCGGGTCGATCCTGGTGTAAACGTTTTGGAACACGGTCTCGGCGTGGTCCAGATACTTGCCCGTGACCGCATCCATTTTCCACATGATACCGGTCTTGCCGACAGTGATCAGCTCGGTGCGGCCGTTATTGTGGGTGATGGTGCGCTCATAGACCTCGTCCAGGTCCAGACTCTCGCCCGGCGCATGGTTGAGCCACCATCTCAGCTTGCCGGTATCCGGATCGAGCGCGACGGTCGAGTTGGTATAATCGGTGGCGCCATCGCCGGTGCCGCGCGCGCTGCGCAGGTGCGGCTTGGCTTGGCCGGTGCCCCAATAAGTCGTGTCCAGCGCCGGATCGTAGGTGCCGCTGACCCACACATCACCGCCCGCCCGCATCGCATCGGGCTGGCCGCCCCAGCTGTCTCCGCCCGGCTGGCCGGTCAACGCGATGGTGTTGAATTTCCACAATGGCTTGCCGGTCGCCGCGTCATAGGCGCCGATGAAACAGTATTCCTTATTCGGCCTCCCGTCACAGCGGGTGATGCCCAGCAGGATTTTCCCATGCACCACCATAAGCCCGCCGATCTTGTTGTTGTCGACCGTGGTGATCTGGGTCTTCCACACGACATGGCCGTCGCGCGCGTCCAGCGCATAGAGCGCTGCGTCGGTCGCCGGATAGATCACAAGGTTCTGCCACAGCGCCATGGTGCGGTTGGCGTTGGAGACATTGTCCAGCACGGGTCCGATGCGGTTTTCCCAGATCAGCGTGCCGGTCCGGGCATCCAGCGCCTGGACCTTGTTGTCCAGGTTGTTGGAGACAAACATCACCCCGTCATGCACCAGCGGATTCATCTGTTGGCGCCCGCCTTCGGTCATCGCCCAGACCCATTTGAGCTGCAGATTTTCGACATTCTTCGTGTCGATCTGGGTGAGCGGGCTGTAGCTCCAGCCGGAATAGGTGCGAAGATGCATCAACCAGTCCTCGTCGGGCGGGCTGGACAGCATGGCGTCGGTCACCGGCGTATAATGCGCAACCTTCCCTGCAACGGTGATGCCCAGTCTTACAGTGCGGGCCGTGCGGCGCGCGGGCGGCGGCTTGGGCTTTGCGACGCTGAGGGCCCGGGCAAGGGAGGTGGGCATCCTGCCGTCCGCGACGCTTGCGATCTTCACGCTGGTGGCGGGCGTCAGCTGGGCATCGCCCGGCT
Organism: Rhizomicrobium sp.; assembly: GCA_035761325.1. Taxonomy (GTDB): domain Bacteria; phylum Pseudomonadota; class Alphaproteobacteria; order Micropepsales; family Micropepsaceae; genus Rhizomicrobium. The sequence continues at coordinate 3,010 of DASTRG010000339.1, read as the reverse complement.
GTGCGCCGTTGGCATGAAGCAGGAAGGCGACAATGGCGGCATATGTCTCATCACCCAGCGTATCTGGATGACCCAACGGCATCGATGCCTTGATGACCTTGAACAGGCCATCGGTATTGCGACTGCCCCAGCTTCCAGTAAAGGCGCTGCCGGTGAGGGCCGGCGCCTCACCGCTGCCGTCCAGCACCTTGCCGTGGCAGGTGGCGCAATTGGACAGGAACGCCTCGCGGCCCGCGTCAGCCTGGGTCTGCGTGAACGGGCCGGCAGCCTGCGCCGCGGCACTACCGACGCCTGCCGCCAAAATAAGAGAAACGATGAGCAGGTTTCGCACCATTTGCCCCCTCATTTGTCGTCAGGCAGGGCGAAAATGGCGAAGACATCGCCAAAGATCGGACGCCCCTCATTATGCATCAGGATTTCGCCGCCATGACAACCCGACGCCCCGACCGCGACATATTGCACGCCCTTGATGCCATAGGTGATAGGTGGTGTGCAGACCCCCGCGCCCATCGGATAGGTCCATATCTTCTCGCCGGTCTTAGCGTCGAAAGCGATGAAATCGCCTGTCATCTCACCGGCAAAAACGATGCCGCCGGCCGTGGCCAGGGCACCGCCATACATGGGCCGCGGCGACTTGTATTGCCAGGTGATCTTGCCCGTGTCGGTGTTGATGGCGGTGAAAGTGCCGTTGGGCGCGAACACGTCCAGGTTGGTGGGCATATTGCCACCGGTATACTGACCGACGATCGGCGTGCCGGGCTTGTAAACATTCGGCAGAGGCTTGTTGAGGAAGAAGTCGTGCGCCTCGTTCACGCCCATCGTGTAAAGGTTGCGCGTCTCCGGCGACCAGGCAGGTGGCGACCAGATCGCCCCGCCCTTGTTCGCCGGATAGAGCGTCATCGTCTTTTCCGTCACCGGTTTCATGAAGTTCTCGCCGATGTCGACGATGGGCGGCGATTTGCGGATCAGCTTGCCTGTCAGGCGATTGACGATGAAGAGATAGCCGACCTTGCCGGCCTCGGCCGCGGCAGGAACCTTGTTGCCATGCTCGTCGATGGTGTCGAACAACACTACCGGCGCTGCCGCGTCATAGTCCCACACGTCGTGTGCGACCTGCTGGTACCACCACTTCAGTTTGCCGGTTTTGGCGTCGATGGCGACGATGGAGTCAGTATAGGCATTGTCGCCGGGGCGGCTGGTGCCGTCGAGATCGGGATTGGGGTTGCCGGTCGCGAACAGGATCAGGCCGTTCTTCAGGTCAATAGCGGGTGTGTTCCATACCGAACCGCCACCGTATTTCCAGCTGTCGCCACCCCACGTGTCGCCGCCCGGCTGATCCGGCGCTGCGGTGGTGGAGAAACGCCACACCAGCTTGCCCGTGTTGGCGTCCAGCGCTTCCAGAAAGCCGCGCGTCGGCCATTCGGCGCCCGCATTGCCCACCAGCACCTGTCCGTCATAGATCAGCGGCGCCATGGTAAAGGAATAAAAGTATGCCGGCATGGGCAGGGCGTTGGCATGTTCAGTCTTCCAGACCTGCTTGCCGGTGCGCGCGTCCAGCGCGACCACATGCCCATCCAGTTGCGCGACAAACACCTTGCCGTACGCGACGGCCACGCCCCGCGCCTGCTGTCCGCAGCAGAGGTTCGCATAGCCAAGCTTGGGCGAATAAGCCCACAACTCCTTGCCTGTGATGGCGTCATAGGCTTGGACATTGTTGTCGCCCATTTCGATGTAGAGAACACCATCCACTTCGATGATGGTTGCCTCCATCGTCTTGGTTATACCCGTCTGGATAATTGCGGTGGGGCGAAGTTTTCCGACGTTCTTCGTGTTGATCTGCGTGAAGTGCGAGAAACGCTGATTGTCATAAGTGCGCCCATGCAGCAGCCAGTCGTCGGAAGTGTCGGCGTTGCGCATCATTGCGTCGGTGATGTCGACGTTCCGGGTCACCGGCTGCATCTGGAAGGAGCCGGGATTGGCGACCACCTGACCCAGCGCCACGGGATTGAGCCCGAAGGTCTGGGCTGTCGCTCCGGCGGTGGCCGGTTTGGCTGTGCCTGCTGCTTCCCCCGCGCTTCCCGCCGGCATTTTTGTTTTGTCAGCCGTTTGGCCTACTGCGCTGCCGCACAGCGCCAGAGAAAATGCGAGGGCGAGCCAGCCGGTTTCTCTCATATCTTGGTGCCCCCCTTCCGCCGTGTTGTCCCTGGCCGGCATAACTCACTACTTGAGAAGCAACTCTTTCAGTTGTGCCAAGCCGGGAGTCAGTGGCGTGTTGCCGGCCGGATAACCGTTTTCCTGCAAGATGTAAGCGACCACCTGGTTGTATTGTTCTGGGGTCAACGTACCGGGGTTGGATTGGGGCATCGTCAGGGCGGTGACGGTCAGAAGCGAGTCCGCGGTAAGCGACTGAGCTGCCGCCATTTCATGAAACGCATCGCCCTTCAGGGCGGGTGCGGCGATGCCCTCTAGGGCCGGCCCATGGCAGACCGCGCAGGATTGGGCATAGACGGAGGCACCGGCCGCTGCTTGATCAGTGGTGTAAACCGCGGGAGGCGCTGCCGCCTCTTGAGCACAGGCAATCGAGGACAAGAGGACCATGCCACCTGCGGCCGCGGCGGCAGGGGCGCAACACTTCTTCATTGTTGTTCTCGAGAGATTTTCCAATACGAACCATTGCCTGCGCAAACGCCTTTGCCAAGCCGCCAGCAAGCTGGCCGGATGCACACCCCACGGGCTCGCACGTGGCGTCCCACACTTAATAATATTGGCAGTTCTCACGCTGCGTATGCTCACAACCGGGAGCTCCCCCGGACGGAAGTGGCGGAAAGTTGAACTTTATTGGCGTTGGGAGGGGGGCTTGCGGCGGCAATTCTCTTCGCATTCGCAAAAGGAACCACCGTGGTAATTATGTGACGTTCATCCGTTTCTGCGCATCTAAGCGCGTCCTGAGTTCAAGTTTCTCTCGCTCACGGGTGGGTAGCCTGCTATCCAGAGCGCATAGAGTTCGGCA
>DASTRG010000338.1:0-4203 GCA_035761325.1 Rhizomicrobium sp. | reverse complement strand
AATGGGAAGAGCGCCGCGACGGCTCGGTGAAGATCGACCAGACGATTTACGTCCAGCGTGAGGGGCAGAAGGCCATCGTGCTGGGCAAGGGCGGCGCCACCATCAAGAAGATCGGTGAACTGGCGCGCACCGAGCTGGAGGAATTGCTCGGCCGGCGCGTTCACCTGTTCCTGTTCGTGAAGGTGCGTGAGGACTGGGCGGAAAAGTCAGAGCATTACAGGGAAATCGGGCTGGATTTTCCAAATGAATAGCGGCGCGCGCGGTTCAGCTGACGAAAGGTCCACCGGACCTTTCGCAGGGATCGCAGATGCCTGCCCGCGGAGGCGGGCAAAGGGGGGCCAATAAATCCATGGAATGGTCCGATCAGGCAATCGTGCTGTCTTCCCGCGCCCATGGCGAAACCGGCGCGATACTGGAACTGTTGACCCGCGAGCATGGCCGCCATCTGGGATTGGTGCGCGGCGGTGTCTCGCGCCGGGTCAAGCCGACCTTGCAGCCGGGCAATTCCGTCCATGTCCATTGGCGCGCGCGCCTGGAAGAACATCTGGGCAGCTTCACCTGCGAGCTGGCACAGGCCCGCGCCGGCGATCTGATGGAAAGCCGTGAGGGGCTGACCGGTCTCAACGCCTTCACCGCCGTCTCCTGCGCCGCGCTGCCCGAGCGCGAGGCACACGCCCCCGTGCATGACGCGGGCGTGGTGCTGCTGGATGCGATGGTGTCGCAGGACGCGGCCCACTGGCTGCCGCTCTATGTGCGCTGGGAAGCGGGGCTGCTGGAGGCGCTGGGCTTCGGGCTTGACCTGTCGGAATGTGCCGCCACCGGCGGCACCGCCGATCTGGCCTATGTTTCGCCGCGCTCGGGCCGTGCGGTGTCGCGCGATGGGGCCGGGATCTATGCCGCGCGGCTGTTCCGGCTTCCGCGATTCCTCATCGGCGAAAACGGCGCGGTTCCCGAGCCGGATGAGACCGCCGCGGGATTGAAGCTGACCGGCCATTTCCTGCTGGAACGGGTGTTGCGCCCGCACGGCAGGGACATGCCGCTGGCCCGCACCCGGCTGGACGCTCTGGCGCAGGCGATTGTCATTCACCCGTGACCGTGAATCGTAATAGAAGCGGGACATGGTTGCCCTCCCCGACGAAATCCGCCCCGAACGCCTGAGCAAGGCGCTGGCCGAACGCTATCTGGCCTATGCGCTGTCCACCATTACCCAGCGCGCGCTGCCCGATGCCCGCGACGGGCTCAAGCCCGTGCACCGGCGCATCCTTTTCGGCATGCAGCTGTTGCGCCTCAATCCCGACTCCGCCTTCAAGAAATCCGCCAAGGTGGTGGGCGATGTGATGGGCTCGTTCCATCCCCATGGCGACCAGGCGATCTATGACGCACTGGTGCGCCTGGCCCAGGATTTTTCGGTCCGCTATCCGCTGGTGGACGGGCAGGGCAATTTCGGCAATGTCGACGGCGACAACGCCGCGGCCATGCGCTACACCGAAAGCCGCATGACCGACGCCGCCGCCGCCCTGCTGCAGGGCCTGGACGAGGACGCGGTCGATTTCCGCACGACCTATGACGGGGAGACGCGCGAGCCGGTGGTGCTGCCGGCGGCCTTTCCCAATCTTCTGGCCAATGGCGCCAGCGGCATCGCGGTGGGCATGGCGACCAATATCCCACCGCACAACCTTGGCGAACTGATCGCCGCCACCATCGCACTGATCGAAAATCCCGATCTCCAGGACCGCTCGCTGCTCAAGCATGTGAAGGGTCCGGATTTTCCCACAGGCGGCATAGTCGTCGAGGATCCGGCCGCCATCGCCGAAGCCTATAAGACCGGCCGCGGATCGTTCCGCCTGCGCGCGCGCTGGGAAAAGGAAGAAAGCCAGCTGAAGAACGGAAGGGGCGGCGCCTGGCAGATCGTCATCACCGAAATCCCCTACCAGGTGCAGAAGTCCAGGCTGATCGAGCGGATCGCCGAGTTGATGGAGCAGAAGAAGCTGCCATTGCTGGACGACATCCATGACGAAAGCGCCGAGGACATTCGCATCGTCCTGACGCCGAAAAGCCGCACCGTCGATCCCGAGATCCTGATGGAGCAGCTGTTCCGCAGCAGCGACCTGGAAGTGCGTGTGCCGCTGAACATGAACGTGCTGGACAAGGGGCTTGTGCCCCGCGTGATGAGCCTGCGCGAAACGCTGCAGGCTTTTATCGACCATCGCCGCGAAGTGCTGGAGCGCCGCTCCCGCCACCGGCTGGAAAAGATCGCCGCCCGGCTCGAAGTGCTGGAAGGCTATCTGGCCGTCTATCTGAACCTCGACAAGGTCATCAGGATCATCCGCACCGAGGACGAACCCAAGCCCGTCCTGATGAAGGCGTTCAAGCTGACCGAGACCCAGGCCGACGCCATCCTCAACATGCGGCTGCGTTCGTTGCGCAAGCTGGAAGAGATGGAAATTCGCGGCGAGCATGCCGGCCTGACCAAGGAGCACAAGGAACTGACGCGCATGCTGGGCTCCGAAAAGCTCAAATCCGCCAGGCTGATCGCCGAACTGGGCGAGATCGACGCGAAATTCGGTCTCAAGACACCGATCGGCCGCCGCCGTACCGAGATCGCCAAGGCCGCCCTGGTGGCCGAGGTGACGGCGCTGGCAGAGCATGTCGAGGAACGCGCCAACGCGGTGCCGCAGGAACCGATTACCGTTGTGTGCTCCGCAAAGGGCTGGCTGCGGGCGTTGAAGGGCCATCAGGAGCAATCGAAGGACGACAAATACCGCGAGGGCGACAAGGCCCGCTTCTGGCTTCATGCCCAGACGACGGACCGCATCATGCTGCTGGCGACCGACGGGCGCTTCTACACGCTCGACGCGGCCAGGCTGCCGGGCGGACGCGGACTTGGCGAGGCGATCCGCACCTTCATCGACCTTCCGCCGGAAGTCGACATCGTCACCATGTTCGTGCATGTGCCCGGCAGGAAGCTGCTGGTCGCCGCCACCAGCGGCCACGGCTTCATCACCAGCGAGGATGACGCCATCGCCATGACCCGCAAGGGCAAGGCGGTGATGAACGTCAAGCCGGGCGTGGAGGCGGCGTCCTGCCACGGCGTCGATGGCGACCATGTCGCGGTCATCGGCCGCAATCACAAGCTCGTGATCTTCCCGATCGCGGAAGTGCCGGAAATGGCGCGCGGGCAGGGCGTATACCTGCAGCGCTACAGCAACAGCGAACTGGCTGATGCGATCGCCTTCCATTGGAAGGCGGGGCTGAAAGACGCCAATGGCCGTACCTTTACCGCATCCGAACTGAAGGACTGGAAGGGCGCGCGTGCTCAGGCGGGGCGGCTGGCCCCGCGCGGATTCGCCAAGACCGACCGCTTCGCCGACCCTCAAAGTTAATCACAGAAGTTTTGTTCCCGGTCGGGACGGGCGAATATCCGGCCGCTATAGTTTTCACAGCACCCTTAATTCCCGGCGCAATGTCTGATCTGCGAGTATTTGTCCTGTCATGTCTGGCCTCGGCTGGCCTGGTCTGCGTGGCCGCGGCCTATGGCGTCCGTCCCGATCGGGCCGGGGCCGCCGTCACGATCGATATCGCGCCGCCCGCCGACGACCGGTACACCGACCCCAACTATTCCGCGTCGGCCCGCGTCACCATCCTGGCGGACCTGACAAACGGGATCACGCCGCCACTGCCGCCCGCCCTGACGGCCCGCGGGCCAGGCGCCGACCCCATGGCGCGCACAATGGCAACGGCGCGTGCCATCGCCGTGGCGGCGCGGCTGAAGGAAAGCCTGACGCCGGAAATGCTCAACGCGTTCGATCTGTTCATCTATGTCAGCAAGGCCGCGCGCGGCCCGCTGGCGCAGCGCATGTATGTCTTTCGCAAGCAGCCGGGCGGCAGGTTGGCGCTGCTCCACGACTGGCCGGCATCGACCGGCCGCGAAAAGCGCGAGATTTCGCCGCGCGGCCGCAGAAGTTTCACCGCCACGCCGCCCGGCTATTACGAACTCGATCCCGATCGCATGTATCGCAGCTACATGTCCCGCTCATGGGACCAGTCCATGCCCTATGCCATGTTCTTCAACTGGGAAAGGCGCGGATCGCTGACGGGCCTGGCGATCCATGCCGCCAGCGGCCGCGACATTGCCCGCCTGGGCCGGCGCGCAAGCGCGGGTTGCGTGCACCTGTCGCCCGAAAATGCCCGCATGCTGTTTGA
>DASTRG010000337.1:0-4601 GCA_035761325.1 Rhizomicrobium sp. | reverse complement strand
CCTTCAGCCGGGCATGAATGGCGGGCAGGTCCTTCTTGCGGACATGCGGCAGGACCAGGTTCTGTTCGTGCGTCACGCGCACCTCGCCGACGCTGAACTCGTCCATGATGTCGGCGATGGCTTCCATCTGTTCGGCGGTGGCGTCTCCCGGCACCTGGCCCGGCGTCTTCAAGGTGATGGTGGCGATGGCATAGCCGGGCGCCTTGTGCCGGTTGACGTTGGTCTTCACCCAGTTGGCGAAGTCGGGGCCGGCATCGGGGATCGTGTCGGGCAGGCCGGTCTCGAAAGCCGGCGGCGCGAAGTAGGCGGCGATGCGGTCCAGTTCGGCCTTGGGTAGCGTCAGCGTGCCCATCTTCTTCAGTTCCTGGAATTCACGCTCGACCCGGCGGCGCATCTCCTCCGGACCGATCGTGTTGATCAGGATCTTGATGCGCTGCTTGTGGATGTTGTCGCGGCGGCTGTCCTGGTTGTAGACGCGCAGCACCGCCTCCAGATAGGCGAGGATATCCTCGCGCTCCACGAATTCCTTCATCACATGGGCGATATAGGGCGTGCGGCCCATGCCGCCGCCGGCCATCACCAGATAGCCGATGCGGCCTTCCTGGTTCTTCACCACCTGCACCGCCATGTCATGCCACTGCATCGCGGCGCGGTCTTTCTTGCAGGCGCCCACCGCGATCTTGAACTTGCGGGCCAGGAAGACGAATTCGGGATGCAGGCTGGACCATTGGCGAATGATCTCGGCCAGGGGGCGCGGATCCTCGATCTCTTCGTCCGTGGCGCCGGCGAACTGGTCGGCGGTGGTGTTGCGCACGCAGTTGCCGCTGGTCTGGATGCAATGCATCTCCACGCTGGCCAGCTCGCGCTGGATCGCCGGCACGTCGACCAGCCTGATCCAGTTGAACTGCATGTTGGTACGGGTGGTGAAATGCCCGAAATTCTTGTCGTAGGTGCGCGCGATATGCGCCAGCTTGCGCAGCTGTCTGGAGGACAGCGTGCCGTAGGGCACGGCGATGCGCAGCATATAGGCGTGAAGTTGCAGATAAAGGCCGTTCATCAGCCGCAGGGGCTTGAACTGATCTTCCGTCAGTTCGCCCTTCAGGCGGCGCTCGACCTGGTAGGCGAATTGTTCGACCCGCTCGCAGACGAATTTCCTGTCGAACTCGTCATAGCGGTACATGTTGGGCTGGACGGCGGTGGAATTAAGCATCGGTAACGCTCGTCTGGAACGGGCCCTCTAAGGCTGGATCCGGCGGAAACTGGCCCGCCTGCTTGCCGGTATACAGATAAGTCGTGGGGCCGGCCGCGCGGATGATCTCGCGCTCCTTGACCGGTACGACGCGGTCGTCCTGCCGGCGGACTTCGAACAGATAGGGCGCCACGAACAGGTTTCGCGCCAGCTCGGCGGTGGCCGCCGCCAGCGCGGCGTCGGCGGATGCCTTGTCGGCGTAAATGTCGGCCTCGGCCAGGGTCAACACCCAGCCCTCGCCCTTTCGATACAGCACGGCGCCGTCGCGAAGGCGGTTGGCGGTCAGAACCTGAAGTGTTGGCGCGGGCATGGCGGCGGTCATGTCCCATGCTTGGGGTGGAAAATCAAGACTTCAACAACACATTTCTGTAGTTTTTGATGAAACACAGCATATTTATGTATTATATCCCGGCCGGAACCGGGCATAGTGCCGGCGGGCACCACCCGGCGGGGGCAGGATGACGCAGCGCAAAACGCTGACAATCGGGCAGATCGGGGCGGTAATCGCCGGTAATGCCCTGGAATTCTACGATTTTCTGACTTTCAGCTTTTTCGCCGTCCAGATCGGGCAGGCGTTTTTCCCCTCTACCGATTCCACCTTCAGCCTTCTGGCCACGCTTGCGACTTTTGGGGTGGGTTTCCTGACCCGGCCGCTGGGCGGAGCGCTGATCGGGACCCTGGGCGACCGGATCGGCCGCAAGCCGGCGATGCTGTTCTGCTTTTCCCTGATGGGGGCCTCGATGCTGGGGCTGGCGATCACGCCGGGCTATGCCCAGATCGGCATGGCGGCGCCCATCATCGTGGTGCTGCTCAGGCTGGCGCAGGGCTTCGCGCTGGGCGGCGATGTGGGGCCGGTTACCGCATTCCTGATGGAGGCGGCGCCGGCGCACCGGCGCGGGCTCTACGTGGCGCTTCAGCACGCCACCCAGTACACGGCCAACCTGGCATCCGGCCTGGTCGGCCTGACCCTGGCCAACCTGCTGACCCCCGCCCAGTTCGGCGACTGGGGCTGGCGCATCGCCATGGCGGTCGGCGTGGCGGTGGTGCCGTTCGCGCTGGCCATCCGCAGGCGCCTGCCCGAGACGCTGCATGTCGAGTCCGGGTCCAGGCCCGCGCGGCTTTCGCGGCCGCAACTGACCCTGGGCCTGATGGGCATCGCCATGCTGGCCAGCAACACCATCTCGACCTACGTGCTGAACTATACCGGCGTCTTCGCCATCCACACGCTGGGCATGCCGGCGCGGCTGGCCTTTGCGGGAACCGCCGCCACGGGCGTGTGCGGTATGATGGGGGCGCTGCTCAGCGGATGGACAAGCGACCGGATCGGCAGGCGGCCGGTGATGATCGGCGGCACACTGGTGCTGCTGGCGCTGGGCGTGCCCTTCTATCTGGCGCTGACGCGCTGGCCCAACATTTATGGGCTGCTGGCGGTGTCGGGGGCGATGGCGGGTCTGGTGGCCTTCTATGGGCCTGCCATCCTGGCGGGTCTTACCGAAACCCTGCCGCCGTCGCTGCGGGCCGGGTCGGTAGGCATCATCTATGCGCTGGCGATTTCCGTGTTCGGCGGCTCGGCCCAGTTCGTGGTCACCTGGCTGATCGCGGTGACGGGATCGCCCATCGCACCGGCCTGGTACATGTCGGTGGCGCTGCTGGTGGGGCTTGTGGGAATGGCGCGGCTGCGCGAGACGGCGCCCGCCGTCCTGGAGAAAAGGCGCCTTACGTCCTGATGGCGCTTTCGTGCCAGCGGCGCAGCAACAGATATTCCAGCAGCGACAGGACGGCGAAGATCGCCACGCCCGTCAGCGCCAGCAGGGTGAGCGCGGCGAACATGGTGGCGATCTCCAGCCGGTTGCCTGCCTCGACGATGCGCCAGGCAAGGCCGGTGGCCGCGCCGCTGCCGGCGACGAACTCGGCCACGACCGTGCCGATCAGCGACAGGCCGCCCGCGGTCTTCATGCCCGACAGCAGGTAAGGCAGCGCCGTGGGCAGGCGAACCCGCCACAGAATCCGCAGCCGCGACGCGCCGTAGAGCCGCATCAGGTCGACCAGGTTGAAGTCGGCGGAACGCAGCCCCAGCGTGGTGTTGGACAGGACCGGAAAGAAAGCCACAAGCGCGGCGATCAGCGTCTCCGCCAGGGTGACGCGGTCATAACCGATCCACAGCAGGATCAAGGGGGCGATGGCGACGACGGGCGTGACCTGCAGCACGACGGCATAGGGATGGAAGGCCCGTTCCACGGTGCGGCTTTCCGAAAACAGGATGGCGAGCGCCAGCGCCGCGGCCGTGGCAGCGATGAATGCCAGCAGCGTCACGGTCAGGGTTGTGGCCAGCGACGCCATCAGGGACGAAAAATTGTCGATCAGCGCCCCGGCGATGGCGGACGGCGCGGGCAGGACATAAGGGGGGATGGCGTCGTGCGCCACCTTCCATTCCCAGAAGCCCAGGATCGCGGCCAGCACGATCAGCGGCAGGGCGATGTCGAACAATCTTCTCATGTCGCGCTTGCCGGCAGGGCCGCGGCGATCCTGCGCTCGATGTCGAGGAAGGCGGGCGACAGGCGCTGGCGCGGGCCCGGCGGCAGGGCCAGGTCGGCCGCGATGTGGCCGGGGCGCGGCGCCATCACCAGGACCCGACTGGACAGATAGGCGCTTTCGCCAACGCTGTGGGTGACGAAAATCACGGTCAGGTCCTTTTGTCCGGGCGTGTCCCGCGCTTCGCGCCATAGGCGCAGCAGGTCGTCGTTGAGCGCGGCGCGTGTGGGTTCGTCCAGCGCGGCGAAGGGTTCGTCCAGCAGCAGAAGGCTGGGCTCGGTCACCAGCGCGCGGGCGATGGAAACGCGCATCTTCATGCCGCCCGACAGCTCGCGCGGATAGGCGTGTTCGAAGCCCGAAAGGCCGACGCGGGCCAGCGCCGCGGCGGCACGCGCCTTGCCTTCCGCGCGCGGGACATGCTGAAGGTCCAGCGGCAGGCGGACATTGGCGAGCGCGTCGGCCCAGGGCATCAACGTGGCGTCCTGGAAGACAAAGCCGATGGCCGGCTTTCGTTCAGGCCAGTCGACCGTGCCGCTGTCGGGCGGCAGAAGCCCCGCGATCAGGCGCAGCGCGGTGGATTTGCCGCAGCCCGACGGTCCCAGCAGGGAGACGAATTCACCCTCGGCCACATCGAAGGAGAGGTCCGCAAGCGCCAGGGTGCCGCCGTCCTTGCGGACGGTGGCAAAGCGTTTGGCGACCGCCGTCAACGACAGCAGGGTCATTGATATTTCTGCAGGGTGGCGCGGACGAAGCGCAGGTCGAAGGCTTTGCGCCAGTCCAGTCCCGGCGGATAAAGCCCTTCCGCGCGCATCGTGTCGTA
>DASTRG010000336.1:0-2810 GCA_035761325.1 Rhizomicrobium sp. | reverse complement strand
GGCGGGAACTGGCCGGTCTGGCGAAGCGCCTCCCCCAGCACCATCGCGGCGGCCTGGGCAACATTCAAGGACCTGAGGCCGCGCTTCAGCGGAATCACCAGGCGGGCATCGACGCTTTCATGGACGGATTGCGGTACGCCGGCACTTTCCCGGCCCAGAAGCAGCACATCCTGTTGGGCGAAGGTGAAGGCGGTATAGGGAATTTCGCCCCGCGTGGTCAGCAAAACAAGCCTGCCGGCACGCCGCGGGTCCTCGCGGAACCTGGCCCAGGAGTCGTGCCGGCGCACGTCCGCAAACTGGCGATAATCCATGCCCACACGTTTGAGGGCCCGGTCGGTCAGCAGAAATCCACAAGGCTCGATCAGGTCGATTCCCACGCCAAGGCAGGCGCCCAGCCGCATCAGGGCGCCTGCATTCTGGGGAATATCGGGCTCATACAGGGCCAGGCGCATGGCACGGCGGCGTTTGGGCGCAAGATACGGGCGGAAAAGGCATTTTCTGCGTCATCGTGCCGCAAGACCCTCGAAAATCGACTCTCTATTTTACCGCGCGAAAACGGACTGGCGCACCGAGGCAAAGCGGGGCCGGCGCGTCACCGCGTCATTACCCCTCCGCGTTTGTTTGTGGCAATAGTTCGGACCTTCCTATCGGTTATCGGCCGGTAATCCGACCAAGAATTCTAAGGGTGAACCAGTGGCAGCAACGAGCAGTGACGCGGGCACGCGACGCGACTTTCTCTATGTGGCGTCGGGCGCCATGGCCGGCGTAGGCGTTGCCGCCGCCGCCTGGCCCTTCATCGACCAGATGAATCCGTCGTCGGCGGCCCTGGCGCTGGCCTCGATCGAGGTCGACATCTCCACCATCCAGCCGGGACAGCAGGTGGTCTATAAATGGCGCGGCCATCCGTTGTTCGTGCGCCGCCGCACGCCCAAGGAGATCGCCGAGTCCAAGGCTGTGGACGTAAGCAGCCTGCCCGACCCCCTGGCAGAGAATGCCAACCTGCCCTCCACCGCACCGGCCACCGATGAAAACCGCGCCACCAAGCCGGAATGGCTGGTGCTGATCGGGGTGTGCACCCATCTGGGTTGCACCCCCACCGTGTCGACCCCCCAGATGCCGGAAGGCGACTATGGCGGCTGGCTCTGCCACTGCCACGGCTCGCAGTACGACACCGCCGGCCGCATCCGCAAAGGTCCGGCGCCGCGCAATCTGGACGTGCCGCCCTATACCTTCGTGTCTGACACCAAGCTCAAGGTCGGTTGAGGAGAACACATATGTCTGGCCCTTCGACCTACAATCCCAATTCCGGCTTCGAGAAGTGGATCGACCAGCGCCTGCCGCTGCCGCGCCTGCTGCACGATACGGTGCATACCTTCCCGACGCCCCGCAACCTCAACATCTGGTACACCTTTGGCGGCATCCTGGCCTTTTGCCTGGGCATCCAGATCGTCACCGGCATCGTGCTGGCCATGCATTATGTGGCCAACGCGAACCTGGCCTTCGACAGCGTCGAAGCCATCATGCGCGACGTCAACTACGGCTGGCTGATCCGCTACATGCATGCCAACGGCGCGTCCATGTTCTTCCTGGCCGTCTACATCCACATGTTCCGCGGCCTCTACTACGGCTCCTACAAGAACCCGCGCGAGCTGATCTGGATCATCGGCGTGCTCATCTATCTGCTGATGATGGCCACGGCCTTCTTCGGCTATGTGCTGCCCTGGGGCCAGATGTCCTTCTGGGGCGCTACCGTGATCACCAATCTGTTCAGCGCCATTCCGGTGGTGGGCGGCCATATCGCCACCTGGCTGTGGGGCGACTTCGCGGTCGGCGACGCCACCCTCAACCGCTTCTTCTCGCTGCACTATCTATTGCCCTTCATCATCGCGGGCGTGGTGGTGCTGCACATCTGGGCGCTGCACGTGCCCGGCAACAACAATCCTCTGGGCATCGACGTGAAGAGCCCGCAGGATACCGTGCCCTTTCATCCCTACTACACGGTGAAGGACGCCTTCTACCTGACCCTGTTTGTCATCCTGTTCGCGGGCTTTGTCTTCTATGCCCCGGACTTCTTCGGCAATCCGGATAATTATCAGCCTGCCAATCCGCTGGTGACGCCGCCGGATATCGTGCCGGAATGGTACCTGCTGCCCTTCTACGCCATGCTGCGTTCGATCCCGAACAAGCTGCTCGGCGTGATCGTGATGGGCGGCGCCATCGTGACGCTGGTCTTCCTGCCCTGGCTGGACACCAGCCGGGTGCGCTCCTGCCGCTACCGTCCCCTGATGAAGCAGTTCTTCTGGGCGTTCGTGGTGGCCTGCGTGCTGCTCGGCTATTGCGGCGCCCAGAGCGTGGACGCCGCGCGCTTCGGCATCCCGCTGGTGTGGGTGGCCCGTATCGCCTCGCTCTACTATTACGCCTTCTTCTGGCTGATCCTGCCGATCGTCGGCCTGATCGAGACGCCCAAGAAGCTTCCTGCATCCATCTCGCAATCCGTGCTCGGCGATACCGCCGCTGCCCCCGCCGAGTGAGAACAAACATGCGTCTGACCCATCTTTCGCTCGGCATCGCCTTCGGGCTCCTGACGACGGTTTCCGCCTTCGCGGCAGAGGCCATCGACACCAAGCGCCTGCACCCAAAGCATGTCGAGTTCGACTTCGAAGGCCCGTTCGGGACTTATGACCGCGGCGCCCTGCAGCGCGGCTATCAGGTCTACAAGGAAGTCTGCGCCGCCTGCCACGCGGTCGACCATCTGGCCTTCCACGCCTTGGGCGAGCCGGGCGGTCCGGAATTCACCGAGGCCCAGGTTC
>DASTRG010000335.1:0-11042 GCA_035761325.1 Rhizomicrobium sp. | reverse complement strand
GCCGAACTGCGCGATCCAGGCCGCATCGCTGGGCCCGGGCATCAGCCCGTCACCCAGCATGGTGGCGCCATCCATCACCAGCGCGGCGTGATCGTCATGGCCGAAGGCGTCTTCGTTCGGCTTGACCGGATCACCGGGCAGCGACAGGCTATCCAGCACGACAAGCTTCATGCGCGGCCCGCGATCATTGCCGCCAGCCGTTCGCGCAGCGCCCCCTCGTCCGCGGCAAAGTCACCATCCACCCACCAGTCTTCCAGCGCCGACAGGAGCTTGCCAACCTCGGGCCCCTCCGGCACCCCCGCCGCCATCACATCGCGGCCGGTGAGTGGAAAGTGCGGCGCCTGCCAGTTCTCGGCCATGGTGAGCAGCATGCGCCACTGAATGGCGTTCGCGCCGCGCGGCGCGGCCGCCCATTGCAGCATCACCCGGTCGCGCAGGCGCGCCGGCCCGATCCGGTAAAGCAGCCTCCGCGCCTCCCTCGCAGAGAGCCGGGAGACGATCGGGGGCTCGCCGCCGAGCGCCGCCTGCAGTCGCGCGCGCTCGACATTGGAGAGGCGCAAGGCATCGGCCACCCGGCTGGCCACCTGCGCGTCGTCGGGCAGCAAGGCCGCCAGCCGCAGGAGGGCGTCGGGGGCGCGGGAATTGCCGGCGTCGATCTCTGCCAGCCGTTCCAGGCGCGGCAACTGCAGCGCGCCGGGCAGCAATACCGGCAGAATGCCCGTGGCCGCCATGACCCGCAGGACCGGCGCCGGATTGGCTGCTTCCAGCAGGCGGGACAATTCCTTGGCCACGCGTTCGCCCGAAAGGGTGCGCAGACCGTCCCTGGCTTCGGCGGCGGCGCGCAGCGCATCGGCGTCGATCTCGCCCTTGCCGTACCAGGCGTGAAATCGAAACAGGCGCAGGATGCGCAGATAATCCTCGGCGATCCGGGTTTTCGCGTCGCCCATGAAGCGCACGCGGCCCGCAATCAGGTCCTCGATACCGGTGGCATAGTCGAAGATCTCGCCGTCCGGCGCGGCATACATCGCGTTGATGGTGAAGTCGCGCCGCGCCGCATCCTCGGCCCAGTCCTCGGTGAAGGCGATCACGGCGTGACGTCCGTCCGTCTCCACATCCTTGCGCAGCGAGGTTATCTCGAACAGTTTGCCGCCCACCAGCGCGGTCACCGTGCCATGTTCGAGGCCGGTGGGTATCGCCCTTATGTCATGCGACTTCAGCCGCGCCAGCACCTCTTCGGGGCGCATGGGTACCGCGATGTCGACATCGGCGACCATCGTGCCAAGCATGGCGTTGCGCACGGCGCCGCCCACGAAACGCCCATCGCCCAGCGCCGTCATCACCTGGACGGTTTCCGGCGCCGTCATCCAGGGATGAAGGGTGGGGTCGATCCTCATGCCGCCCTCTTGCCGGGCGCTGTCCTGCCGGGCGCTAAGGGCCGCGGGCGCCTTCCGCCCCCCCCGGAATTCCTGGCCGACCGCTGCACCCCGCAAGATTTCATGGCGCGCTTATAGCACCGATGTGGTCAGCCAGGCGCACGATGATGGCGGCGGTCGCGCCCCATATCTCATGGCCGCCCCATTGATAGGCATAGAAGCTGCGGCGGCGGCCCTGCCACATTCTCGTCTCGCGACGCCGGTTGGCGGGATCCATCAGGAAGGACAGCGGCACCTGGAATATCTCCGCCACCTCACGGGCGTCCGGTGTCAGCGCGAAGCCTTCGGCCAGGACGCCCACCACGGGCTGGATGTCAAACCCCGAGCCGGTGAGATAGCGATCCAGATAGCCGGCGACCGTGACAAAGCCCGGGGCGATTCCGGTCTCCTCCATCGTCTCGCGCAGCGCCGTCTCGATCGGTGAAAGATCCGCCGGCTCGGCGCGGCCGCCCGGAAAGCTCACCTGGCCGGAATGGCGCGCCAGTTGTTCGGTACGGCGGGTCAGCAGCAGCGACGGCTCGCGGCCAGGAACCAGCGGCAACAACACCGCCGCCCGCACGGCCGCGGCGGCGGGATCGAAATCATAGTCCTCATGCTCGGCAAGGCCGGTGGGAACCTGCGGCAGGCGGGCGCGCAGGGCCGCCAGCAAAACCTCGCTTTCGGGCACGGTCATCGTATCGGAATACACCCGGGACCGGAGGGGGCGAAGCGCGGCCGAAAGCTTGCCGTCATCGCGCCATAATCCCGGCGATTATGCTGAAATTCAAAGACATTCCGGGCCACCGGGGTTGCGCCGCCTCAAAGAGACGGTGCAACATATCCAGCCCTGCCAGCAAGCCAGGAACCAGATGAACGCCATCGAATTCGAGGACAGCGCGGACACCGGCGCGCAGGAACGCCTTGCGGCTGCGGCCGATACCTTCGGGCGGGCGCGCGCGGCACTGACCGCGGTGATCTTCGGCCAGGACGATGTGATCGAGCAGACGCTGATCACGCTTCTGTCGGGCGGCCATGGGCTTCTGATCGGCGTGCCGGGCCTGGCCAAGACAAAGCTGGTGGAAACGCTGGGCACCGTGCTGGGACTGGATGCCAAGCGCGTGCAGTTCACGCCCGATCTGATGCCCGCCGACATCACCGGCACCGAGGTGATGGAGGAATCCATGAGCGGGGAGCGCGCCTTCCGCTTCGTCAGGGGGCCGGTTTTCACCCAACTGCTTATGGCCGACGAGATCAACCGCGCATCGCCGCGCACCCAGTCGGCGCTGCTGCAGGCCATGCAGGAAAAGCATGTGACGGTGGCAGGCGCGCGCCACGACCTGCCGCGCCTGTTCCATGTGCTGGCCACCCAGAACCCGCTGGAGCAGGAAGGCACCTATCCCCTGCCCGAAGCCCAGCTCGACCGATTCCTGTTGCAGATCGATGTCGGCTATCCCGATCTGGAGGCCGAGCGGCGCATGCTGCTGGCCACCACCATCGGCGTGGAACGGCCGCCCGAGCGCGTCTGCGTGCCCGACGATCTTATCGCCGCCCAGTCCCTGGTGCGCCGCATTCCGGTGGGCGAAAAGGTGGTGGAGGCCATCCTGTCGCTGGTGCGCGCCGCGCGCCCGGATGGCGGCGCGGCCAAGAACTCCGTCAGCGAAACGATCGCCTGGGGCCCCGGCCCGCGCGCCAGCCAGGCGCTGATGCTGGCGGTACGTGCCCGCGCGCTGCTGGAGGGCCGCTTTGCGCCCTCGACCGACGACGTGGTGGCGCTGGCCCAGCCGGTGCTGCGCCATCGCATGGCGCTGAATTTCTCCGCCCGCGCCGAAGGCCAGACCACGGCCGGCGTGATTGCGCGGCTGTGCAATGACCTTTTCTAGGGCTCATCTTCTTACCGGGATCTTGGCGAATTGAGTTTCTCCGCGCTTCAACACGAAGCCGATGGCCTTTCCGCCGGCCTGCCTCCGCTGATGGTCGAGGCCGATCATCTGGCCGCGTCTGTCAGCCTTGGCGTACATGGACGGCGCCGCGCGGGCATGGGCGAGACCTTCTGGCAATTCCGCCGCTATGCATCCCACGACAGCGCCGCGGCGATCGACTGGCGCCAGTCGGCGCGCTCCAGCCACATCTTCGTGCGCGAGCGCGAATGGGAGGCGGCGCAGACCGTCTGGTTCTGGCGCGACGCTTCGGCCGGCATGAGCTTCCGCTCGGGCGCGGTCTCAAAGCGCGGACGCTCCGACCTTCTGGTTCTGGCGCTGGCTTCGCTTCTGGTTCGCGGCGGCGAAAGGGTGGGCCTTCTGGGCATGGAGGGCGGGCCCGCCGCCTCGCGCCTGGCATTGACGCGCATCGGCCGGGCGCTGTTCACCCCCGCGAGCGGGGCGCTGCCGCCGCGCCTGCCGCTGGCGCGCGGCAGCCAACTGGTCTGGTTCAGCGATTTCCTCGAACCGGGCGTTCTGGAAACCGTCGGCAGGCTGGCGCGTGAGGGCGTCGCCGGCCATCTGGTCCGGGTCGTGGACCCGGCGGAGGAGGACTTTCCCTATACCGGCCGCACGCGTTTTGAATCCCCGCGCGGTGACGAGGACGAAATCTTCGGCCGCGCCGAGCGTGTGCGCGAACGATATCGCGCCCGCTTTGCCGCCCATGGCGAACAGATCGCCGCCACCGCCATGAAACTGGGCTGGTCCGCAACCGTCCATCGCACCGACCATGCGCCGCAGAGTGCGCTGATCGCGCTTCACGCCGCCATCGGCGGCGGCTGACGCGATGCTGTATGGCCTGCCGATAAGCTTTGGAGCGCCTTTCATCCTGCTGGGTCTTCTGGCCCTGCCGGTGCTGTGGTGGCTGCTGAAGGTCACGCCGCCTCTGCCGCGCCGTACGCTGTTTCCGCCTTTCCGGCTGCTGCGCGACCTGAAGGACGAGGAACAGACCCCTGCCGCAACGCCGTGGTGGCTGCTGCTGCTGAGGATCATGGCGGCGGCGCTTTTGATCGTGGCACTGGCCGACCCCCTGCTGGGCCACCCGCCGCAACTGACCCAGCCTGGCCCGCTGGTGCTGGTGGTGGACAATGGCTGGACTGCGGCCAAGGACTGGGAGGCGCGCCAGAACCTGATCGCGGACCTGCTTCATGGCGCGGCGGGCCGTCCGGTGGCGCTGATCCCCACTGCCGGGCCCGCGCCAACAGGCCTGCTCAACCAGGGCGAGGCCGAAAGGCTGGCGCGTGAACTGAAGCCCATGCCGTGGCCCGGGGACAGGGCGCGCGCGGCCAGGGCGCTTGGGTTGCTGCGCTTCGACGCCAGCCCGGCGCTTTACTGGCTGAGCGACGGCATCGACGACCAGGATAGCCGGACCCTGGCCAAGGCGCTGGGGCGTTACGGCACCGCCAGCGTTTTCGCCCCGGCACATCTGCCGGTGGCGCTGGCGCCGGTAACGCGCGACGCGTCGGGCTTTGCCCTGACCGCCATCCGCGCCCGCACCGGTGCGCCGCAGGACGTCGAGGCCGCCGCCATCGGCGCGCGCGGCGAGACCCTGGCGGCCACCAAGATCCATTTCGCGGCAGGTGCCACCCGCGCCAGCGGCCACATTGCCCTGCCCATGGAAGTGCGCAACGAGACGGTCCGCCTGGCCATTCCGGCCGAGGAAAGCGCCGGCGCAGTGCAACTGCTGGATAAAGGCGCGGCCCAGCGCAGCGTGGGCATCGTCTCGGAAGGCGGAAACAGCGAGGAGCAGCCGCTGCTGTCGGACGTCTATTATCTGGAGCGGGCGCTGTCGCCTTATGCCGGAATTTCCAAAGGCAACATCTCGGCTCTGCTGGCCCGGAAGATTTCGGTGCTGGTGCTGGCCGATGTGGCCAAGATATCCGGAAGCGACCTTGGCAAGGTGAAGGAATTCGTCGCCCATGGCGGCGTGTTGATCCGCTTTGCCGGTCCGCGCATGACCGAAGGTTCGGACGCGCTGGTGCCGGTGCCGCTGCGGGTAGGCGGCCGCTATCTGGGCAGCGCCATGGCGTGGAGCGCGCCCCAGCATCTGGCGCCCTTCCCCAGCCTGTCGCCCTTCAACGGGCTGGAGATTCCGCCGGAGGTAACGGTGACGCGCCAGATCCTGGCCGAGCCATCCGCCGACCTGGAAACCCACGCCTGGGCGCGGCTGGCGGACGGCACGCCGCTGATAACCGCGCGTGCCGACGGACAGGGCTGGATTGTGCTGTTCCATGTCACCGCCAGTCCGAGCTGGTCGTCCCTGCCGCTGTCGGGGCTGTATGTGGAGATGCTCAAGCGCCTTCTGGCGCTGTCGGCGGGCACGCCCGCGCGCGAACTTGCGGGGCTGGCAAGCCTGCCCCCCGTCGTGACGCTCGACGGCTTCGGCCAGACGGTTTCCCCATCGGCCGACACCATGCCCATCGGCGCCAGGGAATTTTCGCGCACCCGCGTGTCGGCGCAGCATCCGCCCGGCCTCTACGGCGCCCATGAAGTGGAAAGCGCCCTCAACATCGTGCGCGCCCATGACCAGCTGACCCCTCTCGGCGTCGCCGGCGTGCAGCCCTATGGCGCCGAGCATGCCAGGCCCCTGGAGGCGTGGCTGCTGGCGGCCGCGATGCTGCTGCTGCTGGCCGACAGCGTGATCGCTTTGGGGCTGCGCGGCTTTGGCCTTCGCAAGCTGCGCCTGGCCGGGTCGGCGCTGGCGCTGCTGATGGTGCTGCATCCCTCGCCATCGCATGCCGATGACACCATGGCGATGAAGGCGGCGCTGGACACGCGCCTGGCCTATGTAAAGACCGGTTTGCCGGATGTGGACGCGATGAGCGCGGCGGGACTGACCGGCCTCAGCCTGGCCCTGCGCGCGCGCACATCCTATGAACCGCTGGAGCCCATGGGAGTCGATCCGCAGAAAGACGATCTGTCCCTCTATCCCCTGCTTTACTGGCCGATGGACCCGCGCGAGAAGAACCTGTCGCCCGACACCCTGGCCAAGCTCGCCGACTATATGCGCCAGGGCGGCACCATCTTTTTCGACACGCGCGACCTGACACTTGGCGCGGTACAGGGCCCCAATTCCCCCGGGGAACAGACACTGCGCCGGCTGACATCGGGGCTGGACATGCCGCCGCTCGAGCCCATCCCCGCCGACCATGTCCTGACCAAGACCTTCTACATTCTGCGCGACTTTCCCGGCCGTTGGAGCGGCGGGCGGCTGTGGGTGGAAAAACTGCCCCCCGCGCCCAAGGACGGCGCCCCAGCCGGCCGCGGCAATTTTGTCGCGCCTCCGGCGCGGGGGGGCGACGGCGTCTCGCCCGTCATCATCGGCGGCAACGATTGGGCCGCGGCCTGGGCCATCGACAGCAGCGGACACTTCCTCACCACGCCCTCGCCCGGCGGAGAGACCCAGCGCGAGATGGCCTTCCGCTTCGGCATCAACCTTGTGATGTATGCGCTGACCGGCAACTACAAGACCGACCAGGTCCATGCCCCTGCCCTGCTGGAGCGGCTGGGCCGCGAAAACGGATTGCTGGGCGGAGCACGGCGATGATGCACGTCGCCTTCGCGCCCGTCATTCCGCTCTGGCTTCTTGCCGGGCTGGGGGGCCTTGCCCTGGCTATCATCGTTTACAGCTTTCTGGTGCGGGCGCGCGCCGCCTGGGCGCGTGCGCTGGCCTTTGCCGTCCTGCTCTTTGCCCTGTCGGGTCCGCTGCTGGTGAAGGAACAGCATGCGCCCCTGGACGATGTGGCCGTGATCGTCATGGACCGCTCCCAGAGCATGCAGGTCGGCAAGCGCGCCGGCCAGGCAGCCGCGGCGCTGGCAAGGATCCGCGAACAGCTTGCCGCGCAGCCGGGCCTGGTGGTGCGCGAAACCAGCGTGACCACCACGCCCTCGGGCGAGAACAATGGCACCCAGGCCTTTGCCGCCCTGAATGCCGCCATCGCCGACGTGCCGCAGGGCCGGCTGGCCGGCGCGATCATGATTACCGACGGCGAGGTGCATGATGCCCCGCCGCCCGGCAACATGCCCTTCAAGGCGCCACTGCAGGTCCTGATTGCCGGCACCAAGGGCGAAAAGGACCGCAAACTGACGGTGCTGAACGCGGCGCGCTTCGCGATCGTCGGACACCAGGCACAGATGCGCCTTCGCGTCGAAGACCTGGGCAGCGCGGGCCAGAGCGGACAGGCGCTGTTGACCCTGCGCATCGACGGCAAGTATTTCGGCACAAGGCTGGTGCCGGTGGGCCGCGATGCGACCATCGAGGTGCCGGTCAACCACGAGGGCGAAAACCTGGTGGAGATTTCCGCCGCCGCCGGGCCGAACGAACTGACGCTGGAGAACAATCGCGCCGTGGTCACGATCTCGGGGGTGCGCGACCGGTTGCGCGTGCTTCTGGTGTCGGGCGAGCCGCATGCGGGCGAGCGGGTATGGCGAAACCTGCTGAAGGCCGACCCGTCCGTCGACCTGGTGCACTTCACCATCCTCAGGCCGCCGGACAAGCAGGACGCCACGCCGATCTCGGAACTGTCCCTGATCGCCTTTCCCACCCGCGAACTGTTCAGCGAAAAGCTGAAGTCGTTCGACCTGATCGTGTTCGACCGCTACAGCGAGCGGGGCATCCTGCCGCTCGCCTATTTCCAGAATATCGCCTCCTATGTGGAGGATGGCGGGGCACTGCTGATTTCATCGGGCCCGGAATTTGCCGGGCCGGAAAGCATCTACCGCACACCGCTCAGCGCCGTGCTGCCGGCCCAGCCCACCGGCGAGGTCATCACCGGCGGCTTCAAGCCCATGGTCACCGAAGATGGAATGGCCCATCCGGTGACGAGCGAGCTGCCCGGCCGCAATCGGGACGGCAATCCGCCGACCTGGGGCCGCTGGTTCCGCATCATCGGCGCCAACAGGATTTCCGGCCAGACGGTGATGACAGGGCCCGGTAACCGCCCGCTTCTGGTGCTGGACCAGGTGGGCAAGGGCCGTGTCGCCGAACTGATGAGCGAACAGACCTGGCTGTGGGCGCGCGGTTTCGAAGGGGGCGGGCCGCAGGCCGAGCTGCTGCGCCGGCTGGCGCACTGGCTGATGAAGGAGCCCGAGCTGGAAGCCGAAAGCCTGACCGCGGACATCGTGGGCGGCGACATCGCGATCACGCGCCACACCATGGCGAAGACCACGCCGCCCGTGAGCCTGACCATGCCGTCGGGCAGAAAACAGGTGCTGGTGCTGAAAAAAACCGAACCCGGCGTCTGGCGCGCCACGGCCAAGGCGGGCGAGTTGGGCCTCTATCGCGCCACCGATGGAATCCTTTCCACCGTGGCGGCAGCAGGTCCCTTGAATCCCAAGGAAGTGGCCGACATGCGCGCCACCGACGCGGTTCTGAAGCCTGATGCGGAAGCAACCGGCGGCAGCGTGCGCTGGCTGGCCGACGGCCTGCCGCGGATCCGCCGCGTCGATCCCGGCGACAACGCCAGCGGCACGGACTGGATCGGCCTCAACGCCAACGGCGCCTATCGCGTCACCGCGCTGGAGCAGCAGAAGCTGCTGCCGCAATGGCTGGCGCTCCTGCTGATCGTCGGCGCGTTGCTGCTCGCCTGGCGGCTGGAAGGGCGTTAGATCAGTGAAACCTGGTAGTCCCGGCCTTCCCAAGTGCTGCTGTCGCGCCAGAGGAACGTGAACTGGATCGTCTCGCCCGCCGCCAGGGCGGCAACCGGAAGATCGACCACGTGCAGCCCCAGTCCACTGTCATGCGTCTCCGAATCGCGGATATTTTTCCAGCCATTGATCCCCCAATGCACCAGCGCCGGGGCTTTCAGGGCGATGGTCAGCATCTTGCCGGACTTGAGATGCGAGGGACGCGCGTTGGGTCCCCACAGGCCGTAGTCGATCCGGGGACGCCTGCCCTGATAGCGCGCCCATGTCGCCGACGGCCGGTCGACGGCATGTCCCGCCGCCCTGCCATAGCAAAGCTTGATGAACTCACTGTGCGCCCACACCAGCGGCATGGCCGAGCCACTGGGTTTTCCCGGTTCCAGATGCCTGGCGGGAATCGGATCGCAATCCCACACCTGTTCCGGCAACAGGCCGAGCGGGCTGCCCATCGCCGCCATATATTGAAGATAGACCAGCGGGTCCTCGCCCGCGGCCAGTGCGTAATGGCCACGCTCGCCGGTCAGCAGCGGCCAGCCGCGGCCACATCCGGTACCGTCGAAGGCGCTGCCGTCGTCGTGCTCTCCATAGCCGTCCTGGTTGTAGCGATGCCAGACAGGGCCTGAATCCGTCTCGACTTTCAGCAGCGCATCAACCGCCTTCAGGCTGTCGAGGATCGCAGGATCGTCCGCCGCCCGGAGGCCGTAGCGAACCAGCTGCAGGAAATCGGTCGAGACCTGCGCGCTGGCCGGCAGCCCGGGGTCGTGGGCCAGGTTCTTGATCAGGACAGCATGCATGTGCCTGCGCCGCTCCAGCCCGTCCAGAGGAACGGTGCGTATGTAATGGCCGGCCGTGCCAAGCCGGCGTGAAAGGGCCGTGTCCCTGGCGAATGCCCAGTCTTCCAGCGAGGCGTTCCAGAAATCGGCCAGGCGCAGCGCAAGGTCCCGCGCGGGGCCGTCCAGGAACCGGCTGCCCTCCACCAGCGCCGAGATGGCCACCGCCAGGGTGAAGGTGTTGATGCCGGCATCCTCCTCCCAGCGGTCCTGGTCGGTGGTGGGACCCTCGCGCGCGATAAAACGCAGCGCGCGGGCGATCATGTCGGTGACGGGAATGGCATGCAGGGCGCCATGATCGTGCAGCATCGACGCCAGAAGAATGGGGAACGCCGTCTCATCGAGCTGGATTCCCTGCCAGAAGGGCGTGCCGCCCAGCCATTGGTTCTGGAACCAATGTCCATCCTGCTGCTGGGTCGCGATCAGATAACGCAGGATGTCGCGCGCGCTGTGAAAGGCTCCCATTGCCACAAAGGCGCCGGCTGTTTCCACCAGATCGCGCGGCCACACCAGATGGTACCCACCGCGGCTCTGGCTGGCCTCGCCCCAAGGCACCGAGAGACTGGCAATGACGGCGCCGCGATAGGTGCGATCCTCGTGCACCTTCAGCACGACGGCGGAGAGCGCCAGTATCCTGTCGATCGCCTCCGGCAGCGGCGGGCGGGAAGATTCGGCCAGCCAGGCGCTCCAGGCACGGCATTGCGCCCGCCATTCCCCGTCGAAATCGTCCATCAGGCCGGCCAGGGCCAGAGTGGCCGCAGCATCCTTGCTGGTGGCCAGGCCCAGGGCAAGAGTCGCGTCCCTCGGCAGCTCGCCCATCAGCGAGACGGCGCCGGGACCGGCATTGTCATACTGCCAGGTCATCCGGCCATTGCGATGGAAGTCCTGCCAGCCGTCGCTTTCTTCCAGGCAGCCCACCGAACAGCGCTGCCAGGCATCACTTCCGTCCGGGCCGACCGCAACAAGCGCCAGGCCATACGGTCCCTGCTCGGCCCACAATACCTTGCGGCCGTTGTGCGTGCCGGCGAAGGCCACATTGTTCTGCGCGTCGTCTCCAAGACGGGGGGCCAGCAACGCATAGACCCGCAGGTTTTTCGCGCCCTCCAGCCGATAGCGCATCAACAGGACATCGCGCCGCTGGGACGGGCAGATACGCAGCGTGAAGGTGAATCGGGAATGGC
>DASTRG010000334.1:0-2105 GCA_035761325.1 Rhizomicrobium sp. | reverse complement strand
GAGGCCGGTATCAAGACCGAACTGCTGGACCACAGGCTGCGGCTGAATTTCGACGGCTTCACCTATTACATCCACAATCCGCAATTCTCGGCGGTGGGCGGCGCGGCCGTGGGCAATTCCATCGTGCTCCTGAACGCGCGGGGCGGCCAGGCCTCGGGCCTGGAGCTGGATGCCCAGTGGCTGCCGACCGACAATCTGCTGCTCAACCTGGGCGCCAGCTGGACACATACCGCGATACACGATTCCAACCTGACCACGGGGGTTTGCGCCCAGTGCACGGTGACCGATCCGCTGGATGCCAGGGGCAACGCCATTCTGGACGGCAATCCGTTCCCCCAGGCGCCGGACTTTCTGGTCTCGACCAGCGCGAAATACACCTATCCGCTGGCGGATGGGGACTCGCTGTTCTTCTACACAAGCTGGTGGTGGCAGGGTTACACCAACTTCTTCCTCTACACCTCCCGGGAGTTCCACTCCAACGGCAACTATGAGGGCGACATCAAGCTCGGCTACACCTTCCCCGGCGACAAGGTCGACCTGTATGCCTACGTCCAGAACGTCACCGACAAGGCGAATGTCCAGGGCGCCA
Source organism: Rhizomicrobium sp. (assembly GCA_035761325.1). Taxonomy (GTDB): domain Bacteria; phylum Pseudomonadota; class Alphaproteobacteria; order Micropepsales; family Micropepsaceae; genus Rhizomicrobium. Next base: position 1,516 of record DASTRG010000334.1, on the reverse strand, counting down.
TCGACTTTGACGACCTGACCGGTTTTGTCAGCGATCCGCGCGTGTTCGGCGTCGGGTTCGATTATCATCTCTGATTGAACCCCTCTGTCGGCAGCTCGGTCCTTCGGACCCCTCGCTGCCGACATCTCCCCTTCCGATGCGCTGCGCGCATGAAGGGGAGAAGGGAGGGCGGTTCAAACAAAAAAGCCGCCACGGTTGCCCGCGGCGGCTTTTTCTGTTCAGGCGTCGGGCGGCGCTTACCGCACCAGGCTCATGGGACGAGTTTGGCGATCCAGTTGGGCAGGGCGAATGCGGCGGCGTGGACCTGCGGATTGTAATAGTCACATTTCAGCTTCATGCGCCTGTAGCCGGCTGTGGCTTTCTTGATTCCGGCGGGCGTGCCCAGCGGCTTGCCGCCCTTGGTGGCCCAACTGAGGGCCATGAAGCCGCCGATGTAGGTAGGCACCACCGTCAGATAAAGCCCGCAGCGGGGGAAGAAGCGCGACAGCTCCTCAAGCGCCTCTGTGATCTCCCAGGGCTGGTAGAAGGGCACCCCGGTCTGAAAGGTGGCATAGCCGCCCTTCTTCAGCGCGCCCTTCACGCGGTCGTAAAAGGTCTCGCCGAACAGGGCCTTGCCCGGCCCCACCGGATCGGGGCGGTCGGCGATGATCAGGTCGAAGCGGTTCCGGCTTTCCTTGCGACCCAGATATTCGAAAGCGTCCGCCACCTCGATCTTCATGCGCCGGTCGCGGAACGCCCTGGCGTTGATCTCGCCGAAATGCTTGCGGCACAGCTCGATCACCCGGCCGTCGATGTCGACCAGCACCACTTCCTGGACGGCCTTGTGCTTGAGCGCCTCGTCGGCGATCGACAGGTCGCCGCCGCCCACGATCATTACCCGTTCGACCTTGCCATGCTCCAGCATGGGCAGGTGGGTCAGCATGTCGGCATAGGCGCTCTCATCCCGGCTGGTGATCTGGACGATGTCATCCAAGGTCATCACCCGCCCGTTTGCGACTGTGTCGAAGATGCGAATCTTCTGGAACCGGCTCTTCTCGTCCGCCAGCACGCGGGTGACCTCCATCGACTGGGCATAGCCCTTGTGGAGGCGTTCGGTGGCGAGTCGCGTCTTGCCCGCGCGGCCGGCTGAGCGGGCGCTGGCGAGCTTTCGGGTCGGCTGTGGCTGGAGACGGGCCATACACGGTTCCTTAAGTATTGTGACAGCCGCCAGTGGCCGTCTCGCGTCGCCGTATAGGGCGCGCTGGGCCCGCTGTCCACCATTCGAGCGCATGCATCTAATGCCGATGCGGCGGGGCTTTTGCGGTCATCGCGGCTTGCCGGCATGACGCTGATGAAGGTGCAGGCGGCACTGTTCCGGCATCCACCGGCGCTCCGCGCGGCCGGTTGGGCAGCGTAGTCGGCTGGTGACTGTGGGTAAAAAAATTTCCTCCGGGGCAAATTTTTTCTTGCATGGGGGGGAGGTTGGTCTTATCTCCCAACTCGACCCCGCGAGAAAAAAAGCGGGAAAAAGCGGCGT
>DASTRG010000333.1:0-4634 GCA_035761325.1 Rhizomicrobium sp. | reverse complement strand
CAGCACGATGTCGCTGGCGCCGGTATCGACCAGGAAACCCACCGGCGTGCCGTTGACCTTGCCATAGACCAGATACTGCCCGCCCGGCGATTCCGAGATCATCATCTCGCCCGACCCGGTCTGCACCGGATAGCCGGGGATCACGGCCGAACGCAGCCGCTGCCACAGGCCCAGCACCTGGTCCTGAAACGAGAATGCCAGCACCAGCACGACCCCGACCGCCGCCCACGCCGCCATGGCGCGCGCGGTCTCTTTCAGCTTGAGCCCGCGCACGAAAAGCAGCCCGCTGCTGACCAGCGCCAGAAAGCCGATGGTCTGCACAATGGTCAAATTGTCCATCGCCGTCTGATGGACCGGGAAGATGCGGCCGAGCACCACAACGCCCAGCACCACCGCGGCCAGGAATCCCAGCCACAGCCACAGGCCCGGCCAGGATTTGCGGCGCGGCGTCCTGCCCGGCGCAGCCGGTCTTTCCCAGGGGCCGGGCGTGGTCACTCCAGTTCCATCACCGTGGCGCTGCCCGCCTGGATGCGCTCCAGCAGCATCGGACATTCCGGCACCATCCGCTCCATCCAGTAGCGCGCGCACATCAGCTTGTCCCTGTGCAGCCGGTCATCCTTGCCAAGGCTCACTTTCGCCATCATGCCCCACATCAGCGCCAGCATGGTGATGCCCATCAGGCGCAGATAGTCGGTGGCGCCTGCGCCCGCATCGTTCGGGTTCTTCATGCCGTTGGCGGCCAGCCACATCGTGGCGGCCTGCAGCGTTTCGGTGCCGCGCTTCACCCCGGCAACGAAGGGTTTCATGGCTTCATCCTTTTCGTGCGTGCCGGTCCAGCCGGTCAGCAGCGCGAACAGCGCCATGGGCGCGGCGCCGCCCTTGCGCGCCAGCTTGCGGCCGACCAGGTCCATCGCCTGCACGCCGTTGGCGCCCTCATAGACCATGTTGATGCGGCCATCGCGGACGAACTGTTCCACGCCGTTGTCCTGAATATAACCGTGGCCGCCATAGCACTGCATGCCCAGGTTTGCCGCCTCAAAGCCCATGTCGGTGCAGAAGGCTTTCAGAACCGGCGTCATCAGGTCCGCCAGAAGGCCGGCGCTCTCCGCTTCCGGCCGGCCCGATTCATGGATCGACATGTGCAGCGTGGTCCAGGCTGCCAGCGCGCGCGCGCCTTCGACAAAGGACCGCGCCTGCAGCAGCATCTTCTTCACGTCGGGATGGACGATTTCCAGGTCGGCGGGCTTGTCGGGCTCTTTCGGTCCGGTCAGCGCGCGGCCGACGCGGCGCTCGCGCGCATAGGCATAACCGTTCTGCCAGGCGATCTCGGCGATGGCGATGCCCTGCACGCCCACGCCCAGCCGGGCCGCATTCATCATGCCGAACATGCCGGCCATGCCCGCGCTGGAAGACCGCTTCTCCCCCGGCTTCAGCGGCTCCGGCCTGGGCCCCAGCCGCCAGGCGATGGCGTCGTCGAAATTCAGCACGCAGGTCGCCTGGCCCTTGATGCCCATCTTGTGCTCGATGCCGCCTGTGTTCACGCCGTTGCGCGCGCCCATGGAGCCGTCCTCGGCGACCAGGAATTTCGGCACCATGAAGAAATTCACCGTGGAAAGGTCGTCATGGATCTGGCCGTTCTCGTCCGGGATCTTGGCGATCACCATGTGGATGATGTTGTCGGTCAGGTCCTGGTCGCCCCCCGAGATGAAGATCTTGGTGCCGTTCATGCGATAAGTGCCGTCCGGCTGCTCCACCGCTTTCGTCTTCATCAGGCGCAGGTCGGTGCCGCAATGCGGCTCGGTCAGGCACATGGTGCCGGCCCATTCGCCCGTCACCATCTTCGGCGCGATGTTCTTTTTCATCCAGTCCGGGGCGGTCGCCAGCAGCGCGCCATAGGCGCCCGCCGTCAGCATCGGATACATGGCAAGGGACTGGTTGGCGCTCATGCCGAATTCGCCGACCGCCATGGTGATCAGTGGCGGCATGCCGGCCCCGCCGGCGATTTCGGGCGCGCCCAGTCCACCCCATCCCGCCGCGCAATAGGCCTTGTAGGCCTCTTTGAAGCCCTTGGGGGTGGTCACCGCGCCATTCTCGAAGCGGCAGCCTTCCGCGTCGCCCGGCTGATTCAGGGGATGGAGCACCTCCTCGCAGAACTTGCCGGCGTTGGAGAGGATGTCGTCGATCAGCTCGGGCGACAGCTCGGCGAAGCCGGGCAGGTCGCGGTGCTTGTCCACCTCCAGCACCTCGTTGATCAGGAAGCGGTAGTCCTCGACGGGGGCGCGATAGACGGGCATGGGACGATCCTGCAAGGCGGCGGCTTCAGTCTTAACCCGGCACCGGCGACTTGGCCAATGGCGCGGGCGCAAGGCCGATGGCGCGCGCAAAAAAAAGGGCCGGGCTCCGTCATGGAGGGTCCGGCCCTTGCAGGAATCCCGCGGGCGACTAGCGGGAATCAGCCTGGCTGTTGCTGGAAGCCATCTGCGATGCCTTCTGGTTCAGCTGTGCGGTGATGTCGGCTTCCTTCTGGTTGTCGGCGCTGCGGCGCTTGGCGCTGTATTTCTGCGAGGTGTCGCCGCCCACATCGCGAATCGCCGACTCGTTCATCGCCAGGTTCTGGCTGGTGCCGGCCTGTGCGCTGGCCTGCTCGTTCACCTGGCCATTCAATTGACCGTTCTGCTGGGCCGACTGCGCGGCCCCCCGCTCCGCGTCCGCGTTGGCAGCTGCATCGCCATTGGCGTTCATCGAGCCCTGGGCCTGAGCGCTCTGGTCTGGGGCGCTCTGGTCTGGGGCGCTCTGGCCTTGGGCGCTCTGGTCTTGGGCGACCTGGTCTTGGTCGCCCTGGTTCTGGGCCGGATTGATTCCGCCATTGACGCCCGCGCTGGGGGAAGGCGCGCCCACCGAACCACGGGCATCGGCGGCAGTATTGGCCTGACTGTTCGCGGCCGTGGTGGTGATACCGGCGGTGCTGCTCGCATCGGCGCCGGTGTCCGCCGCAGTGGCGGGAAGGGCCAGGGCGCCGCACATCAGCGCGGCGGCAAAAGACAGACGCATGATGGTCATTTTCATCTCCTGACGGGGAACCTGGCAGCGAGCCGGTTCCCCAGTGCGTGCCCCATGCCAACCAGAACGGGCAAAGCCGCGAATCTCTCCGCCTGCCTTCAAAATGCCGCCAAGAACCGGCGGCGCCAGGAAAGAAGTCAGGAAAGACGTCAGGAAAGACGTCAGGAAAGACGTCAGGAAAAAGGCCGGGCGCTTTTGCACCCGGCCTTTGATCATTGCATAAGGATCACTGTTGGACTGACGCCGAACCGTTGGCCGACGCATTGGCTCCGGTATGGTCCAGGGCGCTGCCCGCGCCGCTGATCGCCGAATTGGCATGCGTCTCGGCATTGCGGGTGGCGCTGTTGACCCGGCCGGTTGCGCTGTCAGCCGTGCCGTTCACCCCATTCAGGGCCTGGCTGGAGTTGGCGCCGCCGTTCACGCCCGCGCCGCCATATGGCGTTCCGGCACTGGCACCGGCCTGACCATTGACGGAGGCCGTGTTGTTCACCGTGTCGGTGGCGCTGCCGGCAGCCGACCCCGCGCGGTCCTCCGCATTGCCCACCGCCCGGTTGGCGCGGCTTTCCGCATTCATGGTGGAACGGTTGACGGCGCCGGTCGCGGGCGTTGTGCTGGGCGTACCCAGTGCGCCGCCGGCGCCGGCATTGGCGCCCATCGCCGTGCCGGCACGCGGCACCCCGGCCATGCCATTGCCCATGGCGCCGATACTGCCGGTGGCGCCGCCAATGCCGACACCGCCGCCTGCACCACCGCCCAGGCCAATCCCGGCCGAAGCGGGCAGGGCGATGGCGCCCGCCAGAAGGGCGGCGGTGAATCCGATATGAAGCGTGCTGCGCATGCTGTTTCTCCTTGAAGGGAACCGTCCGGTTCCCGCGATGGACCCCCGTCCGTAACTTCAAACGGTCCGGACGCGCGACGGGTCTCGGCGACGACAGAAAATTTTTCCCGGAACCATCCGGGAAGGTGCCAAAGTGAAATGGAACCGGGCCTGGCGAGTCGGCGGGGAAATTGGGGCGCGCACGAAAAAGGAAGGCGGCCCGGTCTGCGCCCTGGGCTAGGGTGAATGGCGCCGGAGGCCAGGGTGCTGGCGACCCCAGGAAGACTCGAACTTCCGGCCTACGGTTTAGGAAACCGCCGCTCTATCCTGCTGAGCTATGGGGTCGTCCGTCTGATTTGCCCGATTTTGTGAGCGGACGCCAGTATGGGGTGTTGCATCCATGACGGGTATGCGGTTAAGCGCCGGTTTTTCAATACCTTGCCGGAAGCCACCGCAACCTTCTACCATGTGGGCGAGATGTCGGCCCGATGGCGGCAGGCGCACAAGACCGGCGTCCGGAATGGCCGGGCGTCAGAGGGGGATCATGATGGAATTGCGTTTCTCAGCCCGGCTGCTTCTACCTGCCTTCGCCATGCTGGCCGTGCTGCCGCAGGCCGCCAAGGCCGACCCGCGCGACGATGTGGTGGCGGGCATGATGCATTGCGCGGTCATCACGGACGATCGCCAATGGCTGGAATGCTATTACGGCGCCGCCCAGCCGATGCGCGCGCGGCTGGGCCTGCCCCCCGCGCCCCAG
>DASTRG010000332.1:0-4054 GCA_035761325.1 Rhizomicrobium sp. | reverse complement strand
TCACGGCATCGACCACGAATGACCGTGCGGGGCCGCCTCTTTCAACTAGAGCGACGATCTTCCGCTGCTTTTCGATCTTGGGATGTTTGACCCAGCCGAAGCCCGAAACGAACGTATCCGGCGCGGACGGCTTGCCACCCCGCTTTCCGATGTAGGTTTCATCGGCTTCGATGACCTTGCCTTCGCCGCCCATAGGCCCAGGTTTGCCACTAGGCTTCATGGCTTCCCGCAGCCGGTGCATCATGAACCAAGCCGACTTGTAGGTGATGCCAAGCATCCGGTGCATCTGGTGGGCGCTGATCCCCTTCTTGCTGGCGCACAGCAGGAAAGCCGCCAGCAGCCACTTGTTGAGCGGAATGTGAGACCGTTCAAAGACGGTGCCGACCATGACCGTGAACTGCTTCCGGCAGGCGTTGCATTGGTAATAGCCGGGCCGGGTGGGGAGCCCGGTGGACTCGTCCACCGTCCCGCAATAGCCGCAGGAGCGCCCGTCCGCCCAAAGCAGGTTTTCCAGCCAATGCCGGGCCTTTTTGGCGTCTTTGAATATCGGGTTTTCGAGAATGGACTTGGACATAGCTAACTCCTTGATCCTGAATATAGGTCAGGAGTTCTGCTGAGTCAAGTATATAATCGCCTTCTGGGCGGTGTCTCAGCTTCAAAATTCGACCATTAAAGACCACCCTCGGCGAATCGGCCCGGAAAGGACCCCACTCCCAGCCCCGGAATGTTCCCTACATGTTCCATGGCATCCATGGGCGCACAAACGAAGCGAAAGAGCTTAAATCCTTCCGTGTAACGCGCTTCCGCCGGGAGCCGGTGCGCCGGGCAGCCACGGCAAGTTCTGGTGAGCGCGCCGGCGCTATTCCAGCAGCCGCTGGTGCGACTTGGGCGGCTCTCCATCATGTCAACCAGCCGGACCATCGCGCACAGATCCATGCCTGTCAGCAACGGCGCCACCCAAAGCGGCGCGACACAGCGACTTCCGGAGGCAGCAGAAATTGTGATGGAAGAAGCACGGGGCCGATGCGTGCAAGGCGTTTTCCAGCTTCTCTGAAAAACCATCCGTCGAACCTTCGTCAAACCAGGGCGTCAATTGCCGGCGCTTCACGATTACCCCAGGGGCCGGAAAAGCCCGGATTTTGGCTTTTCAAGACCCCTTTGGGCCCGATAGATTTCGCCGCCACAGAATTTCGCGGGGGTTGATATGGGAAAAACTCTGGCACGCGGCCTGGCGCTGGCTTCGGCGGCGCTGATCTGGACATCGGCGACGGCCAGCGCCGCTTCGTGGATGACGCTGAGCTCGACCTCCATCCGGGACGGGGAGCGCATCCCCGTCAAGTTCGGCGCCAACGATCCCAAGCGCCCCTGCAGCCCCAAGACTCCCGACAAGATCTGCCCCTGCCCCGGCCAGAATGTCTCGCCCCAACTGTCGTGGAAGAACGTGCCCGAAGGCGCCAAGAGCCTGGCCCTTCTGATGTACGACATTGACGGCCGCTTCGGTGCGGGCGTGTCCCACTGGGTCGCCTACAATATCGCCCCCACCGCCACGGGCCTGGCCGAAGGCGACGCCACCGCCGGCAAGGGCTTTACCGGCGGGGCGGGCACCCGCGGCAACGCCAACTATCTGGGCCCCTGCCCGCCCCAGGGCGACGGACCGCACCATTACCTGATCACCCTTATCGCGCTGGACCTGCCGCCGACCCTGCCCAAGGGCCTGTCGCGCGAAGCCTTCATGGACACGGTGGCCGGCCACATGCTGACCAGCGCCACCATCGGCGGCCTGTTCGCGCGCGAATATTGAGTCAACGGAAAGAGAGACGCCCCGATGCGAAAAATGCTTGCTGCATGGCTGATGCTGGGCGCGGTCGTGGCGGCCGTGCCCGCCGAGGCGAAGATCGAAAAGACGCCCTGGGGCGAGACGGCAGACCACCGGAAGATCGACCTCTATACCCTGACCAACGCAAACGGCATGCAGGCGCGCATCGCGACCTATGGCGCCTATCTGGTCAGCCTTCAGGTGCCCGACCGGAACGGCAAACTGGCCGATGTGGTGCTGGGGTACGACAAGCTGAAGGACTATATGTCCGGCACCACCTATGGCGCGGTGATCGGCCGCTTCGCCAACCGCATCGGCGGGGCCCAATTCACGCTGGAGGGCAAGACCTATCACCTCGCCGCCAATGCCGGCCCCAACAATATCCATGGCGGGCCGAAGAATTTCACCTATCACGTCTATGACGCAGTGGCGCGCGACGGCGCCTCGCCCAGCCTGACCCTGCACATGGTCAGCCCCGACGGCGACCAGGGCTTTCCCGGCAAGCTGGATTTCACCGTCACCTACACGGTGACTGCGGGCAACGCGCTGCGCATCGACTATCGCGCCACCACCGACAAGCCGACGGTGCTGAATCCCACCAACCACTCCTATTTCAACCTGAAGGGCGCGGGCAACGGCGACGTGCTGGGCCATGTGCTGCAGGTCTTTTCCGATGCGGTCACGCCCACCGACGCCAACCACATGGCCACCGGCCAGGTGATGAAGGTGGAACGCACGGGTTTTGATTTCACCAAGCCCAAGGCAATCGGCAAGGACATCAACGGTCCCGATCCGGCGATCGTGGCGACGCCCGGCTATGACATCAACTTCATCGTGCGGGGTCAGCCGGGCCGGCTGCGCGAGGCGGCGAAGGTCACCGAGCCCACCACCGGACGGGTGATGGATGTGTGGACCACCCAGCCGGGGGTCCAGCTCTATCTGCCCAACAACCGGACGCCGATCATCGGCAAGGGCGGCAAGGCCTATGTCTATCGCGGCGCCTTCTGTCTGGAGACGCAGCACTTCGCCAATTCGCCCAACATTCCGTCTTTCCCCACCACCGAATTGAAGCCGGGACAGGTATTTCACGAGGTGACGGAATTCAGGTTCAGTACTGCTAAGTGAGCGCTTGGCGCCGCGGCTGAAAAAAGAAGGCGGCGTGGATCATCCACGCCGCCTCTTCTTCAAAAGACTGCCCGCTTCTACTTCCTGGCCCAGGGACCGACTTCGGGCACTTCCTGGGTGTTGGCCAGGTTGCCCAGCTCCGCCTTGGCGCCGCGTGCGATGGCGCCGGTCTCGCTGCCGGCCTGGAAGCAGGTAAAGTCGGGACGGTCGCGCCAGGCCAGCGGGCCGCACAGCCGCACGCCCGCCTTGATCGCCGCGTCATGGACGATGTTGATCTCGCGCTCATAGTCGGGATCGTTCTGCTTGTAGCCGGAGTGGTTGCCCAGGTCGCCCGAGGCGGCAAAGATCGCCGTCACGCCGGGAATCTTGGCGATGCGGTCGGCATCCTTCAGGCCCGCCAGCGTCTCGATCATCAGGATCAGCACGATGTTGTCGTTGGCGGTGGCGCGGTAGCCGCCGGGCACGTCCTTGTAGAGCTGGAAGGCCTGGCCGCCGCCGTTGGAGCGGCGCCCCAGCGGCGGAAAGAACGCCCAGTCGCGCGCCTTCAACGCTTCCTCATACGATCGCACGGTGGGAACCACCAGCACCAGCGCGCCGGCGTCCAGCGCATGCTGTTCCTCGCGCTCGTCGGTATAGGCCACACGCACGCCGGGCACCGCCTTGGCGTAGGGGCAGGCCGCATACATGCGCTGGGTCTGCTGCCAGTCGCGCGCGTCATGCTGATGCTCGACCCAGATGAAGTCGTAGCCCGCATTGGCCATGGCGCAATAGATTTCGGGGTCCGTGGCGGCGAACAGGGTACCGCCCGTCACCTTCTCGCCCTTCATCATCTTGATCTTGACGGGATTCCAGATCTTGGCGCCGTTGGGGGCATCCCAGGCATGGCCGAACTTCCAGGTCTTGTCGTCGAACTTGCCCTGGTTGACCGCGCCGGGCGGGGCCTTGTCGATGGCGTGGCTGTCCTCGCCCGCTTTCGCCGCCAGCGGATAATGCTTCATTGCCGCGGCGACTTCGTCTTCGTTGGCCTGGGCGAATGCCGCCACGCAGCCCATCGCGAGCGCGGTCCCCAGCGAAACCGAAAACAACAACTTCCTCATCACGGCATTGTCTCCC
>DASTRG010000331.1:0-3082 GCA_035761325.1 Rhizomicrobium sp. | reverse complement strand
GCTCGGTCGGGGCGACGATGCGGACCAGCGTGCCCAGGATCTCGACCTGGCGGGCCTCCTCGAACCACTGGTCGGTGATGGGCATGGCGCCGTTGGGGGAGGCGCAGATGACGTCGAAGAACAGCCCGTCCTTCCGCACCTTGCCGATCCAGCGCTCATCCTCGATCTCGATGCCGTAGCCCACTGCCTGGAAATGGGACAGGACGCGCGGCAGGTCGCCGGCCTTGCAGAAGATGTCGAGATCCTTGGTCGGGCGGGAGATGCCGGTATAGGCGGCCACCGCATAGGTCCCCGAAAGCAGGAAGGGCACATCCAACCCCGCGAGTTCCGTAAGCGCGGCGAAGAGGCCCGCCTTCCGTTGTGATGCTTGGATATGCTGGGTTGGCTGGGAGCGAGGGAGCTTCGGGCCGACATTATGGTCGACGTTAAGGATGACGCGAAGGGTGGCGGCTATCGCCGGGTGGAGGTTCTGACGGGGCCTGGCCGTCGGCGGAAATGGTCGGACGACGAGAAGGCACGGATTGTCACGGAGACGTTGGAGCCTGGTGCGGTCGTGGCCGAGGTTGCGCGCCGCTGGCAGATCTGCCCGCAGCAGATCTTCACATGGCGGCGGGAGATGCGGGGCGGTTTGTCTGCGCCGTTGGGGTTCGTGCCGATTGTCGCAGAGACGCCAGCCGTCGCACCCCCGCCAACGGCCATGCCGCCGATCGAGGTGAAATTGCCTGGTGCCGTGCTGCGCGTCGCGCCGGGGACCGACATGGACCTGCTGGCGGCGGTGTTGCGGGCGATCCGGGCGTCGGCGGCATGATGGCGCTGCCTGCCGGAGCCCGGATCCTGCTGGCGAGCAAGCCGGTGGATTTCCGCAAGGGGGCCCATGGCCTGGCAGCGCTCGCGGCCGAGGTGCTGGGGGAGAACCCGTTCTCGGGTGTGGTGGTGGTGTTCCGTTCCAAGCGAGCGGACCGGATCAAGGTCCTGATCTGGGATGGCAGTGGCCTGGTCCTGATCTGGAAGCAATTGGAGGGCAACACCTTCCGCTGGCCGCCGGTGGTGGATGGTGTGCTGCGGCTGAAGCCGGTGGAGTTCGCCGCGCTGTTCGACGGGATCGACTGGCGGCGGGTGCAGGCGACATCGGAGATTCCCACACCGAGCGCGCCCGCTTAGAATCGGGCCACGATGCGCGCCGCGGGTGACGACACGCCGACACTGCCGGAGGATCCTGCGGCCCTGCGTGCGCTGCTGCTGGCGGCCTGGGCGGAGCGGGACGCGCTGGCGTCCCGATGCGACGATGTCACCGCCGAGCGCGATGCTCTGGCCTCCCGGAACGAGCAGCTGCAGCACCTGCTGCTGAAGCTGAAGCGCCGGCAGTTCGGGCGGAAGTCGGAGCAACTGCCCGAGGAGCAGCTGCTGTTCGCCTTCGAGGAGATCGAGGCGACGCTGGCCGCCAACGCCGCCGAAGGGGCCAAGCAATCCCCGGCGCTGCGGGATCAGCAGGCAAAGCGCCGCCGAGCAGGCCGCGGCCGCCTGCCGGCGCACCTGCCGCGCATCGAGCAGGTGCTGATGCCGGAGGCGGCGGCCTGCCCCTGCTGCCAGGGCCCGCTGGTCGAGATCGGGGTCGATGCCGCCGAGCGGCTCGACGTGATCCCAGCCCAGTTCCGGGTCATCGTGACCAGGCGGCCGAAGCTGGCCTGCCGGGCCTGCCCCGGCGTCGTCCTGCAGGCGCCCGCGCCGACCCGGCTGATCGAGGGCGGCATGCCGACCGAGGCAACGGTCGCGCATGTCCTGGTGTCCCGCTATGCCGATCACCTGCCGCTCTATCGCCAGTCGCAGATCCTGGCCCGGCAAGGGATCAAGATCGGCCGCGAGGTTCTCGCCGACTGGACCGGCACCGCGGCCCTGGAGGTGGTGCCGGTGGTGCGGCGGATGCACGAGATCCTACTGGCCTCGCCGCGGCTGTTCGCCGACGAGACCACGATGCCGGTGCTCGACCCCGGCCGCGGCCAGACCAAGACGGGCTTCGCCTGGGCGCTCGCCCGCGACGATCGGCCTTGGGGTGGGGCGGACCCGCCGGCGGTGGTGTTCCACTACGCGCCGGGCCGCGGCGCCAGGCATCCGAAGGCGCTGCTGGCCGGCTATCGCGGCATCCTGCAGTGCGACGGCTACACGGCCTACAAGACCCTGGCCGCGGCCAACGACGCGATCACCCTCGCATTCTGCTGGAGCCACGCGAGGCGGGAGTTCATCGAGCTGGCGAAGGGCGAGACCGCGCCGGTCGCCACCGAGGCCCTGCAGCGCATCGCCGCCCTCTATGCCATCGAGGCAGAGATCCGCGGCCAGCCACCCAAGATCCGCCGTGCCGCCCGGCAGGCGAAGAGCCGGCCGCTGGTCGAGGACCTGTTCACCTGGTTCACCGCGCAGCTCGCCCGTCTGCCGGGCGGCAGCCCGACCGCGAAGGCGATCCGCTACGCCCTGAACCACCGCGACGGCCTGGTCCGGTTCCTCGACGACGGGCGGATCGAGCTCGACACCAACACCGTGGAGCGCGCCATCCGGCCCCTCTGCCTCAGCCGCAAGAACGCCCTCTTTGCCTCCGGCGATGATGGCGGGGCGCGCTGGGCCGCGGTGGCCTCGCTGGTCGAAACCTGCAAGCTGAACGGCGTCGATCCGCAGCGCTACTTCACCGACCTGCTGACCCGCCTCGTCAACGGCTGGCCCAACAGCCGCATTGACGAGCTCATGCCGTGGTGCTGGGCCACCAAGGAAAAAGGCTGAGCGTCAAGCACGGCCGAGACGGGCCCGAAATCCTCGCTTACGTTCCAGCTCCAGCATACGCGCCTTGACCGCGCCGACCGGGGCACCCTCGGCCAGCGCGTCCACCAGCCTGGCCAGTTGCCGCTCCACGCGCTCCAGCTCCTGGCGCCTGGCGGTGAGCCCGGCTGAGGCCTCGGCCTGGAGCCGGTTCCACTCGGCGGTGAACTCCTCGGCGAAGACCCTGAACTGGACCTCCCCCTTTTCAGTGGACACCGCTGCTAAGCTCGTGAGGAACGAGGAGTCCCAATGACCGGTAAAGCGAGACGGACCTGAA
>DASTRG010000330.1:0-4702 GCA_035761325.1 Rhizomicrobium sp. | reverse complement strand
TTCGTCCATCCCGCCGAGGCGGCGCACGGCGACATGGGTGCGATTGCGCGCAGCGACGTGCTGCTGCTGCTGTCCTGGGGCGGGGAGACCGCCGAACTGTCCGCGCTGATCACCTATGCGAAGCGCTACCGCATTCCGCTGATCGGCATCGGCGCCAAGCCGGAATCCACCCTGATGAACGCCGCCGACGTGAAGCTTTTGCTGCCGCTGGCGCCGGAAGCGTGCCCGATGGGCATGGCGCCCACGACATCGACCACCATGATGATGAGCCTGGGCGATGCGATTGCCGTGGCGCTGATGGAGCGCAAGGGCTTTTCGTCCGACCAGTATCGCGATTTCCATCCGGGCGGCAGCCTGGGCCGCGCGCTGGTGCGGGTGCGCGACCTGATGCAGCAGGGCGACGGCCTTCCGGTCTGCCGCGAGGACACGCCCATGCCCGAAGCGCTGCTGACCATCGCCTCGGGCCGGCTGGGCTGTGTTGCCGTACTGGATGCGGCGGGCGGCCTGGCGGGTATCGTCACCGACGGCGATGTGCGCCGCCACTATGATGAGGGCTTTTCCGGGCGGCGGGCGGGCGAGGTGATGACCCGCGCGCCGCAGGTTGCCTCACCCGACCAGCTTGCCGCCGAGGCGCTGGCGCTGATGACCGAGAAAAAGATCACCCAGCTGATCGTGCTGGATCCGGCCGATACCGCCAGAAGGCCCATCGGCGTGCTGCATATCCATGACTGCCTCAGGGCAGGACCCGGCTAGGGAGGCGTCATGCCCATGGCCGCACAGGACCATACACACCGGCATGACTGGTCATCGCGTGCGCGCACCACGATGATGGAGGCGCTGCGCTATTCGCGTTTCGTGGTGCTGGCCAAGCGCGTGCTGTCGCTGGGCGCGTTCCTGATCATCGCCGCGGTGCTGGCCTTCTTCTTTGTTGCCCGCGCGCCGCGCCAGCTGTCGCTGACCTATGAAAAGCTCGGGCATGTGAAGGATGACCTGTCCATGGTCAAGCCGCGCCTGACGGGGGCCGATACCAAGGGCAACCCCTTTGTCATCACCGCCGACATGGCGGTGCAGGACGCCAAGAATCCCAAGCGCGCGACGCTGAGGAATATCGAGGCGGACCTGGCGCTGGACAAGAAGACCTGGCTCAACGCCCGGGCGCGGTCGGGGACGGTCGACATGGGCAGCGGCCAGCTCGAACTGGGCGGCGGCATCGACCTGTTTACCGACAGCGGCTATGAACTGCACACCGAGAGCGCATCGATGAACCTCAAGCAGAATATCGTGCATGGCCACCAGCAGGTGACCGGGCAGGGACCGGACGGCACGCTCAGCGCCGACTCCTTCCATGCCGACCGCAATGCGGGACAGCTTACCCTGAGCGGCCATGTTCGCATGCAATTTGTCGGAAGCGGCAAGTCATGAATCGGACCGCCATTTTCATCGCCGCCTTGGCCATGGGCGCCGTTTCGGGCCGCGGCCTGGAAGCGGCAACGCCGTCCAAGTCTTCCGCGGAACAGCCGATCAACGTCTCCTCCGACCGCTTCGTCGCCGATCTCAACGGCAAGACCGGCACCTTTGTCGGCAATGTCGTGGTGACACAGGGCGACATCAAGATGCGCGCCAACCAGGTGCGCATCACATCGGTGAACGGCAAGGCCGACAAGGTGACCGCCACCGGCAATGTGGTGGTGGATTCGCCGGCGTCGGGGACTGCGACCGGCGATATGGGCGTCTATTCGGTGGGGCCGCGCACGGTGCTGATGAGCGGCAATGTGGTGCTCAAGCGCGCCAAGGACGTGATGCGCGGCGCCCAGCTCACGGTCAATCTCGCCACCGGCCAGGCCGCGCTGGCAGGCCCGCGCGGCACGCCGGGCGCCCCCCAAGGCCGTGTGCAGGGCGTCTTCAGTCCCACTCAGGATCAGTCGCAGACTCAATCCCAGTCGCCGGGCACGGGGCGATGAACGTCCTTCATTGTTCCTTAAACACGAACGGGCATGATTTTTGCTGCGAGCACCACGATGACCGACAAAGTTAGCAAAGCCGGCAACCTGCAAACGATCGACAATCACCCCCGCGTGATCGAAGGCGGCAAGGGGCTGGTGGTTTCGCGCATCGGCAAGAGCTTCAACAAGCGGCCGGTGGTGCGCTCGGTTTCCCTGTCGCTCCGGCGCGGCGAGGTGGTCGGCCTTCTGGGCCCCAACGGCGCGGGCAAGACCACCACCTTCTACATGATCACCGGCCTGATCGCGACCGACACCGGCTCCATCGAGGTGGACGGTCACGACATCACCAAATTGCCCATGTACCGCCGCGCGCGGCTGGGCATCGGCTATCTGCCCCAGGAAGCCTCGATCTTCCGCGGCCTGACCGCCGAGCAGAATATCCGCGCCACCGCCGAGCTGCTGGAGACGGACTCCGCGCGCCTGGAAGCGGTGGTGGAAGAACTGCTGGCCGAATTCGGCATCACCCATGTGCGCAACACCCCTTCGGTGGCGCTGTCGGGCGGCGAGCGCCGGCGCGTGGAGATCGCCCGCTGCCTTGCCACCCATCCGTCCTATATCCTGCTCGACGAACCGTTCGCGGGCATCGACCCCATCGCGGTGGGCGAGATCCGCGACCTGGTCAAGCATCTGAAGGATCGCGGCATCGGCGTGCTGATCACCGACCACAATGTGCGCGATGCGCTGGACGTGATCGACCGCGCCTACATCCTGCACGACGGCCAGGTGCTGAAGGAAGGCACGCCCGGCGAGATCGTCAGCGATCGCGACGTTCGCCGGGTTTATCTGGGCGAAAGGTTTTCGCTGTAAGTAAACACCATGGCGCTGGGACAGAGACTCGAGATACGTCAGGGCCAGTCGCTGGTCATGACGCCGCAATTGCAGCAGGCGATCAAGCTGCTGCAATTGTCCAATCTCGAACTGGCGGAATATTGCGAAGCCGAGCTGGAACGCAATCCGATCCTGGAGCGCGACGACCGCGAGGCCCAGCCGATCGCCGACGCCGATATGGCCGCGCCTGAAGCGGCGCCGGGCGAGCGCGCCGACGAGGCGCTTGCGCGGGACGATTTCTCCCGCGCCGCCGACCTGGACCAGGCCGCGCACGACAACATGTATGACGGCGAGCAGGTATCGAAAGTCGCCGAAGCGCCGATGAGCGGCAGCCTGACCGACTGGACGACGGTACGTTCGGGAAATCCCTATGAGGGCGAGGACGCGCTGGAATCCTCGGTCAGCGCCGAAGCCTCGCTCAAGGACCACCTGGAAGGCCAGCTGTCCATCGCCGCGCTGCTGCCCGAGGACCGCATGATCTGCATGGCGCTGATCGACATGGTCGACGAGGCCGGATATCTGCGCGCCGACCTGAACGAGGTGGCCGAGCGCCTGGGCTGCGAGATCGAGGATGTCGAGGCGGTGCTGGGCGTGCTGCAGGGGTTCGATCCGGTAGGTGTCGGCGCGCGCGACCTGGCCGAATGCCTGGCGTTGCAGCTGAAGGCCCGCGACCGGCTGGATCCGGCGATGCAGGCGCTTCTGACGCGCCTGGACCTGGTGGCGCGCCGCGACATCGGTCCGCTGACCGCGCTGTGCGGCGTCGATGCCGAAGATGTCGCCGACATGATCGCGGAGATACGCACTCTCAATCCCCGGCCGGGCCTGGCTTTCGGCTCCGAGCCGGTCACGCCGGTGGTGCCGGATGTCTTTGTGCGCGTCGGTCCCGACGGAGGCTGGCAGATCGAACTGAACTCCGACACGCTGCCGCGCCTCCTGGTCAACAACCGCTATTACGGCGAGGTGGCGAAGGGCGCGCGCGACAAGGACGCAAAGAATTATCTTGCCGACTGCCTCAACAGCGCCAACTGGCTGGTCAAGAGCCTGGACCAGCGCGCCCGCACCATCCTGAAGGTCGCCACCGAAATCGTGCGCCACCAGGACGCTTTTCTCACATACGGCGTACGTCACCTGCGGCCGCTGAACCTGCGCATCATCGCCGATGCCATCCAGATGCACGAATCCACCGTCAGCCGGGTGACCTCGAACAAGTATATTGCGACGCCGCGCGGCCTGTTCGAACTGAAATACTTCTTCACCGCCTCGATCCAGTCGATCGACGGCGCGGAATCGCATTCCGCCGAAGCGGTGCGGGACCGCATCCGCGAAATGATCGAGAACGAGGCGCCGATCGACATCCTTTCCGACGACCGCATAGTTTCGCTGCTGACCGCCGACGGCGTGAATATCGCCCGCCGCACGGTGGCCAAATACCGCGAAGCCATGCGAATCCCTTCATCGGTCGAGCGCCGCCGCCTGAAGTCGGCGGGCATTCCCCAGGCCGCCTGCCGTTGATGCGCCGCCGCAAAAGCGCCGTTTACCGCTGTTTTGGAGCCTGATTGACATCAGGGGGCTACCCGGCCTATTCAACCGCCGCTTTCCAGCCGGGCCCTCCCGCCGGAACCCCCGAAGGGGAAATGAATTGCCATTTGCGCGCGCCACCGGTCAGGCGCTGCCACGCCGGGATTGCTGATGAATATTTCCGATCTGCTCGCGCCTGATGCCGTAATCGCGGCGCTCAAGGCCCAGAGCAAGAAGCAACTCATGCAGGAACTCGCCGCGCGCACCCACAGCCTGAAGGGGCTGCCGGAACGGCGCGTGTTCGAAACCCTGGTGGAACGCGAGCGCCTGGGAACCACCGGCGTCGGTTCCGG
>DASTRG010000329.1:0-9055 GCA_035761325.1 Rhizomicrobium sp. | reverse complement strand
GGACGGATCTGCCCGAACCGGCTTTCCCAGAAGCGCAGCACATGCTGCGGCACATCCAACTCATCGGCCACCTCGCTGATGGTGCGAAATGCTTCCGCCGACTTGACCGGATAGGCAAAAGCGGCTGACGACACTTATCCTTCGCTCCCCTCGTCTTCCGGCTTCGGTTTCTGGCCGTTGATCACCGCCTTCAACACATGGCTTGGACGAAACACCAGGACGCGGCGCGGCGCGATCGGCACTTCATCACCGGTCTTGGGATTGCGGCCCATACGCTGCGATTTCTGCCGCACCGCAAAGGTACCGAATGACGAAAGTTTCACGGTCTCGCCGCGCGACAGCGCGCCGCAGACTTCTTCGAGCATGTCTTCGACCATCTGTGCCGAGTCGGTACGCGACAGGCCGACAGCCTGAAAGACCGCTTCGGTAAGATCGGCTCTGGTGAGGGTACCGGTGGTCATGTTGGCGACTCTCTGGATTATCGGCAAACGGTAACCCAGGCCGGGATTTACCGTCAAGATCAAGAGGATAGCGGAGCACCTTTAAGTAACCGCTAACGCGGCCGCCGCCAGCCGGGTTCTCACCAGCGCAGAAGGGCGGCGCCCCAGGTAAAGCCCCCGCCCATGGCCTCCAGAAGAACAAGGTCTCCCCGCTTGATCCGGCCGTCCCGGACAGCGGCACAGAGGGCCAGGGGCACCGAGGCAGCCGAGGTGTTGCCATGCTGGGCCACAGTCGAGATCACCCGGCCTGTGTCGATCCCCAGCTTCCTGGCCGTGCCGTCCAGAATACGCTGGTTAGCCTGGTGGGGCACGAACCAGTCGATGTCCGCCACGGTCAGGCCCGCGGTGTCCAGCGACGCCTGGATGGCGGCCGCGATGTTGGTGACGGCGTGCCGGAAGACTTCCTTGCCGTGCATCTTCAGCTTGCCCGCGGTCTGGGTCGATGACACACCACCGTCGGTATAGAGCATGTCGTGCAGCCGCCCATCTGAGAACAGCCTTGTGTTCAACAGGCCCTGGTCGGAATTGTCTCCCAGCCCATCATGGGCCTGCAGCACCACCGCCCCTGCACCATCGCCGAACAGCACGCAGGTCGTGCGGTCGGTCCAGTCCAGCAGCCGGGACATCGTCTCGGCCCCGATCAGAAGGATGGTTCGCGCCGCACCGGTGCGGATCATGCTGTCGGCCACCGCCAACCCATAAATGAAGCCCGAGCAAACCGCCTGGACATCGAACGCCGCACCGTGGCTCATGCCGAGGCGCGACTGCACGATCGTGGCGGTTGCGGGAAAACTTTCATCGGGCGTCGTGGTGGCGCAGATGATCATGTCCAGTTCGCCGGCATCGATACCGGCGTCGGTTAGAGCCGCGCGCGCGGCACCCAACGCCAGATCGGATGTGTTCTCACCCGGCGATGCGATATGGCGCTGCAGGATTCCGGTACGTTCGCGAATCCATTCGTCGGACGTATCCACTATCTTGGCCAGGTCGTCATTGGTGACGATGTTGTCAGGCAGACAGGCCCCGCAACCAATGATGCGCGCGCGGATCACAGCTCGGCCGCCCTTTCCCCAGCCGCTTTCGCCGCAATGGAGCGGCGGTCGGTGGTGATGCGGGCATTGATATCGGCCCTGGCCATGTCGATGGCCATGTCCAGCGCGCTGGCAAAGCCGACTGCATCGGTCCCGCCGTGACTTTTGACTACCACGCCGTTCAGGCCCAGGAATATGCCGCCATTGGAGGCACGCGGATCCAGCTTGCGGCGCAGCGTGTTCAGCGCGCCCGAGGCTATCATCGCGCCCAGCCGGCCAAGCAGCGAGCGCTTCAGCGACTGGCGCATGAATTGCGCGATCAGCTTGGCGGTGCCCTCCGCCGTCTTGAGCGCGATATTGCCGGTGAAACCGTCGGTCACCACCACGTCCACGGTGCCCTTGGTGATGTCATCGCCTTCAATGAAACCGTGAAAGGCGATGGGAAGGCTGGAGCCACGCAGGATGGCAGCCGCGCCCTTGACTGCGTCATTGCCCTTCTGCTCCTCGGACCCGACATTGAGCAGGCCCACGCGCGGGCGCTCCAGCCCCAGGATAGCATGGGCAAATGCCTCGCCCATCACCGCGAAATCCACCAATTGCTCGTCGCTGGCGGTGACGTTAGCGCCACAGTCCAGCACCACGGTCTGGCCCTTCAGCGTGGGCCAGATCGACGCGATTGCAGGACGGGAAACGCCTTCGATGATGCCCAGGTTGAACATCGAGACCGCCATCAGCGCACCGGTATTGCCTGCGCTGACCGCGACATCGGCCTCACCCGTCTTCACACTACGGATGCAATGCCACATGGAGGTGTCGCGGCCGCGGCGCAGTACATGGCTGGGCTTGTCCTCCATGGCGACGCGGCCGGGCGCATGATGCACCTTGACCTTGTCCTTCAGCCTGGAGTGGCGCGCCAGAAGCGCATTGAGCTGCGCTTCGTCCCCATGCAGCAGGAAATGTACGTCGGGATGGCGCAGCGCGGAACGCAGCAGCGCGCTCACGACGGCGCCTGGGCCCGCATCGCCGCCCATCGCATCTACCGAGACTGTCAGGGTGCGAGCCACAGCCACCTTTCGGGGAAAGGTGTCAGCTCTTGGCCTTCACGACCTCACGGTCCGCGTAATGGCCGCAGGCGCCGCAGACGTGATGTGGGCGCTTAGGCTCACCGCAATTGGTGCAGTCCCCATGGGCGGCCGCTGTCAGGGCGTGATGCGACCGGCGCATGTTGCGGCGCGACGGCGAGGTTTTTCTTTTTGGGACCGCCATGGCGGGAAAACTCCTTCAGGCCCCTACCGGGGCTTTCCGGCGGGCAAAACAGGGGCCGTGGGTAGCAGGAAAGTCCGCCCTGTTTCAAGCCAAAAGCCCCTTTTTGGCCACCGGGCGGCTGTTCGCGGCTTCAGGCTTGTCCCTTGAGACCTTTCAGCACTGCAAACGGGCTATCCGTCTCTTGCGGCGGCTCAGTTCCAAGGGAAAATTCCGCCCCCGGGCTGCGGGGATAAGGATCCAGGGCAAGGGAATACTCCTCCAGCGCCGGAGCGGCCAGGTCGTAATGCAGGCTCTCGATCTCCTCGGGCTCGTCTTCGCCCCCAGCGTCCAGAACCACATCCGCTCCCGATTCAGTATCGGCCGCCGGGCCGCGGGTACGGCCGACAAAATGCAACTCCCGGCTGAAATCGCGTGCTACCACCGCCGCGACCGGTTCGAGCGTGACCACACAGGCCTGGGTGACCTGCGCGGTCAGCTGGTACGCCAGCCGGAATCGGGTGGGACCGAGCTTGCTGATATCCACCGTCACGGCGAATGCGTCCAGGGAAAGCACGCCGGACCATGCCGCGACGGCGGCGCACTGGCCGGCGTCGGCCGTGAATTCAACCGTCTCGCCGGCCTTGCCCAATCGGCCGAGATTGTAGAAATGCGTCAGTGGCGCGTTCATGACACCGATATAGTCGGCAACGGCCCGAAATCGAGTTCCACTGGGAGCGACGCTGCCAGCCTGGTGCGCGCGCCAAGCGCGTAGGCGGCCAATGACTGGCTGCGCCCATCCACCTCCGCGCCGCGATAGAGATTGCGCGCCAGCGCGGCTGCCAGCGCTTCGGCATCCGCCGCGGATTCATAAGCGGCCACACGGCCGAAAAACGCATCCGCAAAAGCTTTCATCTTGCGTGACAGACCCATATCGCCCGCCCCCTGCTCGCGCATGGCCTCGTCAAAGCCGACGAAAATGGCATCGGTGAGGCCCTGTGCGATTTCCCCCTCTTCCAACGTCTTTAACGCCGAAAGCGCCAGCCAGGCATGCAGCACCACCACGTCGAACCGCCCGTCAATGTTGTCGGCAACGCCGAATTCCCGGAAAAATACCGGATCGCGGGCACGCGCCACCAGCGCCCCGTAGAGCCGGGCTCCTTCCCGCTTGCGCGCGACCGATTTCCTGAGCAAATTCAACATTCAACGGGTTCCCTGGAAGCGCGGGCCTTGCCTTGCGTTCTGCTGGAGGTTAGCACACCAGTCGGAGTGGGGACGTCAAGATCGAAGTGATGACAATGTCCAAACTTGCCCTTATGGCCGCCGGGCTGGCCACCGCCGCCCTGCTGTTCGCCTGCACCCCCGTGGTCAGCCAGCGCGGTTATCTGGCCGATCCTGCCACCGAAGCCACAATCAAGCCTGGAACCGACACGCAAACCACGGTTGAAGAGCGGCTGGGCTATCCGTCCACCACTGCAACCTTTGGCGGCGAAACCTGGTACTACATCTCGGCCACCGAAAAGCAGGTCGCCTTCTTCACCCCGACCGTTCTGCGCCGGCAGATCCTGGCGGTTTATTTCGACAAGGACAATCGCGTGACGGGCATGCGCCACTTTTCACTGAAGGACGGGCATGTGATCGCGTTCGAATCGCGCGAGACGCCAGCACGCGGCCGCGAGCTGACGTTCCTGCAGCAGCTGCTGAACGCCACGCCCGGCACGCAGGCCACGCCGATCCAGCAGGTCAATCCGGGCAACGGCGGCGGACCGATTCCGTAAGCGGCACGCGAATCCAGACCTTGATCCCGCAAAACAAAAAAGCCCGGTGTTTCCACCGGGCTTTTCGCAGTGACGGCACGGATCAGCCCAGATGGGCCAGCGTCGCCAGAAGCAGAAGGGCGACGATGTTGGTGATCTTGATCATAGGATTGACGGCCGGACCGGCGGTATCCTTATAGGGATCGCCGACCGTATCGCCCGTTACTGCGGCCTTATGGGCGTCGCTGCCTTTGCCGCCATGATTGCCGTCCTCGATGAACTTCTTGGCGTTGTCCCAGGCGCCCCCGCCACTGGTCATCGATATGGCGACGAACAGGCCGGTGACAATCACGCCCATCAGCATGGCGCCCAGCGCGTTGAAGGCGGATGCCTTGCCGGCCACCGCCGTTACGAAGAAGAACAGCACGATGGGTGAAAAGACCGGCAGCATCGACGGCACTACCATTTCCTTGATCGCGGCCCTGGTCAGCAGGTCCACAGCGCGGGCATAGTTGGGCTTCTGGGTTCCCTGCATGATTCCCGGCATCTCGCGGAACTGCTTGCGCACCTCCTCGACCACCGAACCCGCCGCGCGGCCCACCGCCGTCATGGCGATGCCGCCGAACAGGTAGGGCAGCATGCCGCCAAAGAACAGGCCCACCACAACCCAGGGATCGGCCAGACTGAACGACGGCATGTCGATGCCGGCGAAGAAGCCAACGCCCTGCTCGGCGAAGTGCTTGAGGTCCTGGGTGTAGGCGGCAAACAGCACCAGCGCGCCAAGACCGGCCGAACCGATGGCATAGCCCTTGGTCACCGCCTTGGTGGTGTTACCGACCGCGTCCAGCGCGTCGGTGGTCTTGCGGACATCGCCTTCCAGGCCGCTCATCTCGGCAATGCCGCCGGCATTGTCGGTGACCGGGCCGAAAGCATCCAGCGCCACCACCATACCCGCCAGCGACAGCATGGTCGACACCGCGATGGCGATGCCGAACAGTCCCGCCAGCAGGTAGGTGATGATAATGCCGGCACAGATCACCAGAGCGGGAAGCGCAGTGGACTCCATCGAGACCGCCAGCCCCTGGATGACGTTGGTGCCGTGGCCGGTAACGGAGGATCTGGCGATCGACTGGACCGGACGGAAATTGGTACCGGTGTAGTATTCGGTGATCACGATCAGCGCCGCGGTGACGGCCAAGCCCACCACACCGCACCAGAACAGGGTCTGACCGGTGAAGGCGAGATTTCCGATGCTCATCGGCGTCGTCATGCCAATCATCGCGTTGGTCAACGGCCACAGTCCAATCAGCGACAGGATGACGGTGGCGATCACACCCTTGTAGAGCGCCCCCATGATGTTGCCGTTCGATCCGAGGCGGACGAAGAATGTCCCGATAATCGAAGTGACGATGGAAAGGCCCGCAATCGCCAGCGGATAGAGCATCAGCTCGCTCTTCAGGCCGCCGGTGAAATAGATCGAGGCCAGAACCATGGTGGCTACCGTGGTCACGGCAAAAGTCTCAAACAGGTCCGCCGCCATGCCGGCGCAGTCGCCGACATTGTCGCCCACATTGTCGGCGATGGTCGCCGGGTTTCGCGGATCATCTTCAGGGATACCGGCTTCAACCTTGCCCACCATGTCGCCGCCCACATCGGCGCCCTTGGTAAAGATGCCGCCGCCCAGACGGGCGAAGATGGAAATCAGCGAGGCGCCAAAGCCCAGGCCCACTAGGCTATCGGTAATGATGCGGCTCTGCTCCACATCTTCCAGCGACAGCTTGAGGCAGGTCGTGAGAAAGAAGTAGTAGCCGGCGACAGCCAGAAGCCCAAGCCCAACCACCAGCATGCCGGTGACGGCGCCGGAGCGGAACGCCACGGACAGGCCCGAGGCTAGACCCGAACGGGCCGCCTCGGCCGTGCGCACATTGGCGCGCACGCTGACATACATGCCGGTATAACCGGCCGCGCCCGAAAGGGTCGCACCGATCAGAAAGCCGATGCCGACCTGCCAGCCCAGAAACACGCAGGCCAGCACGAAGATAACCGCGCCGACGATGGCGATGGTGGTGTACTGGCGATTGAGATAGGCGGCCGCGCCTTCCTGGATGGCGGCGGCGATTTCCTGCATCCGTTTATTGCCGGCCGGCAGGCTGAGCACCGAGCGGATGGTCCACAGGCCATACAGCAGCGCCAGCACGCCGCAGGCCAGAATAATATAAAGTTCCATGCAATTCCCCTTTTCCAACCCCGGGAAGTCCCGAGCAAGCTGCTTGTGTGTGGGTCGGCTCACCAGTCCCACGGCCGAGGATGGCGGGGATTCGGCGTACCGATCCCCATGGCCGGGGCCGCATCCTGGAGTCTGGTGCGGCGCGCCGCTTCAAGGGCGGCGCAAGATTGCCAAAAGCCCTCCGGTCAGGCAACCGCCATGACCGTAGGGCTAATTGCTGCAGCGCGATTTTTCAGTAGCGGCGCCCGGGCCGGTTTCGGCAGGCGCGCGGGCGGGCGGCCCCTTGGCCTTCAGGGCCGCCATCTGGAGCGTGCAGATGGTCAAGATCTTGACCTTGCCGGCACCCATTACCTTTTGGGCGTCAGCCAGAAGGCGGGCTTCCAGCGCCGGTACATCCACTTCCTCGGGGCTATCGGTGCCCGTGATCCGTCGCCCGTTCACGTCGCGCACGAACGCATCCTGGATGAAGGGAAGCTTGTCGCGCACGGTCAGGGCCGCGCCTCCGGACGAGGCAGTCAGCCGGCTGGAGATGTAGGCATAACCGGTGAGTTTGCCGTCTTCGTTGGTGACGGGAGCCATCAGGAAAGGCATCTCGACATTGGTGCCCGGCGCTCCGCCCTTCTTGCCTTCGCCACCGCTGGCGCCGCCATGACCCTCCTCGGCCGCTAGGGCCGGAAGAGCCATCAGGAGCATGATCATTACCGCCCGCTTCATGGCGCGCAGGTTTCCAGATCCGGGTTAGGTATTGGTTAACTCTCGAAATGCCGGAATCCGGGCTTTTCGACGGACACTTCGCGCCCGCCGACTACCAGGCGCACGCCGCTGCCCTTCTCGACATGGCCGATTGCCGTGAAATGACCGGAAAGCCCGGGCGGCCCGGTGAAGGCGATCTGATAATCGTCGCCTGCGGTGACGGCGCGCACCAACCCGTCGCGGCCCCACAGGGCTTTCAGCGCCGGCGAGAGCGGAACGCGCGCGCCATCGACGACGATGGCGACCCGTGAGGCTTTGGCGACATGGCCAAGATCGGCGATCAGGCCGTCGGAAATGTCGATGCCGGCATGGGCCACATCGCCAAGACTGGTAGCGCCGAGATTGACCGGCGGCTCGGGCACGCGATAGCGCAAAACCAGGCTGTCGCGATCGGCCGCGGAAAGGTCGGCGCCTTCGCCGCGCAGGATTGCAAGACCACCCCCTGAATCGCCGATCGTGCCGGTGACATAGACATGATCGCCCACCCGCGCCCCGCTGCGCTTGACCATGCGGCCTTCCCGCACAAATCCGAATGCTGTGACGGCGATGGAAAGCGACCCGGCATTGGTATCCCCACCCAGCAGCGAAATGCCGAACTTCTCCTGGTCGCGCTTCAGTCCGGCGGCGAATTCCTTGAGCCAGGCCGGGGTCACATTGTGCGGCAGCGTGAGGTTAAGCAGATAATAGGCGGGGGACGCACCCTTGGCGGCCAGGTCGGACAAATTCGCCCGCAGGGCCTTTTGCGCCACCGTGTCCGGCGGATCGACGGGGAAAAAATCGGTGCCCTCGGCCATGGAATCGGTGGTGACGATCAGGTCATGCCCCGCCCAGAGGGGCAGCGCGGCCGCATCGTCGGCCAGACCGAAGGCCCCCTCGCCCGCCAGCGGCGCAAAATAGCGGGCGATGATGTCGAACTCGTCCATGGCTCGACATTAAGGCAAAGAGCGCGGCAGCCATAGCCGCCGCGCTCCCGGTAATTGCCCCTCTGACGCAGCTTCTGTCAGACCGGCATCTTGCGCTTGGTGTATTCGCGGCCCTTGATCGCGGCGGCCTCGTCCGACTCCAGGATCATGCCGCCGTCCTTGATCTGCTGGATGACACTGTCGACGCTATTGTCACTGGCGCGGGCGGCATTGAGGAAGCGCAGATTGTTCCGCTTGCACAGGTCCAGCACCCTCTGGCGTACGGCCTTCATCTCGGGCCGTGCCGCCAGTTCGCCCATGTCGCGGCCGTCCTCGGGGAAGGCCTCAAGGCCATAGAGTGAATAGGCGTGGTCGCCCGGACCCCATTCGGCCATTGATATGCCTTTGACTGCCAGGGTCTGCTCCACATTCGCATCGCAATGCACATCTTCGATCTTCACGCCGAAAATCATCTCGCCCTTGGGATTGAGGGGCCAGGTGTCAGCGACATGCAGGTACTTGCCCATGTTCACGCCCCAGATGCGCGGCGCATAGGACTGGGGAGAGCCGCGAAGGCCTTCATGTGCCAACTGCGGCACGCCCGGACGCTTGAAGGGGAAACGCACGCAGGCGCTGGCCGCGA
>DASTRG010000328.1:0-3664 GCA_035761325.1 Rhizomicrobium sp. | reverse complement strand
ACCGCCGGCCGCGCCTGCCGGGGCGCGCGCCTGAAGGCGAAGTCGATGTTCTGCCGCGCGGTCATATGGGGAAACAGGCGGGCATCCTGAAACACCATTCCAAGCCCGCGCCGGTGCGGCGGCACATGGGTGCGCCCATCGTCCAGCACCCGCGTGCCCAGCAGGATGTTTCCTTTATCCGGCCGCTTCAGGCCCGCCACCACCGACAGCAATGTCGACTTGCCCGCGCCCGAGGGACCGAACAGAACGGTGATGCCGTCGCCGGGCGCGGTGATATCCACATCGAGCGTGAAGCCGCCCTGGCTCAGGCGGACCGCGGCCGACAGATCCTTCATCCGGCGTGCCGCTTTCTGGACCAGCGCTGCAGCAGCTCGGCGAAGGCAAGGCCCGTCAGCGCCAGAAGGATCGACAGGCCGGCAAGGCGCATCGCTTCCGCCTCGCCGCCCGGCTGTTGCAGCACCGCGTAGATCGCCAGCGGCAGGGTTTGGGTCTGGCCCGGAATGTTGGCGGCAAAGGTAATCACCGCACCGAACTCTCCCAGCGCCGCGGCGAAGGCCGTCACCGTGCCGGCCAGGATGCCGGGGCCGGCCAGCGGCAGGGCGATGGAGACAAAGCGGTCCAGGGGTCCGGCGCGCAGCAGGGCGGCGGCTTCGAACAGCCTGCTCTCGGTTGCCTCGAAGGCCAGTCGGACGCTGCGCACGAAGAGCGGGAATACCATCACCGCCGTGGCCAGCGCCGCGCCATTGCGGGTGAACGGCAGATGGATACCCAATCCGTCCAACCATCCTCCCAGCAGGCCCTGGCGGCCCAGCAGCACCAGCAGCAAAAAGCCCACCAGTACCGGCGGCAGGATCAACGGCAGATGCGCCAGGCCGTCCAGCACCAGCTTGCCGGGAAAGCGGGGCCGCGACAGCACCCAGGCCGCGGCCACCGCAAAGGGCAGCGACCACAGCACCGCGCGCGTCGCCACCGCAAGGCTGGTGGAGAGAATCTCCATCTCCGCCGGCGTGATCATGCCCACGGCCTTAACGGCAACACATCGACGAGTTCGCCTTCGTCCAGCGCCGGCGCATTCGGTTCGAGCCGGACCAGCGCATTCGCGGCGGCGAACACCGACAGGAGCGAGGAATCCTGATTGCCGAACGTGCGCACCCCGCATTGGCCGTTGCCCGCCAGCGTCACCGCGCCGCGCAGATAATGCTCGCGCGGACCGTTGGCCGGCAGCGGATGGAGAAGGCGCGCCCGCGCCGCCGCCACCACGCCATCGCCGCCCAGCATCGCCTCAATCAGGGGTTTGAGGAACAGGTGCGCGCAGACAAGGGCGGAGGCGGGATTTCCGGGAAGTCCCAGCACCGCGCCTTGCGGCGTCACCCCGAACCAGGTCGGCTTTCCGGGCCTGACCGCCACGCTCGCACAGGTCAGCTTCAGACCCAGCCGTTCCAGCGCGGGGCGCGCATGATCGTGATCGCCCACCGACGCGCCGCCCACAACCACCAGAAGGTCGCTTTCCGAGAGCCCGCGCGCGGCGGCGGCGGAGATCGCGCCCACATCGTCGCGCGCGATGGCCAGGCGCTGCACCTTGGCACCCCAGTCGCGGGCCAGGGCGGCGATGCCATAGCTGGTGCTGTCAAAGATCTGTCCCGGGCCCGGCGCGTGGCCCGGTACCGCCAGTTCATCGCCGCTGGTCAGAAGCGCGATGCGCGGACAGCACCGCACCAGAAGATCGCCGCGCCCCGCCGCGGCCGCCAGGGCCAGCGTCATCCCGTCCAGCCTGCGCCCGACATCCAGCAGCACGGCGCCCGCGCGAAAGTCGCAGCCGCGGCGGCGGATATTGGCCCCGGGCGGCACGGCCGGGACAGTTACCAAATCGCCGTCGCGGGTGACATCTTCCTGGATCACCACGGTGTCGGCGCCGGCGGGAACGGGCGCCCCCGTGGAAACGCGCACGATGCCGGCGGGCGCGAGCATGCCCCCGAAACCATGACCGGCCGCCGATTCTCCAGCCAGCGCCAGCGTGGCCGGCGCGTCGCCGCTGCGCAGGGCATAACCATCCATCGCCGAGGCATCGAATGGCGGCGTGTCGCATGCGGCGGTCACCGCCTCGGCCAGGACGCGATCCCGTGCCTTTTCCAGCGGCACGCTTTCGGCGGGCAGCGGCGCCACGGCCGTCAGCATGGCCGCGCGCGCGGATGCCACGGTCATCTGGCGGATCTGCGGCTTGGCCTGGCCCTCTGCCTGTGACACGTTATTCCCGGCGATATCGAACGCCACATCACGCTAGGCCGCGAGGCATCCCTTGTCCACCAGCCCCCGCATCGGCCGCCGCAGCCTCTTTGCCCTCGTGGCGCTTCCGCTTGCGGCAGGCGCGCGCGCTGCCCCGGAAGGCAGCATCATGGTATTCGCCGCCGCCTCGATGACCGACGCATTGAAACGTGCCGCCGCCCTTTGGGAGAAAACCAGTGGTGTCCGGGTCGTGCTGTCCTTCGCCGCCTCCTCGGCGCTGGCGCTCCAGATAGACCGGGGCGCCCGCGCCGACATGTTCCTTTCCGCCGACACGGACTGGATGGATTTCCTGGAAAAGAAGGGCCGGTTGGCGCCGGGCACGCGCACCGATCTTCTGGGCAACCGCCTGGTCCTGATCGCCGCGCCCGGCACGGCGCAGGTGCCGGCCATCAGGCCGGGCTTCGACCTGGCGGGCGCGCTTCACGGCGGGCGGCTGGCGTTGGCCGATCCCGCCTCGGTGCCGGCGGGCAAATATGCCAGGGCAGCACTGAGCGCCCTTCACGTCTGGGATGCGGTGGCGCACCATCTGGCGCCCGCCGAGAATGTCCGCGTCGCCCTGGAATATGTCGCACATGGCGAGGCGCCGCTGGGCATCGTCTATGCCACCGATGCAAGGCTCGAGCCCGCCGTGCGGATCGTGGGATCCTTCCCGGCCGGCAGCCACCCGCCCATCATCTATCCGGTGGCGCTGACGCGGAACGCCTCGCCCGCCGCCCGCCGGTTCCTGGATTTCCTGAAGGGTGATCGGGCCGCGGCGATCTTCCGCGCGGCGGGCTTTTCGCGCACGCCCTAACGGGACCAGTCGCCGGATGCGCCGCCGCTTTTCTCCACCAGGCAGATGTCTTCGATCACCATGCCGCGATCGGCGGCCTTCAGCATGTCATAGATGGTCAGGCACGCCACCGACACCGCGGTCAGCGCTTCCATCTCCACGCCCGTCTGGCCCTGGGTCCTGGCCCGTGCCGTGACCGCCAGTGCGTCGGCGGCGTCATCGGGCGCGATCTCGACCTTGACGCTGGTCAGCGCGATGGGATGGCACAACGGTATCAGCTCCGCCGTGCGCTTGGCCGCCATGATCCCGGCGACTTCGGCGACGGCGGCGACACTGCCCTTGCGAGCATTGCCGCTGAGCGCCAGCGCCAGGGTTTCCGGCTTCATGCGGACACGGCCCCTGGCCAAAGCCGTGCGCGCCGTTAGCGGCTTTTCGCCCACATCGACCATGCGCGCGGCGCCGGTTTCGTCCAGATGGGTCAGCTTGCCGGCCATCAGCGTTCCAGGAACCGGCTGCTCAGCTCCGCCAGGTTGCAGGGCCTGTGACGGATGTCGAGCTGGAATCGGATCAGCTTGTCCCAGCCATCCTTGCAGGCGCCGTTCGAGCCGG
>DASTRG010000327.1:0-6092 GCA_035761325.1 Rhizomicrobium sp. | reverse complement strand
CAATCTGGCGCGCGCCGACAGCCTGAAGAAGGCGGGCGCCATTGCGCTTCAGTCCTATGACCAGGCCGCCAACGCCAGCGCCGTGGCCGATGCCGCCATCGGTGCCGCCCAGGCGGCGCTGACCCAGGCGCGCCTGGACGTCGACCACGCCTATGTGAAGGCGCCGATCTCGGGCCGCGTCAGCCGCGCGGAAATAACCGTCGGCAACCTGGTCCAGGCCCAGAATAACGCACCGCTGCTGACCTCCATCGTCTCCGACAACGGCATCTATGCCGACTTCGACGTGGATGAGCAGACTTTCATCCGCGACATTCATCCCGCCGCTGACACCCGGGCCTTGCAACACAAGATCCCGGTCGAGCTGACGCTGCCGGGCGGCGGATCGCGGGTCTACAGGGGCTTCATCGAGAGCTTCGACAACCACATCGATACCGGCTCGGGCACCATCCGCGCGCGCGCCCGCTTCGACAATGCCGACGGCACGCTGGTGCCCGGCATGTTCGTGTCGGTGCGCATGGCCGATGCCGCCGGCAGGGATGTGCTCCTGGTGCCCGAACGGGCCCTGGGTAGCGACCAGAGCAAGCATTTTGTCTTCGTGGTCGACGGCGCCGGCAAGGCGACCTTCCGGGAGGTGACGCTGGGCGCGGTTGTCGACGGCAAGCGTGTCGTCACCTCGGGCCTGTCGCGCGGCGACAAGGTGATCGTGGACGGCATCCAGCACATCCAGCCGGGCGCGCTCGTGGCCGCCAGGGATATTTCCACCCAGGTGGCGGCGCAATAGCGCGCCGGCTCCGAAAAAACCTTTGCCGAGGGGCAAGCCGTGAACCTATCGCGCTTCTTCATCGACCGGCCGATTTTTGCCGGCGTGATCTCGATCGTCATATTCCTGGCGGGCCTGATCGCGATTACACAGCTGCCCATCTCCGAATATCCCGAGGTGGTGCCGCCGTCGGTGGTGGTGACGGCGCAGTTTCCCGGCGCCAACCCCGACACCATCGCCGCTACCGTGGCCACGCCGCTGGAAGAGCAGATCAACGGCGTGGAGAACATGCTTTACATGTCCTCCCAGGCCGCCAGCGACGGCACGCTGACCCTGACCGTCACCTTCAAGCTGGGCACCGATCCGGACCTGGCAACCCAACTGGTGCAGAATCGCGTGAACCAGGCGCTGCCGCGCCTGCCCGATGTGACGCGGGCCCTGGGCGTGACGACGGTCAAGTCGTCGCCCGACCTGACCATGGTGGTGCACCTGGTCTCGCCGGACGGCCGCTATGACATGCTGTACCTGCGCAACTATGCGGTACTGAACGTCAAGGACCAGCTCGCCAAGATCGAGGGCGTGGGCCAGGTCCGCCTGTTCGGCAGCGGCGATTACGCCATGCGAATCTGGCTCAATCCCGAAAGGATCGCCGAGCGCGGCCTGTCGGCCGACGAGGTGGTGGCCGCCATCCGCCGCCAGAATATCCAGGTTGCCGCCGGCGTCATCAACGGGCCGCCCTATGGCAGCAAGGGCGAATTGCAGCTTCCCATCACCGTGGAAGGCCGCCTGAGCGACCCTGAGGAATTCAGGCAGATCGTCATCAAGAATTCCGGCGGCGTGATCACCCGCCTGTCCGATGTGGCGCGGGTGGAGATAGACGCCTCGCAGTACGGCCTGCGCTCGCTGCTGAACAACCAGCAGGCGGTCGCCATTCCGGTGTTCCAGGCGCCCGGTTCCAACGCCATCCAGATTTCCGACCAGGTGCGCGCCACCATGGCCGAGCTGAAGAAGAATTTCCCGCCGGGGCTCGATTACAGGATTGTCTACGATCCGACCGTCTTCGTGCGCGGCTCGATCGAGGCGGTGGTGCACACCCTGCTGGAAGCGGTGCTTCTGGTCGTGCTGGTGGTGATCCTGTTCCTGCAGACGTGGCGGGCCTCGATCATTCCGCTGCTGGCCGTGCCGACATCCATCGTCGG
This sequence comes from Rhizomicrobium sp., assembly GCA_035761325.1. Classification (GTDB taxonomy): domain Bacteria; phylum Pseudomonadota; class Alphaproteobacteria; order Micropepsales; family Micropepsaceae; genus Rhizomicrobium. Next base: position 4,133 of record DASTRG010000327.1, on the reverse strand, counting down.
CACCTTCGCGGCCATGCTGCTTTTTGGATTTTCCATCAATGCCCTGTCGCTGTTCGGCCTGGTGCTGGCGATCGGCATCGTGGTCGATGACGCCATCGTGGTGGTGGAAAATGTCGAGCGCAGCATCGAGGCGGGGCTTTCTCCGCGCGATGCCGCGCTCAAGGCGATGAGCGAGGTCACCGGCCCCATCATCGCCATCGCGCTTACGCTGTGCGCGGTGTTCGTGCCCATCGCCTTCATCAGCGGCCTGACGGGCGAGTTCTATCGCCAGTTTGCCTTGACCATCGCCTTTTCGACCATCATCTCGGCCTTCAACTCCCTGACCCTGTCGCCGGCGCTGGCGGCGCTGCTGCTCAAGGGCCACGGCGCCCCGAAGGACCGGCTGACGCGCGTGATGGACCGCTACCTGGGGCGTTTCTTCGGCGCCTTCAACCGGTTCTTCCACCGCAGTTCGGAGAATTACGGCAAGGGCGTGGGCGGGATATTGGGCCGCAAATCGGCGGCCATGCTGGTCTATGGCGTGCTTCTGGGCGCCACGGTAATCGGGTTTCGCATGGTGCCGCCCGGCTTCGTGCCGTTGCAGGACAAGCAATACCTGGTCAGCTTCGCCCAGCTCCCCGAAGGCGCCACCCTGGACCGCACCGAAAAGGTGATCCGGCAGATGAGCGATATCGCGCTCAAGCAGCCCGGCGTGGACGGCGCCATCGCCTTTCCCGGTCTTTCGATCAACGGCTTCATCAACAGTCCCTCGGCCGGCATCGTCTTTGTCAGCCTCAAACCGTTCGGGCAGCGGCGCTCGGCGGACCTGTCGGGCTTTGCCATCTCCCAGGCGCTGCAGGCCAAGTATGCCGGCATCAAGGATGCCTATATCGCCATCTTCCCGCCCCCGCCGGTGCAGGGCCTTGGCACCATCGGCGGCTTCAAGCTGGAGATCGAGGACCGTACCGACCAGGGCAACGCCGCACTGGCCAAGGTGCTTGGCGAGATCCAGGCCAAGGCGATGAAGGAGCCTTCGCTGGCGGGCGTGTTCTCCAACTTCAACACCACCATGCCGCAGCTTTCCGTTCATCTGGATCGCACCCGGGCCCAGCAGCTTGGCGTGAATGTGTCGGACGTGTTCGACACCATGCAGACCTATCTGGGCTCGATCTACGTCAACGACTTCAATCGCTTTGGCCGCACCTACCAGGTCATCGCCCAGGCAGACACGCCGTTCCGCGAGCGGCCGTCGGACATCGCACAGCTGAAAGTGCCGAACGCCAATGGCGAGATGGTGCCGCTGGGCTCGCTGGTCTCGGTGACGGAAACCTCCGGCCCGGACACGGCGCTGCGTTATAACGGCTTTCGCGCCGCCGACCTGAACGGCGGCCCCGCGCCGGGCTATTCGTCGGGCCAGGCCCAGGCGGCGATGACCAGGATCCTGGACCAGACCCTTCCCAAGGGCATGCGCTATGAGTGGACCGATCTGACCTATCAGCAGATCCTGGCGGGCAACACCGCGTTCCTGGTGTTTCCCCTCTGCGTCCTTCTGGTCTTCCTGGTGCTGTCGGCGCAGTACGAAAGCCTGTTTCTGCCGCTGGCGATCATACTGATCGTGCCCATGTGCCTTCTGTCCGCCATCACGGGCGTGTGGCTGACGGGCGGCGACAACAACATTTTCACCCAGATCGGCCTGTTCGTGCTGATCGGGCTGGCCTGCAAGAACGCCATCCTGATCGTCGAATTCGCGCGCGAGCTGGAGATCGGCGGCGAAAGCACGCTGAAGGCGGCCATCCATGCCGCCCGCCTGCGCCTGCGGCCCATCCTGATGACCAGCTTCGCCTTCATCATGGGGGTGGTGCCGCTGGTATTGTCGCAAGGGGCGGGCGCCGAGATGCGCCATGCCATGGGCGTGGCGGTGTTCTTCGGCATGCTGGGCGTGACGTTCTTCGGCCTGTTCCTGACGCCGGTCTTCTATGTGGTGCTGCGGGCGCTGGAAAAGCGTTTGACCGGCACCCAGGCGGTGCATCGCCACATCACAGAACCTGGAGGGACGGCATGACCGGCCACATGACCCTGGCCTTCGCCCATGCTGCGGCCCAGACACTGTCGGTCCTGTTTGCCCTGACGGCGGCGGCGCATCTTCTGGCCTGGCCGCCGCTGGCCGCGCTTTACCGGCGCTGGAATTATGCGCGCGGCTTTCATTACGTATCCGGCACGCTGCAGGCGCTGACCGCGCTGTTCCTGTGGCTGGAGCAGACGCGCATCTGGGGCGGCATGCTGGCGGCGGCCTTGCTGTTCTTCACCGTGGTCGCGCTGCTGAACCGCCGGCACTACCTCTATGCGGTGCCGGCCATGCTGGCGATGGCGGCCCTGGCCCCGGCGATGGTTGGAACGCTCTGATCCATGGGGATGTGACCGCTCCCACCGTTGTGCTATGTGACTTCCCGGGAAAGGGAGGGATCACATGACAAAGAGTGCCATCGCCACGCTTCTGCTGGCCATTGGTTTTTGCGGCGCAGCATGGGGCCAGGTCCAGACCAATGCGCCCGATCCGGTGCCGGGCGCGCCCAAGGTGACGGTGGAACACATCAAGGTCCACGGTGCCGCGCTGGAGGGCAATCTGGAAGGCGATGCGGCGGACCGCGACGTGCTGGTCTATCTGCCGCCCAGTTACGCCAAAGACACCACGCGGCGCTATCCGGTGGTCTATGCCCTGCACGGCTTTTTCATCGGCGCGGAGCAGTGGAGCCACGAGATTCATGTCCCCCAGACGATCGAAGGCGCCTACGGCAAGGGCGCCCGCGAAATGATCGTCGTGCTGCCCGACTCCAAGACGCTGCACAACGGCTCGATGTATTCCAGTTCCGTCACCACCGGCGATTTCGAGGCTTTCATCGCCCATGACCTGGTCGCCTATATCGACAGCCACTACCGGACGATTCCGCGCCGCGAGAGCCGCGGCCTGGCCGGTCATTCCATGGGCGGCTACGGCGCGATACGCATCGGCATGAAGCATGCCGATATCTTCGGCAGCCTCTACATCATGAGTCCCTGCTGCCTGTCGCCGCGCGATGCCGGGACGCTGAAGCCGGAAGATATGGCCGCGCTGGAGGCGGTGAAGACGCCCGAGGATTCCGCCCGGCTGCCGTTCCTTCTCCGCGCCATGCTTGCCAGCGCTGCCGCCTGGTCGCCTGATCCCAAAAAGCCGCCGCTTTATGTCGACCTGCCTGTCGGCGAAGACCGCGACCGCGTGCTGGCCAAATGGACGGCCAATGCGCCGCTGGCCTTCATCGACCAGTACATCGCGGGCCTGAAGCGCTATCGCGCCATCGCGCTGGATGTGGGCGACCAGGACGGCCTGAAGACCGACACCGGCAGGCTGCACGATATCCTGGACACCTACGGTATTGCCAACACGTTCGAGATCTATCCCGGCACGCATACCAGCAATGTTGCCTTCCGCATCCAGGACCATGTGATTCCGTTTTTCAGCAACACGCTCTCCTTCGAGCAGTGAGGCCGGTCATGCTGAACAAGCGCCAATTGCTGCAATCGGGATCGGCGCTTCTGGGAGGCGCGGCGCTGCCGGGCACAGCCTGGGGCGCCGGCGACATAGCCGCCGGGCCCTTCCGGCCGGACTGGGCGTCGCTGACGGCGCAATACAAGGCGCCCGACTGGTTCCGCGACGCCAAGTTCGGCATCTGGGCGCACTGGTCGGCGCAATGCGTGCCGGAAGCGGGCGACTGGTATGCCCGCAACATGTATATCCAGGGCCAGAAGCAGTACCGGCACCACCTTGAGCATTACGGCCATCCCGCCGATACGGGCTTCATGGAAATCGACAATCTCTGGAAGGCGGAGAACTGGAATCCGGAAGAGCTGCTCGACCTTTATGTGAAGGCGGGCGCGCGCTATTTCGTCTCGCTCGCCAACCATCACGACAATTTCGACAATTACGCATCGCGTTTCCATGACTGGAACAGCACGCGCGTGGGGCCGCGGCGGGACATTGTCGGCACCTGGGCGAAGGCGGCGCGCGCGCGCGGGCTGAAGTTCGGCGTCTCCAATCACTCCGCCCATGCCTGGCACTGGTTCCAGCCGGCCTATGGCTACGACCCGGAAGGGCCGCGCGCCGGCGAACGGTACGACGC
>DASTRG010000326.1:0-8316 GCA_035761325.1 Rhizomicrobium sp. | reverse complement strand
ACGCCCTGGCTGCTTTGCGCTTATGCCGTTTTCATTGTCCTGCTGCTCAACGGCTTTCTGCTGCACCTTCCCTGGCAGCGCCGGGTGCTGGCCGCGTCGGCGTCACCGGGGCCGGAGCTTGAAGCAGCGCTGCATGCGCCCGTGCATCGTATCGCCTCCATCATCAGCGCGCTGAGCGTGCTTGTGCTGCTTTACCTGATGACGGCAAGACCGGGATAAGGCTGCTAGAGCCTGAAGAAAGCCACGGGCGCGAAGGCAAGGACAAGCGCGACGAGCTGCAGCGCAAGGGTGCCGGCGGCCGCCGTGCGGCGGCGCCAGTCGGCTGTCACGACATATCCCGCGATCAGGGGAACCTGCAGCAGGATCAGCAGCCAGAACACATGGAAGCCAAGCCCTTCGTCTTCGCCGGGCCTGGCGCCGGTGGCCGCATTCGCCAGAGCCCAGGCGCCCGCCAGCAGGGACAGGATGACGGGGGCCATGGCACAGAATTTCCGGAGCTGCAGTCGGGTCATGCGATGCACATTCCAGCGGCGCGGCATATTACCCCGCCTGCCACGGCGACACCAACGCCCCGCCCGTCGCGGGCATGGCTGCGCCGCCCTGCGCGCCCGGTGCGGAGGGATTCACGCCTAGAAACTGACCTGGTCGCCCCCCTTGAGCGACAGGATGGCGCGTGCCTCATCGGGGGTTGCGACCTCGCGGCCCAGCCCTTCGACGATAGCGCGCACAAGGCGTACCTGCTGCGCGTTCGATTCCGCCAGCCGGCCCGGACCGGCCCACAGTGAATCTTCCAGTCCCACCCGCACATGGCCACCCATGGCGGCGGCCTGGGCGGCAATCGCCAACTGGTTCTTTCCCGCGCCCAGGACCGACCACTGATAGTCCTTGCCGAACAGCCGATCCGCGGTGCGGCGCATGTGCGCGACATCTTCGGGATGCGGGCCGATGCCGCCCAGGATGCCGAACACCGATTGCACGAACAGCGGCGGCTTCACCAGCGCGCGGTCGAGAAAATGCGCCAGGTTGTAGAGATGGGAGATGTCATAGCATTCGAACTCGAAGCGCGTGCCGCAATCGCCCAGTTCCTTCAGCACATACTCGATGTCCTTGAAGGTGTTGCGGAACACCAGATCGCGCGAGGCTTCCAGGGCCTGGGCTTCCCAGTCGTGCCGGAAATTCCGGAACCGGTTCAGCATGGGAAACAGGCCGAAATTCATCGAGCCCATGTTCAGCGAGGCGACCTCGGGCCGGAAGGTGGCGGCAGGACGAATGCGCTCCTTCACCGTCATCCACGGCGCCCCGCCCGTGGTCAGGTTCACCACCGCATCGGTCGCCTGCTTGATGCGGGGCAGGAAGCGGGCGAAGGCTTCGGGCGTCTGGTCGGGCTTGCCGGTTTCTGGATCGCGGGCATGCAGGTGGATCACCGCCGCGCCGGCTTCGGCCGCACCGATGGCGGCCCGGGCGATTTCATCGGGCGTCACCGGAAGATGCGGCGACATGGAGGGGGTATGGATCGCGCCCGTCACCGCGCAGGTGATGATGACCTTGTTCTGCATCTCTCAGATCCCGGTATCAGTTTCCGATATCCCTGGCGGCGTCGCGCTTGTGCGCCGCCAGCGCCATCAGCCGCCGGTCTCGCCAGGCCTGACGTTCGGGCAGGTCTTCGGCCGCCAGTGCGGCGCGCCGTTCCGCTTCTATCCGGTCCAGCACGGCGCCGCCCCAATCCGGATGTTCCAGCGCGCTTTCGCCGATGCGGCGATAGACCGGCCAGTAGCGTTCGACATAGTCGCGCACCCCGGCTGGCGCGTTCAGGTCGATGGTTTCGAACGGGCCCATGAAGGACCAGCGCAGCGCCAGCCCGTCGCGGATGCCTGTGTCGATGTCGGCAGCGCTGGCGTAACCATGGGCGACCAGCCGGAAGGCTTCTTCCAGCAGCGCGCCTTGCAGGCGGTTCATGATGAAGCCGTCGATCTCGCGCGTCATCACGATCGGAGCATGGCCCGCCATTTTGAGGAATTCGGTGGTGCGCGCGATCACGGCCGGATCGGTCCAGGGCGCGGGCACCACTTCGGCGGCGGGAATCAGGTAGGGCGGGTTGATGGGATGCACCACGATGCAGCGCCGGCGCCCGGCCAGGTGTTCGCTAAAGGCGGAGGGCAGCAGCGAAGAGGTGGAGCTGGCCAGGATGCAATCTTTCGGCGCCGCCGCGTCCAGCCGCGCGAACACGGCGCGCTTGGTGTGCAGGTCCTCCGGCGTGTTTTCCTGGACGTAGGCCGCGCCGGCCAGCGCGTCTTCCAGCCCCGCGCATGCCGCCATGCGCGCGCGCACCGCGGCCGCGTCGGCGCCGTTCAGCATGTCGCGGGCCGCCAGGTCCGGCAGCAGGGATTCGATATATTCGAGCGCCCTGGCCGGAGCATCCTGCTGCTGGTCCCACAAGGCCACGTCGTGGCCGGCGCGTGCGAAGCTGATTGCCCAGGCGCGGCCGATAAAGCCCGCGCCAACGACTGCCACCTTGCCCATTGCTTCCCCCTGCCCCTTTTTCCCGTTACTTGCGGATCTTCGCCAGTGCGTTCCTGCTGATCTTGGCCACGACATCGAATTCGGAATCCACGACTTCGGCGATCTCGTATTGCATCGCGGTGCCCAGAAGCGGGGCGATGTCGTGCGGGGTCATGCCATATGTATCCGCCAGCCACCGGCTCATCTGGGTGGTGGCGCTTTTCATCGCGGCATCCAGCGTTACGCCCGTGCCCACGATCATCACGAAACCGGCATTTTCGATACGCGGCTGGCCCAGCGCCTTGCCGGGAATGAGGTCAACACGGAACTGGACATCCATCGATGTCTCCAGCCCCTGCCCCGGCAATTCGCCGTCGCCCTGCTGGGCATGGCCGTCGCCCAGATACAGAAGGGCGCCGGGCTGGAATACCGGCATATAAAGTGTCGCGCCCTCCCGCACCTGCGGCGAATCCATGTTGCCGCCGAAGGGGCCCAGATGACCGGCGCCCAGCACCTCGTCGCGCGGCGGGGCCACGCCCACGCAGCCCAGCATCGGAGACAGTTCGACGCTGTAGGCGCTCATCATGCTGCTGGGATCGATGATGCTGGCTGTGCCCGCCGCCGCATCGATCTTCCACCGGGTGAAGCCGCCGTCCAGCCGCGCGAGGCTGCGTAGATAGCCCGTGTCCAGCGCCGAACTGGCGATCAGGTTGGACTGATAGGCGCTGTCGCGGTTGGTGCGCACCTTTTGCAGGTGCACCACCAGCGTGTCGCCTGGCATGGCGCCTTCTACATAGAAGGGACCGATCAGGGGATTGCCGCGCGGCGCGCGGGCGCTGCCGTCCCGATCATAGCCGCGGCTGTCGAGGGTGCGGGTGTTCACCGTGTCGCCGGGCTGGAGATGGAGCACGGGTTGGATCGCCGGAGAATAGACATTGGTGAAGCTGGTCGGTTCGAAGTCGAAGCTGCGCGGCGCGCGGCGGGGGACAGGCCGCGTTCCCGTCAGCGTTACCGCACGGGCAAGCCCGTCGCCGTCGTTGAGCGTGCCCCTGCCGCTCAGCCGGTCGCCCGAGCGTTGCAGCACAAGGTCGCCGCACGGTTTACCGCCTCTCAGGCAAGCCAGGTGAAGGCCGTCCGCCGCCTGGCTGGCGGTGAAAACCAGCGCGTTGTATCGGGCCTCCCGCCCGTCCGGCGCGATTACCAGCCTGCCGTCGGTCATCGGCAGATAGAAATTCCTGGCGCCGGCCTCGCGCACCGCGACGTCCCAGGTGCCCGAGAAGTCCGCTGCCAGCGCGGGCGATGTCGCCGCGATCGCCGCGGCAGCGATACATGAACGGAAGAATGTCCTCATTGCCCGCCCCCTTGTTCTTCGGCGCCGGCGCGGATACGCGCCAGGCATGGCGAAAACCATATCCCCGCCCCCCAGGGGCCGCCAAGCCGGCCACCGCATGGCGAAATCGCGGCATTTGGGCAGAAAAAAGCCCCACAGGTAAAAGCCTGTGGGGCGAAGTAACACGCATGCCCTAGGGGGGATATGCGTGAATTTCCTGACATTGCGTTCCGGGTCCGCCGGCAAAGGCCCCGAAGGAGCCTTTGCCCGGACTGACCCTTAGTTATTGATGCGGATACCGATCTGATAGAAGCGGCCAATCACGTCATACAGCGTGTTGTTGACTTCGTTGTTGCCGGTATTCGGCGGGGTGGTATTGAACGCGTTGTTGACCTTCACATAGAGCTGGGTCGAGTCGGTCCAATTGTAGGTGGCGCCGATGTCCATATAGAGGACGGCCGGCACATACTGGTAGTTGATCGTATGCACCTGGTTGCTGTCGGTCGGGCAACCGCTGGAGCAGACAACCCACTGGTTGCCGGGGCTGGTGATGCCCTTGCTCAGCCACTTGCCGCGCATCACGCCATCGGCGAACCAGCGTTCCGTCAGCGTCAGGCCGACCGTGTCGCCCTGCCAGCTCTGCTGGCCGGTGACCTTCCAGGTCAGCACGTTGCCGGTGGTGCCGCTGTAGGTATCGCTGTTGAAGCCGCCACCCAGCACGCCCGCGGTCTCCGAGGCGTATTGCCCAGGCTGCAGCGGATCGGAGATGAACTTCATGGTGTGGTTGGCGAGGATGCGCGCCACGAAGTCGCCGGGCACGTCCCAATCCTGCAGGTCGAACTGATAGCTGGCTTCGATGTCGAAACCGTCCGTCAGCAGGCCCGCCGAGTTGAACGGGATCGCGGTGATCGACAGCACCTGGTTGGGATCGCCCACCAGACCCTGGTTGCCCACAGCACTGGTCTGCGGCTGGCCGTTCTTGGTCTGGATGAACTGCTGCGAGCAGTAGCTGGCGATGCCCTGGACGCACAGGTCTTCGACCGTCTGCGGACCGGACGAGGCGATGATGCCCTTGACCATGATGCGGTAGTAGTCGAACGAAGCCTGGAAGCCCGGCAGGAAGTCGGGCTGGTAGACCACGCCGATCTGGGTGGTCTGGCCCTTTTCCGGCTTCAGCAGCGGATTGCCCGCGTTCGTCTGGCCCATGACCTGGTTCTGGGAGCAGGTCGGGTCGGCGAACTTGTTGCAGAAGCCGCCATTGAGGGTCTGGCGCGGCAGGAACAGGTCGGCCAGGTTCGGAGCGCGAACGTCACGCGACTGCAGGGTGCGCAGGCGCACGCCGGGGATCGGCGTATCCCAGGTCAGACCCACCTTCCAGGCGACGATGTCGCCGGCGGTGGAGTAGCGCTCGAAGCGGCCGGCCAGATCCAGGTCGGCCTTGCCCCAGGTCGAGTCATTGATCAGCGGGATGCCGGTTTCCAGGAACACCTCGTTCACATGGTAGTTGCCCTGGCCGCTGGTGTAGTTGCCTGCGTTCCAGTTACCCGGATTGACGTGGCCGGACGCACCGCCCGATGCCTGGCAGTCGATCGACGGATCGGTGCAGGGATAGAGCGCGTTGGCCGGGGTCGAAGCCGTGATGCCGCCGGCATAAGGATCGGCAGCCTGGGCAAAGGCCTCTTCACGATAGTCATAGCCGAAGGCCACCGAGACATCGCCGGCCCAGTTCTTGACCGGGCTGGTGTTCAGGTTGAGGCCGAAGGCTTCCTGGCGCATCCACTGGCGCATTTCGGGGCCGCCGACCTTGGCGCCGTTTGCCTGATTGTCGATATAGGCAATGGCGGCCGGGCTGGGCATGGAGGTGCCGAAGGGATTGAACGGCACGCAGCCATTGGCCCGGGCAGCCGGATCGCGGCAGACGATCGAGCCGTCGGCCAGCTGGATGGCGTCCATCGCCAGGTTGAAGCGGTTCTTCAACGGCATGTTGTGGATGTGAACCGCCGAGTTGTTCTCGCCGTGCTGGAAGTAGCTGTCCCAGGTGAAGTCGGTGTCGAACAGGTTGAAGGCACCGTCGCCGCCGATCACATAGCGGCGCATGTCACGCTGGAAGTTGACGATCTGGTCCAGGTTCATGTTGCCGTTGGAGGTGGTGACCGAGAAGCCCTGAACCTCAGCGCCTGTCGCCGTCGGTGTGCCGGCGGCGATCTGCGTGGCGCTCACGCCGGTATAGTTCGACGTTGCGGTATTCGCATAGGCCGCGTTACAGGCCGCGATGGTATCGGCATAGCTCAGGCCGATGCCGAACATGCCGGACTGGGGCAGGAAGGCGTTGTCGCACTTGATGCCGATGCCGCCCTTGTTCGAATTGCCCTGCGCCGGGATGTTCTGGGTGCGGACATTCGAAATGTTGATGGTGGCGTAGATCTCGGTGTTGTCGGTCAGGTCGTAGGACACGCGGCCGTAGATATTGCCGCGGGTGATCGGGTCGATCAGCGAGTGGGTGAACTGGCGCGCGGTCTGGTCGCCCGGATCGGACGGCGTGCCGAAGCAGGTCGAGCCGATGGCGCCGGTCACCGTGCCCGAGCCATTGAACTTGCCGTTGAGGTTGGGCGTACAGCCGCCGGCATAGTCGAACTGCGCGGCCTGGCCGTTGGCGCCGAAGATGGTGCCCTGCTTGGGACCGGAGTTCACCATCACATAGGGATAGGTGTTGATGTCCTGGGCGAGGTTGCCGACGACGTAGCGCGGCCCGGTGTAGCCGGCCGGGGTGCCCGACAGGCCCGAGCCGGTGGAATTGAGCGAATAGTTCGCGGTACCGACCTGCGAGAAGAACTCGCGGCCGCCCGGATAGATCTTGGTGCCGAACTGGTTGTAGGCCACCGGGATCTTGGGCTGCACACCGGCAGAGTTCTGGTATTCGCCGGCGATTTCCATGTGCAGGCGTCCGCCCAGCAGGCTGGTGCCGGCCGCGAACTGCATGACCGCGGTCGCGTCATCGCCAAAGGTTGAAAGACCGCCCGAAGCGTTGAGCTTGAAGCCCTCAAAATGCTTGTCGGTGACGAAGTTCACCACACCGGCGACGGCGTCCGAACCCCAGGAGGCGGACGCACCGCCCGTCACCACGTCGACGCGCTGGATCAGCAGCTGCGGCATCTGGCTGACGTCGACGGCGCCGTTCGGGTTGGCGGGCACAACGCGCTGGCCGTCCAGCAGGGTCAGGGTACGGATGATGCCCAGGCCGCGCAGGTTCAACGCGGAAAGACCCTGAAGACCGGTGGTGGTCGAGCCGGTGTTGTAGGTAACGCCCGAGGAGCCTTCCAGGGCCGGCAACTGCGTCACCGCTTCAAAGACGTTTGGCTGTGCCTGCTTTTCGAGGTCCGCGGCGCTCATCACCGTGGTGGGCGTCGGCGCGTCAAAACCGGCATTCTGCAGTCGTGTCGAAGACACGACCACCTGCTCGACACCCTGGGCCTGGCCCTGCGCCATCGCAGCGCCGGCGCTGAGCGCCAGCATGGCCACGCCGCCAGCAAGGCGCGCGCGAGTCGTCGTCAATCCATGAATCATGATGATCTCCCCCTTAGGAGCAATTATTTTTTTGAACCAAGCGAATCTTCGCTGGGGGCGCATGTATCACTACACGAAAGTATGCGTCCAGCACGGCGCGCAAAATTTTGCGCAATGTTTTCGATGCTCTCTTTAGGAGTCCATCGCCGTTCACGGCGCACGCCGCAGCATCAACCCTTCGCTTGCGATCCGTGAGGTTGATGTAAACATCAACTGATATATATAGAGTGGATTCCCACGACGGCTGACCCATAACGGGATGCGAAAGTTCAAGCCGGCCTGATGTTTCCAGTGAGCACGCGCGCGCGATGATCGCGAATTTCTTCCGCGCATATTCCGAACAGTGTGGCAATTCAGCTACGCGCAGCAGAGGCCGTGACAAAATTGTGAGGACAGGCTGAACCGAACATCGGCTGTTCAATTTCTGATTCAGGCAACTGGCCGCGCTTCAATTTGAAGAAGTTATACTGACAACATCACCGAGTTGGTCGCGCAGAGGCATATCCCCTGCGGCGCGCGGTAACGGCCTTTGCTATTCCGATGGGTAGCTCGCCAAACGCGCCGCCGCGGCCCTGAGGACCCCTGAATTTGCCTGGGCGCGGCGCTGCCCGCCGGGGGCACGCAAGGCTCTCCGAAAAGGAAAATTGGCAAATGATGCGCCAAATGACCCCAAGAGCAGGCGTTTCAGCGCCCCGGCGAAGGAGTTTCTGGTGGCGGCCAGGGCGCGATTGTACATTGGGGCCGCCAGGAACCTGATTCATTAAACGGCCCCGTGGCGGAACTGGTAGACGCACCGGACTTAAAATCCGTTGTTCCGAAAGGGACGTGACCGTTCGACCCGGTCCGGGGCCACCACGCAGTGGCTGATCAGCGCTCCATCAGCGCGGTCTGCAGCATCGCCCGGCAATAGCCGACATGATAGG
>DASTRG010000325.1:0-16162 GCA_035761325.1 Rhizomicrobium sp. | reverse complement strand
GAAGGCCTGGTTGATTCCCATCGTGTAGAAGTGCTGCGTCAGCGGCGAATAGGAGGCCGGCGACCACAGATTGCCGCCATTGATTCCGGGATAGCGGCTGAACGGCTTGTCGGAAGGAATGACGAACATGTCCTTGGCCTGTTTCACGAAGGCTTCCGACTTGTGAAGCAGCTTGCCCGTAAGGCGGTTGACGATGAAGACGTTACCCAGCTTGCCCGCCTCTGCCGCGGCGGGAATGACGTTGCCCTTTTCGTCCTTGTAGTCGAACAGCACCACGGGACTGGGGCAGTCATAGTCCCAGACGTCGTGCGGGACCTGCTGGTTCCACCAGGCCAACGTGCCGTCCTTGGCGTGGATGGCGACGATGGAGTCGGTATAGGCATTGTCGCCCTTGCGGTTCTCGCCCCAATAGTCGGGATTGGGATTGCCGGTGGCGAAGAGGATCAGTCCGTTCTTGGGGTCGATGGCGGGCGTGTTCCACACCGAGCCGCCGCCATATTTCCAGCTGTCCTCGCTCCAGCTCTCGCCGCCGGGCTGGCCGGGTGCCGCCGTGGTATGGAAACGCCACACCAGCTTGCCGGTGTTGGCGTCCAACGCTTCGACAAAGCCGCGTGTGGGATATTCGGCGCCCGAATTTCCCACGATCACCATGCCGTTATAGACCTGGGGCGCCATGGTGAAGGCGTAATAGTGTGTCGGCGCGGGAATGGTGTCGGCGATCACGCTTTTCCATGCCACCTCGCCGGTCCTGGCATCGAGCGCCACGACATGGCCGTCGAGCTGGGCGACGAACACCTTGCCATAGGCCACGGCCACGCCGCGGGTCTGCGGTCCGCAGCAATTGTCGGTGTAACCGAGCACGGGATTATAGGTCCATTTCAGCGCGCCCGTGGCCGCGTCATAGGCCTGAACATGGTCAAAAGGTGCGGCAATATACATGGTGCCATCCACCACGATGGGCGTCGCCTCGAAACTGTTGACGATGCCGGTATGGATCATCGTCACAAGTGACAGCTTCTTCACATTGTCCCTGGTGATGGCGGTCAATGGAGAGAATCGCTGATTGTCATAGGTGCGGCCGTAAAGCAGCCAGTTGTCCATGTCCTTGTCGGCCGCCAGGAGCTGGGCATCGGTGGTGGCGACATTTGCCGTTACCGCCTCGCTGGTGATGGTGACAGGCATGGCCGGCTTGGCGGGCTCGGCGGCCCTTTCCTGGGCCCACACCGGTGCCGACAGCATCGCTGCCGCAAGCAACGCAATTCGCAATCTCATCGTGGTCCCCCCGGGCGATGACTGGCGCCTTCTGCCGGACTATAGGAAGAGCGGTGCCACAAGTCAGCGGGCGGATTTCTTCGCAGCTGCGGCAGGAAAGAGGCTTCAGCTTCCTCATGCGCGAGCAGGCCAGGATACTCGTCGTCGGAAGCGCCAATATGGATCTGGTGGCCTATTGCGACCGCCTGCCCCGGCGGGGCGAGACCCTGCTGGGTGGGGCCTTTGCCACATTTCCCGGCGGCAAGGGCGCCAACCAGGCAGTGGCGGCGGCGCGCGCCGGCGGCAAAGTGGCCTTTCTGGGCCGGGTCGGCGCCGACGATTTCGGTGTCCGGCTTCGTGCCGGTCTTGCCGCCGATGGCGTGGATACGCGCTGGCTGGCAAGCGCGGAGTGTCCTTCCGGAGTGGCGGTGATCCTGGCGGGCGGCGGCGACAATATGATCGTGGTGGCGCCGGGCGCCAATTCCACGCTGGACTCCACTGCCTTGGCGGCGGAGGCCTTTGCCGGCGCAAGCCTGGTGCTGTGCCAGCTTGAGATACCACTGGATGGGGTGATCGCGGCTGCGCGCTGCGCGCACGAGGCGGGCGCCGCGTTCATGCTCGATCCCGCGCCGGCACGGGCGCTGCCGCGCCATCTGCTGGAAAAGGTCGACTGGCTGGCGCCGAATGAAAGCGAGGCGTGTGCGCTGTTGGGCTGTGACGCCTTGGGTGATCCATTGGATGCGGCGGGCGCCCTGGCGGCGCTTGGGCCGCGCGGTGTGGTGCTCAAGCGCGGCGCGAAAGGTGTGGTGCTGGCGGGTGCTGACAAGATGCCGGTCGTGATCCCCGCTCCGGCCGTCGGTGTGGCTGACACCATAGCGGCCGGGGACGCCTTTGCCGGCGCCTTCGCCGTGGCTTTGGGCGAAGGACTGCCGCCTGCCCAAGCCGCGCGCTTTGCCACGGTGGCGGCCTCACTATCGGTCACGCGCTCCGGCGCCCAGCCCTCCCTGGCGCGGCGGACGGAGATTGATGCGGCCGTGCGCCGGTACGACCAGGTTTTCCCCGCATAATCAAGGCGCTGGCTGCTTTCACGGCAGATTAAGCATCCGGCGATTACATTACCTCTTCTACCAAGGGGGCGCAGTTGCGCGAAGTTTGGAACCAGTCACCGGAGGCGCCGCCAGTTGCGGGTACCGCGACCCGGCATCCTCCCCTGACCGCCTCCCCGCTGCGGGCTGTGTCCCCCCCTGTCCATGGGCCGGCACAAGCCGGGCTGCGCACCGCTTCGGTTGCGACGGCGCGGGCCACCCAACCCGGACCGTTCGCGCCGGCCCGCATTCAATCCCAGGCACAGACCACGCCCCTACCGGAGCAGAAGATCGGCCGGGTTACCGCCGTGGCCGGCGCCGTCATCACGATCGAACTGGATCCCGCCCCTGCCGGCCAGGCACCGCCGCGTGCCGAGATCGGGTCGCTGGCCAAGGTTCAGACCCGCGCTGCGAACGTGATTGGAATCATCTCGGCGCTGCGCCAGATCGGCCGTCGTCCGGGTGTGGAGACGGTCGTGGTCGAGATCATTCAGGTCGGCGAACTGGCCCATGATGGCCAGGCGATGTCGTTTGCGCGCGGCGTGGCGCATTTCCCATCCATAGGGGACGATGCCTTCCTGGCCACACGCGAGGACCTTGCCGTGGTCTACAGCCAGGGCCGCGCCGCGGCGCTTGAGGTAGGAACGCTGTATCAGGACCCGTCCGTGCCGGCCAACCTTCTGGCGGACGAGCTGTTTTCCAAGCATTTTGCCATCGTGGGCACCACCGGCTGCGGCAAGTCCAGCGCGCTGGCCTGCATTCTGCACCGGGCATTGGAGCGGCATCAGTATGCCCATGTCATCGTGCTGGACATGCATGGCGAGTATCATCGGGCATTCGGCGCCAAGGCCGAGGTGTTCCGCCCCGGCAACCTGTATCTGCCCTTCTGGCTGCTCAACTTTCAGGAGCTGCGTTCGGTGCTGACCAGCGCCGACGATCATAACGACGCGCAGTGCGAGATATTGTGCGACGCTATCGTGGTCGCCAAACGGCGCTATGCCGACGCGGCGGCCAGTCGGCTGCGCAGCCGGCCGCTGGACAGCGCCACGGGCACCGTCGACAGCCCCACGCCGTTCCGCCTGTCGGACCTGATCGCCTATATCGACGAACAGCTGGGCAAGCTGGAACGGCCCTATCCGACCCTGGCCTACCGCAGGCTGAAGCTGCGCATCGAGGCATTGGCCAGCGATCCACGGTTCAGTTTCATGTTCGGCAATCCGAACATGGAAGACACGATGGTCAATCTGTTGTCCCAGCTTTACCGCGTCCCCAACGACGGAAAGCCGATCACCGTGATCGAGCTGTCGACGGTGCCGGAGGAAATTCTTGACGTCGTCATCCTGCTGATCTCGCGCCTGACGTTCGATCTCGCGGTGTGGAGCGATGGCGGCCTTCCGGTGCTGCTGGTCTGCGAGGAGGCCCACCGCTACATCCCCGCGGATGACCGGCGGGGCTTTCTACCCACGCGCCAATCGCTGTCGCGCATCGCCAAGGAAGGCCGCAAATACGGCATCTCGCTGGCGTTGCTGACCCAGCGGCCGTCGGAACTGGACACGACGGTGCTTTCCCAGTGCAGCACGCTGCTGGCCATGCGGCTGGCGACAGAAAGCGATCAGAAGGTGATGCGGGCCAATGCGCATGACAGCACGTTCGGCATTCTTGAGTATCTGCCGCTGCTGGCGGACCGCGAAGCCATTGTTCTGGGCTGCGGCACCCCCATGCCGATGCGCATCAAGCTGAACGAACTGGCCGAGGCCTGGCTGCCGGGCAGCTGCCAGGTACCCTTCATGGATCGCTGGGCCAGGCCAAACATGGACCGGCCCAGGCTGGAAGAGACGATTTCGCGCTGGCGCGGCCGCAAGCCCTAGACCGCCCGCCCATCTGCCAGCGCCAGGCCGCGCAAGCCCGCCTGCATCGCTGTGGATAAGTCGCCGCCTCTGGCCCCATTCCCGAACAGCACAAATGCCGGTCCCTTATTTTGGGGTCTATATTCTCGCGTCAACATTTGGTTGAGGTCTGCAACAACAATTGGAGGAGGAGCATTTGGAAAAGCTATGTGCATTGTCACGCGCCCTTGCCGTCCTGGTTGCAATCATCGCCGCCTTTGTCGCCATACCCCAGGCTACGGTCATCCTGCTGGTACTGGGCGGTATCGCCGCCATCTGCAATACGCCTGAAGAAAACATCCGGCTTTACCTGGTCACGGTGGTGCTGATTCTGGGCGCCAGGACGCTGGACGCCATTCCCGCCATCGGCATGTCGCTGGCGGATATCTTCACCAATATCGGTGTTGCGACCCTGGGTTTTTCCATCGTCGCCATCTCCATCCGCATCGTCCTGCGGATCAAAAACGACTGGGCCACATAAATGCAGGGGGGAGGGGCGGCTGCCCCTTCCCCCACCCGCCGGCGCCCCAGCCAATCCTTTTGCTTTGCAGCAAGAGCCCGCTGCCGAAAACTCACCTGATGAGACTGGGCGGGGGCGGCGGTTTTGAAAAACCGCAAGTCTGGCGCAGCATTCGTAAAGCCCGACGGGTCACAAAAAATACAGGGGAAAGACATGGACACTGCCAGCCGCAGATCGCTTCTGGGATTCGGCCTGGGCGCCGCCGTCATGGCGGCCGTCCCTGCCGCGGCCCAGACGGGCAAACGCCTCACCTATGGCCCGCAGCGCCGGGCCATTCCACATGGAATGGTCAAGACCACGCGCCTGTTCAAGGCGCCGCCAGGTTATGTCAACGCCTTGGCGGTATCGCCCGACGGGCTCTGGCTGGGCCAGCAGAAACTGTCCGGTCGCGCCGCACGGGAATACCATCTGCCGGAACCAAAAGACCTGCACGAAGCCGCCTGGCTGGTGGACTGGAACGGCAAGCTGCTGAAGACGGTCCAGACCAATTCGCGCAACACATCGGGCATGGCCTATGGCGATGGCTGTGTGTGGATGATGGCCAATCAGGAACCGCAGGGCTGTTTCCAGCACGACATGAACGGGCGGCAGATCAGTCACCGCCAGATCCCGCTGGGCCTGCCCGGACAGGATGGCGGGGGCAGTCACGGCGCCCAATGGCACCAGGGCAAGCTGTGGATCGTCGCCAACCGCCCGCGCCTTTTACTGCGCGTCGATCCGAAGAGCTGGCAGCCGGAAGTCGCCATTCCCATTCATGCCACGGCGGAGAAGCCGCGCTGGCACGATATGACCTTCGATGCCGACGGCAATATCTGGCAGGTCACCGGAAATGACAGCAAGAGCTACAAGGAGGGGCGGCCCGGCCTGGTGAAATATGACGGCAGGACCGGCAGTGTGATCGGCACCTATGATTTCGTGCCGGGAAGCTGCGATCCGCATGGGCTGGAATTCCACAATGGCGCGCTGATCAGCTGCGATGCCGGCATCCATCCGGGCTGGCCCAACGGCGACAGTCCGCACGCCGGCTGGATATTCAAGATCGAAATGGCGTGAAGCGGCGATCCGAAGGGTTCGGGGCGTTGGCCGCGTCTCGGACCTTTGGCTTCTATGATTGCCGGTCAGTTTCCATCGCCAGCTCGGCCTGAAGGTTGGCGATATCGCGGAATATCGAAGCGGCGGCCAGTACCCGGCCATCGCGCCTGAACCGCAGGAGGCAGTCCTTTCCGGCGATGTCGCCCTCGACCTTGATCTCGTCCCATTTTTCGGCATGGCCGACATAGTTGATGGGAACATCGTAATGCTGGCTCCAGAAGAACGGGACGGCCGTAAATTTTTCCCGCAACCCCAGCATATTGAGGGCGGCCGTCTGGCCCTGGCGTTCGGCAACCACCCAATGCTCCACCCTGATGGACTCGCCGCTGTGCGGATCGGGCCAGCGTGCAATGTCACCGGCGGCGAATATTCCCGGTGCGCTTGTTTCGAGATAGGCATCCACCACGACCCCGCGATCAATCTTGAGTCCGGCTTTTTCGGCCAGCGATGTCCGCGGGCGCACGCCGACGCCGACGACCACCAGATCAGCCTGAAGCGTGGCTCCGCTCCTGAGCTTTACTTGCCTTTCCACGAAGGCATCCGCCGTGTCCTCCAGATGGAAAATGACGCCATGCTTCTCGTGGAGCGCGCGGATGAATTCACCCATCTGCGGTCCCAGGATGCGCTCCATTGGCAGTTTTTCAGGCGCCACCACGTGAACCTCGATACCGCGCGCACGCAGGGACGCTGCGACCTCCAGCCCGATAAAGCTCGCCCCCAGCACGACCGCACGGCGTGCCGTCCCGGCGTGTTCGATGATCGCCCGGCTGTCGGCCAGTGAGCGCAGCGTGTGCACATGCGGCTGATCGCTGCCCGGAAGCGAGAGACGCACCGGCTCGGCTCCAGTCGCCAGCAGCAGCCGGTCGCACGAAATCCTGCTTCCGTCGGCGAGCGTGACGTCCCGCGAAGCTGCATCGATGGCGGTGACGTTTGCCCCCAGCCGCAGTTCGATTCCGCTGTCGGGGAAGTAACTGTCGGGACGCAGCGGAACCCAGTCTTCGGGCGCGCTGCCGGCAAGGTAATCCTTGGAGAGGTTTGGCCGGTCGACAGGGGAGGCGGTGTCTGCGCTCAGCATGACGATGCTTCCCTTGTATTGCCTGCGTCGCAGCATCTCGGCGGCGGCGAAGCCTGCGGCGCCCCCGCCAACAATGACGATTTTCTGCGGCGCCGGGCTCGCGCGCCCGCCGGCAGTCATCGATTGCGGCGCTGCCCGCTTCGACCGGACAAATATCCTGCCGTCGCGCTTCTCCACGGACCAGCACGCGAGCGGATCGAAAGCCGGCGCGCGCACTGCTTCACCGGTACGCAAGTCAAAGCAGGCGTGATGCCAGGGGCAGCGTACGGCGTCGCCTACCACCAGGCCCTCGGCAAGCGGGCCGTGATAGTGCGTGCAGTGAGCCCCGACCGCGAATATCTCCGCGCCGCGGCGCACCAGAAGAACCTCCTCGCGCCCGACATGGCCCAGGAGTTTGCCGCCATCGGCAAGCTCGCCGAGCGAAAGGCCCTGCGTGAGATCGGGTCCGGCCGGCTTGTCCTGGTCTTGTGCCATTGTTTCCTCTATTGGCGGCCCGCATGTGTTTCAGTCCGGCTGCCATGGACCCGCAGATGCGCGTTCGGAGCCAGTGGATTGAAATCATACACCCATTTCGCATCGGCCCGGGCGCTTATGCCCGTTCTCACGCGCTTCCCGTCAATCGCACCATACCGGGATGTCGCGCATGCCAGGCCATTATTGCGACGGTCTTTTGCAGCCGCTGTTCGGCGCCTGCCATCGGCGGGATATCCGCCGGCCTACGGTTCGATGCCGGGACAAGGTTCTGTTGCGATGCGGTAGTGCCAGGCACGCGGCTCGGCGGCAGGATTCGGTTGTGGCCTGTTGTTTCCGCCCCGATCTGCACTAAACTGTATACAGCGACAAGTCGAAGGGGGCGCGGAATTGTCGACGGTCCTGGAAGCCTATCTCCAGAATGAGACGGCGCTGAAACGTTATCTGCGACGGTTCACCAAGTCGCGCGAGGCGGCCGATGATCTCGCCCAGGAGGCGTTCCTGCGCGCCTTCGCGGCGGAATCGGGCCACCTGATCGATACCCCCAAACCCTTTTTGTTCAAGGTTGCGAAAAACTTGGCCCTGAACGAGTTGGCCCGGCAATCCTCCATGGCAGTCGAGCCACTAGGGGATTTTGAGGGTCTGGAGGTCCTAGAAGATAGCAGTCAGGTCGCAGTTGATGATGTTGTCGATAGTCGAGAGCGCATTCGTCTGCTCGCGCGCGCGATTGCAGCTCTGCCGCCCCAGTGCGCGAAGGTCTTCATACTTCGCAAGATGCAGGGTCTGCCACAAAAGGAGATCGCGGTCCGGCTCAATATCTCTGTCAGGACGGTTGAAAACCATGTTGCCCTCGGACTATCCCGTTGCCGGGCATTCATACGGGATCATGGCGGCGCACCTGTGGAGGAGAACGGGCTCGGGCGGCACCCCAAGGCTTTTGTCAAAGCCCAAAGGGCAGAGTAGTTCCGTGCTAGACTTGAACGCATAATGACCGGCAAGGGCAAGATCCTGACATTTCCCGATGCTGCAGCCACGGAGGCGGAGGCTGCGGCATGGGTGGCGCGTTTCGATGCGGGTGACGTCTCGGCCAAGGACCAGGCGGCATTCCAGGAGTGGCTTAGCCGCAGCCCGCTCCATCGCGAGGCGATCGCGATATATGGAAATCTCTGGTCGGAGCTGGACGCGCTCGGGCTTCTCACCGACCCGGGCAACGCCGGGCGGCAGGCCGGCGCGCGCGACAATCATACCGCCACCTTCCGGGGAGCGAGGCGCTGGTTTGCGGCCTGCGCGGCAGCCCTGATCGCAGTCGCGGGAGGCGCCGTGCTTTTCCTTCCCGGGCCACCGAAACCCGCAGCGGGGCAGAACCATCCGCCCGCGCGGCTTTCCTATGAAACAGCGGTCGGCAGCCAGAAAAGGATCGTCCTGGCTGATGGTTCGTCGGTGAGCCTCAACACGAACAGTCGGCTGGACGTGGATTTCTCCGGCGGCCGCCGGAATGTCCACTTGCTGCGTGGAGAGGCGTACTTTGAAGTCGTGCACGACAAGGCACGCCCGTTCACGGTCTATGCGGACAACTATGTGGTGCGCGATATCGGGACCGCGTTCGATGTTCATCTGTCAAGAACGGGCGTGGTCGAGGTAGGCGTCACCAAGGGAAGCGTTGAGGTCGCTCCCGCCAACAGCGCGCATGTTTCGGGGAGCGCAAAAAGCGGGAGCATCGTCGTCGCGGGACACAACATCGTGCTGGGCCAGCAAATCGAACGCGCAATACCAGTGTCGAGCGCCGACATGGGACGTAAACTGGCCTGGCGGCAGGGAGAGCTTGTCTACACGGGGCAACCCTTGAGGGAAGTCCTTGCTGACGTCAGCCGTTATTCCGACGTCAAGATCGAGCTTGCAGATCCGGTGCTTGCCGATCTGCCGGTCGGCGGCGCGTTCAGAACCGACCAGGTCGCGGCCATCTTTGCTGCGCTGAAGAACAATTTCGGCATACATGCGGAGTGGATCGATCCGCAACATGTACGGCTCACCTCGGGTCGTGATAAATCCCTGTCCGGGGACTAAACCATTCCGGCGTGCTGATCGCAGTGCCGGTTCTTCTGTGCATCAATGAAAAATCTGCAAGATTGGCAATGTTTCGACGTGGGCAGAGTTGGCGCAATTTTGCGCGTCCGCTTTTCCAGCGGACTGTGCCTTCTTGTTGTAAAAGGGCAACAAAGAAATCTGATCCGAATTTTTTAATGGAGGCTCTAGGTGGGTTGGCCTCCATGCCGGTCTCAATCATCATAAGGCCGGTGTGAAGGCAAAGTGTTGTGCCAACCCACTGGGTCAGAAACATGAATGTAAGGGGAGTGACGCTCGCGGCGGCGCTCTGCGGATGTGTGGCAGTTTCGAGTCCTGCCTTCGCAGAACCGACCTACGCGCCAACCACGAAGTATAACGTAGATATTTCAGTGGGGGATCTTACCTCAGCCTTGCCTGCCTTATCGCGGCAGACGGGAGTGGTTGTCCTTTACCCTTACCAACTGGCTCAGGTCCGGAGCAATCCGGTCAAAGGTTTGTACACGGTTTCCGAGGCATTGCAGTTGATGCTTCAGGGAACAGGCTTCTCCGGCGACGTCACTGAGCAGGGAGCGGTTTCCATCTCCCGGCAAAGAAGAAGTTGCGACACAGAGGGGGAAGCCATGCTTCGCGATTCGAAATCCACAGTCTCCGTTATTGCCCTCCTTGCCGGCCTGTTCAGCTGGCCGGCCTGCGCACAGCCCGCGGCCCAGCCATCAGCCGGCGGGCAGGGCGCGCCCCAGGGTGTCGAAACCGTGGTTGTTACCGGTTCGCGCGTCATTTCCGACGTTGCCAACTCTCCGACGCCGCTGACCGTGGTAAGCACGCAGCAATTGCTGACCACCACCCCGACCAACCTGGCGGACGGCTTGAACAAGCTGCCGGTTTTCCAGAACAGTGCGTCGGAGCGCAACCTGAGCAGCGGTGGCGGCAACAGCAGCGGCGACTTCCTCAACCTGCGCAATTTCGGCCAGAACCGCACCCTGGTTCTGCTGGATGGCATGCGCCTTCCGGTCTCCAACCAGGACGGCGCCGTCGATATCAGTACCCTGCCACAGATGCTGATGTCCCGCGTGGACGTCGTGACCGGCGGCGGCTCGGCGGTTTACGGTTCCGACGCCATCACCGGGGTGGTCAATTTCATCCTCGACAAGAATTTCAACGGCTTCAAGTACGAAGCCAATGCCGGCATTTCGGGCTATGCCGACGGCTTCAAGTACAAGGTGAATGCGGCAGCGGGCACCGACCTGTTCGGCGGCAGGGGCCATATCGAAGGCGCCATCCAGTATCAACATGGCGACGGCGTGCTCCAGGGTGCCCGGCCCATATTCGCACACCAGTTTTCGTCCTATAACACCGGCAACACCCCGGCCAACCCGGTGACCAATGTTCAGAACGGCGGCCAGACGGTCTCGACGTTCAGCGGCAAGATCACCTGCTCGAATTGCTCAGTCAACGGCTACGAGTTCGGCCAGCCCGGCGTGCCCACCCCCGCCAATCTGGGCTATATCCCCGCGGGCCAGACCGCCATCGCAGTGGGTGGCGATGGGGCCGCCGTGCGGTATGAATCGATCTACGGCGATACCCGCAATGCCACGGCGTTCGGCCGCTTCAGCTATGAAGTCAACGACGACACCACCTTCTTCGCGCAGGTCTCGCTCGCGCAGGCCAATGTCTTCAACTATTTCTTCCCGTCACAGCAGGAGCCCAGCCGCCAGACCGTCACTTATTTCAAGAACAATGCCTTCCTCCCGGCGGCCACCCAGGCCCTGTTGGGCGATGACAGCGCCACGGACCCCAACTGGGCGACCGACGGCACCAACACCTTCCAGGTGTCGGAATGGTATGCGGACCCGAACCGCACCCGCAAAACCAACAACGTCACGCGCAATATCGTCGGTACCATCGGCCTGGACGGCGTGGTCTTCGGTGATTTCGCATGGAACGCCCATTACACTCATGGCGAAACGCGCCTGTCGACCACCGGCCTCTTCAACGGCAACAATCAGTATCATGACGCGGCGCAGGATGCGGTGGTCGATCCCACCACCCACAACATCGTCTGCTGGAACGATACGGCGGCGGCGATCGCCCAGTACGGCGATCTCTATCCCGGTTGCATCCCGATCAACACGTTCGGCAACAACGTGACCACCGACGCACAATATACGTACTGGTCGCGGTCGACGCATTTCGCGGAGACCAACACCCTGGACGATATCTCCGCCGATATCTCGGGCAATGTCTTTGACCTGCCGGCCGGGCCGGTCAAGGTGGCTGTGGCAGGCGAAATGCGCTGGCTCGGTTATGAGATCGAGTCCAACGCCTCGCCGACCGCAGTGGTCGATTGCACCGGCCTTCGCCTTTGCGGCAATGCCGCCGGAACCGGCCCCGTCAACCAGGCGACGGTCACGCAGACCTTGTGGGACAACAACACCGTGCCCAGTGTCTCTGCCGATGAGAATGTCTGGGAATTCTCGGGCGAAGTGGGTGTCCCGATCCTCAAGGATATTCCGCTGGTTCAGAGCTTCAACGCCGACCTTGCGGGCCGCTACACCAACTACAGCATCTCCGGCTCAGTGGAGACCTGGAAGATCGGCCTGGACTGGCACGTGAACGACGATATCCGCTTCCGCGGCACGACATCCGTCGACATTCGCGCGCCCACACTGAACGACCTGTTTTCGCCCAAGGTCTCCAACAGCGGGCCCTTCCTGGATCCTCTGACCAACTTCAATCCAGGCGGCATCCAGACCGTGTCCGGAGGCAACCCCAATCTGGTGCCGGAATCATCACGCACCTATACCGGGGGCGTGGTCCTGACACCGACCTGGATCCCAGGCCTGACGGTGTCGGCGGACTACTACCAGATCAAGCTTAAGAACGCGATCACCAACATCAGCGGCAGCAATACGGCGATCGCCAATCTCTGTATCGCGTCCGGTGGTACCTCGCCCTTCTGCGCGCTGTATGTCCGGCCGTTCCCCTACACCAATACCACGCCGGCCAACTATCCCACGCTTCTCTTCAGCCAGAAACTCAACGCGGCGTTCAACGTGACCGAAGGCCAGGACTACGAGATCGACTACGGCTTCGACATGGCGGATATCTCCGACCTGTCAGGCGTGGTCAATCTGCGCGCCTTGCTGAATGTCGCCCCGGTGAACACCACCAGCAGTTTCCCCGGCGCCCCCGTCAACCACACTACCCAGCCCAAGGGACATGCCACGATCTTCGGCGATTACACGCTCGGTAGCTGGACCGTGGACGCCCAGTGGCACTATTTCAGTGGCGGGAGCAACGTAGCCGTTTTCGGACCCGGGCAAACCTACTATGCCCAGCCCCGTTATGGCAGCTTCAGCACAATGGACTTCACTCTTGCAAGGAGGATCGACCTCGGCGACGGATCGGCCATGTCGGCCTACTTCAACGTGCAAAATGCTTTCGACTCCATTCCCCCATATACCGTCGGATCGTCCGGAAACCCGGGGTCCATCTTTGGCGGAATCCCCCAAGGCGAAGACGTGATGGGCCGCTATTTCACGATCGGCATACGCGGCGATCTCTGAGTCTTTCCGTTCCTGAATTCCCCCTGGGCCGCAGCTTCGCAGCTGCGGCCCTTTTTCTGGAAAGAATCGGGACGGCCAGCTATGGTTGGTTGCCGCCCCGCGCGGTCCATTTGTAGATGGACTTCGCGTTTTTCCAGAAATACTTCTCTGCCTCGTCGCGCGGTTTGTTCGCGAAATAGTCGCGCATCAGCGACACCGATTCCGGGATGTCCGCCTTGCCGACGGTGGCGGGCCAGTTGCTGCCGAACATGATCCGGTCGGTTCCGAAGGTCGCGATCAGGTGATCCAGACGGGAGCGATAGTGCCCCAGGTCGTGCGAAATCACGCCCTGAATGTCGGGATGGACAACCTGCGACAGCTTGATGAAGAAATTGGGGTGTTGGGAAAGCCGGCTCAACAGGTCGTCATAGGCGGCCTGTTCCTGCGGCTGCGGATCGAATTGCGGCATGTGGTCCATGA
This sequence comes from Rhizomicrobium sp., assembly GCA_035761325.1. Taxonomy (GTDB): domain Bacteria; phylum Pseudomonadota; class Alphaproteobacteria; order Micropepsales; family Micropepsaceae; genus Rhizomicrobium. Next base: position 2,693 of record DASTRG010000325.1, on the reverse strand, counting down.
TGATCCTCAGGCTCGGAACGGCTTCGGCCACCAGCAGCGCGCCCCGCAGCAGAGCGATGGAGGGATTGGCCATGTCCAGCGACTGGTCCTTTTGCGCCAGAAGGTTCAGGCCGTCCGCCATGCCCGGCTTCAGAACCGCGCGGCCCCCGTTCATGGCCGAGACCTGCGCATAGCGGATGCCGCGCCACAGCGGATTCTTGCTGAAGCGGTCCAGGTATTGGGCAAAGTCCGGCCTGTCGGGCTGCAGATGGCCAACCACCCCGACAAACATGGGATTGCTCTGGGCGCGCTCCAGAATCCACAAATTGTCTTCGATCCAGGGACTTGCCTCGATCACGATGGCGCCCGCGATGCCGGTTGGCGCCGCGAGGTCGCGATAGATGCCCGGCAGGGCCAGTTGCGGTGGCTGCCCCTTGGGACCCGAATAGGGAACCCCCTGCGGACGGCGTGGATCGAACAGATGCACGTGCGTGTCGATGATGGGAATGTCGGCCAGCGGCACGTCCCGCGCCCGGCCCGGCACCGCGCACGATGCGGCGCCCGCCAGCCCAAGAACAACCGCGCGGCGTTGCGGGCGGTGTTGGCGAAGGAAGTCCATGGGTTGATGCCCCCTTACTGTGGCCGGGCAGGCGCATCCGGCAGCTTATTGTGGCGGCGGTTGCCGGCCGGGCCGAAGCCTAGCGCGAGTCATGTGTACCCGCACCTTCACTCATTCAATACGCTCGATGTGAGCATCGACAAGCAGATCTACAGCGACAGCGATGCCTTGGATCTCTACTTCTCGGTACAGAACGTCATGAACGCGCAACCGGATATTGACGCGCCCCTTACCACGGCCACGGGCCGGTCTTATCCGGTCCCCCCGTCGGAGAACGCGATGGGCCGCTACTTCATGGTCGGCGTCCGGGGCGCGCTGTAGGAAAGGCGCCCGAGGCTTCCGGCGGCGAACCGATCTCCGGCCGTGCGTGGAACGACCTTCTGGCACGGCCGGGGATTTTTCTTCATAGTTTGGCCGGGTGTCGGCTGGCCGGCCGGGATTGGGGAAACGGGCAATGCGATATCAGTCATGTCTTCTTGCCTGTGCGCTTGCCACACCTTTGCTGGCGACCGCGGCGGCGGCCCCGGCAACAGATTGGCCTACCTATGGCCACGACTTTGGCGATAGCCGCCATTCGCCGCTGACCCAGATCACGCCGGCCAATGTCGCCACGCTCAAGCCAGTGTGGGTCTTTCACATGCGCCCGCCCGACGATACGCGCGGGTTTGCATCGTCCGAGGATACGCCTCTGGTCGTCAGGGGCGTTATGTATCTGTCTACGCCCTATGGCCGCGTCATCGCGCTGGATGCGGCCACGGGCAAGGAACGCTGGGCCTATCAGGTGCCCGATGATGACCAGCCGGCAACGCGCGGTGTCTCCTATTGGCCGGGCCGCGATCCCAGGATCGTGTTCGGTACGCGCGGCGGCCGGTTGATCGCGCTCAATGCCGGGAACGGTGCGCCGGCGTCCGGCTTCGGCAAGGATGGGGTGGTCGACCTGCACAGCGACGCGGTGATGCAGGGTTTCCCCAATGCGTTTCTGAGCATCACCTCCGCCCCCGTTATCTACAAGAATCTCATCATCACCGGCTCGCGCACCCAGGAGGTGCCTCAGCAGGGCGCCTCTGGACAGGTACGGGCCTTCGACGTGCGCACCGGCCGCGAGGTCTGGCATTTCAATGGTGTGCCCCAGCCTGGTGAGAAATTTCACGACACGTGGGAAGGCGACGGTTGGGTCAAGCGCACCGGCGTGAATGTGTGGGCTGGCCTTACCCTGGATACCAAACGGGGCATCGCCTATCTGCCGTTCGGCGCTCCGGCCTTCGACCAGTCGGGCAACGATCGCAACGGCCCGTCGCTCTTTTCCAACTCGCTGGTTGCGGTCGACGCTGCCACGGGCCGCTATCTGTGGCATTTCCAGGCGCTGCACCATGATCTTTGGGATTACGATCTGCCCCTCACCACTCTGATTGACGTCAGAAGACACGGCCGAACGATTCCCGCCATCGCGGTGATGAGCAAGTCCGCCATGCTATTCCTGCTGAACCGGGTGACGGGAAAGCCGATCTATCCGATCACCGAAACCCCCGTACCCACCGACACAGACATGGTCGGAGAGCGGCCTTCGCCGACCCAGCCCGTCTCTGTCTTTCCACCGCTGGGTCGCACGTCCTTCAAGATGTCCGAACTGGCGAATCTGACGCCCCAGCAGACGGCGGGCTGCGCCGAGCTCATTAAGGAAATGCATATTGTCGATGGAAAATATTTTCAGCCGCAGCGCGTCGACAGCGGAGTGGCGCGCTTCCCCGGCAGTTGGGGCGGCATCGACTGGAGCCATGCAGCCTTCGACCCCAAGTCTGGCTATTATATAGTCAATACTTCTAACTTGGGCTCTCCCGAAGTCATGGTCCGCAAGCCCGACGGAAGCTATTACATGCGGGATGGCTATCAATGGTTTCGCGACAAGGTCACCCGCATGCCATGCCAGAAACCGCCATGGGGCAATCTGTGGGCAGTTGACGTCAACGCCGGCAAGATCGCCTGGGAGGTGACTCTCGGTATCACGGCTGGACTGGCTGATCCCAATACCGGTCGGCCGAATGTGGGCGGGCCCATCACCACTGACAGCGGTTTGATTTTTATCGGCGGTACTGAT
>DASTRG010000324.1:0-10079 GCA_035761325.1 Rhizomicrobium sp. | reverse complement strand
CACCACCTGATAGTTCATCGTGGTCCCGTCGAAAAACGCCTGGCGCAGCGCCGCGTCGGACGCCGCGTCCTTGAACACGCCGCTGCCCGACAGGCTGGCCGATTTGATGCCGCCTTCCAGCAGCTCGCGCCACATGCCGGCCGAATCGGCGTTGGTCACATCCACGGTCTGGGCGTTGAACGCCAGCGATGTGGCCTTCAGCCCGGCAACGCTGGTGAAGCTTTCCGGCGATCCGCCGTCGCCGATTTTGATCAGAAGGTCCCTGCCGCGCTGGGCCGTCATCGTCTTGCACTCCTGTTTGAATGGAACATTGCCGGGGCCGTCACAGGCGCACCGCGCGATAGGGCGCCAACAGCGCCAGCGCGGCTTGCGGCATGGGCGCCGCATCGCCGCCGCGATGCTCGTAAAGCCATGTGACGGTCTGCCCGATCGCGCTCTTGATGGGCGCGGGCACATCGGCCGCGCCGCCATAGCCGGCGGTGAAGACGATGGACACCGCATCTGCGGCGCGAAGGCCGGGATGCGGCGAAGAAAAGATCAAACGGCCGCCCGGCGCATCAATCCGGTAGTCCGACGCGTCCAGCACCGTCGCCGCATCATCGGCGCCGTAGAGCGTCACAGCGGTCACATCGATCAGCGGCGGCAGCGGCAACGCGACGGTGCCGCCCCCCAGCCCATCCAGCCACAGGGTCCAGCCCTGGGTGACAAAGGCGCGGCCGGTGTGCCATTCGCAGCGCACCCGCGCCGCCGCGATCAGCGACGCGATCAACTCGTCCTCGTCATTGCCGCTTTCCACGCGCAGCCAGGCTTTCGCCTCGGCCAGGCTGACCGGCTCTTCCGCGGGCGGCGACGTCAGTTGCAGGGACATGTCTCGTTTCCGCAAAGTCAGCCTCCCCTTCGCGCGCATGGCGCGCCGGAAGGGGAGGTGTCGGCAACGCTGTGTCGGCGGAGCCGACCGAGTTGCCGACGGAGGGGTTGAAAGAAAAACCCTCGCGATGCGGGGAAACATCGCGAGGGCCGCGCGGCAAACGCCGCGTTCACGCGGCCGCAAGGCCGCGATGGGAATGCCAGAGACCCGCCTCCCCCTTTGGTGCGCCGGCACCAGGAAGGGGGAGGTGGTTTCAGCGTGCGAAGCCGACTTCTTGGGAGGCGAGCGGAAGCTGAAACCGCAAGGGGGTTCAACCAATCAAGACGCAGAGAATTTCAAGAGCTTGATCGCCTCGAAATTCTGCACCCCGCCGCCGACGCGCTTGGTGGTGTAGAACAGCACATAGGGCTTGGCGCTGTAGGGATCACGCAGCACGCGGATACCCACCCGATCGACAATCAGATAGCCGCGGGCGAAATCACCGAAGGCGATGGAATAGCTGTTCGAGCCAATGTCAGGCATATCCTCGGCTTCCGTCACCGGATAGCCGAAGATGGTGGCGGGCTGGCCCGCCGCCGCACCCGGCTGCCAGATGTAATTGCCGCTGGTGTCCTTGAACTTCCTGACCGCGCTTTCGGTCTTGCGGTTCATCACCCAGCGGCCATTGGCGCGATAGGCCTGCTTGGGCGCGTAGGCCAGGTTCAGCAGCGCATCGGCGGGGGCCTCGTCGTCATCGACAAAGGCGCCGTCGGCGCCCGAGGCGATATAGCCGATCTTGCCCCAGCTCCAGCTTGCGTCCGCCACGTTGGTGTAGGCCAAAAATCCCTTGGGCTTGGCCGAGCCGTCGCCGTTGACGAAGGCCGCGCCTTCCTGTTCGGCGAAGACGATCTGCACCTCGTCGGCCAGCCACTGCTCGATGTCCACCTGGGAATCGTCCAGCAGCGCCTGGGTGGCGGCGGGCATGGCGTAGAGCTCCATCGCCGGGAAATCCAGCGCCGCCAGGGTGGGCGTATCGGTCTGGCTGATGCTGCCGGTCTCGCCGACCCAGCCGCTGGCCGCGCCGGCGGTGGTGATGGGCTTGCGATAACTGGCGCCGCCGATGGCGCGCACGCTGGCGATGGCGCGGATGGGCGAGGCCTGGCTCAGCACGCGGTCGATGGTGCGCTCGATCTCCAGCGGCACGGTATAGCCGCCATCGGCGTTGGAGCCTTCGCTCATCGCCTTGACCTCGATATCAAGGCCATCACCCTTGCGCACATAGCGGTCGAAGGCTGCCTTGCGCTCGGCCAGACGGGAATCGAGCGCCGGATCGAACGATTTGCGCTCGCCCGACAGCAGCGGACGGCGCGCTTCCAGCATCAGCGCCTCCAGCTTCTGCTTCTGTTCGGTCAGGGCGGCGTCGATGCGCGCCACCTTCTCGGTATCCAGCACGTCGCCGCGCTTTTCCAGGCCCTTCAGGCGGGCATCATTGGCGTCCTTGAAGGCCTCGAAGCCGGCGAGGAAATCCTCGAAGGCCGCCTTGATCTCGAACGTATGCTGGCTGCCGTCGACAGCCTTGGTTTCCAGTTCCATGCTTTCTCCTGTTGAGCGCCCTGAAAACAATCAGGCAGTGAGGGCGCGGCTTGCCTGACGAAACAGATCCGCCAGGCCCGTCTCGGCCCGGCGTTGCCCGATGGCGGTGACGGTCGATCCCGCCAGCAGCGGAAAGGTCACCACCGAAATTTCCCAAAGCTCGACCTGTTGCAGCAGGCGGCCGGCGGTTTGCCGCTGCGCCCGCTGGGTGCGAAAGCCGATCGACAGGCCGTTCAACGCGCCATCGCGCAACAGCGCGGCGATATCGCGCGCCTGTTCGATATCGCTGGTCAGGCGGCCCCGGACGTACAGACCCTTGCGATCCTCGGCGATCTCCTCCCACACCCCGATCGGGGCGTGGCTGAAATGCTGGTACAGCATCCGCACCTGTGCGGGCCCGCGCCGGCGCAGCGACTGTGCGAAGGCGCCCGGCGCCACGGTGTCGCCGCCGCCGTCGGCGATGCCGAACAGCGAGGCATAGCCCTCGAACTGGTCGGGACCCAGCGGGGTGAGGCCCGCAAAGATGCTCTTGCGCGCCAGCGGCCGGCGCGCATAGGCGATCTGAACCATGTGGAATCCTTCACCCTCCGTGAGGGAGGGTCGAAATAGTGCGGCAGTTTTGGGGAGTGGTCCGCGCGCGTTCGCGGCTACGGCTGGGCCCGGTCGATCTTCACTTCGATCCGGTCCAGGCTTTCCTTGATGGCGCGCACCTGTTCCTCGATCACCGCGACCTTCTGGATCGCGGCCTGGTCGGATGAAACGGTGCGTTCCAGGTCGGCGATGCGCTCGGCGGCGCTGCCCGCCCAGAACAGCGCCCCCGCGGTCTGCAACAAAAAAGCCGCCACAAGGGCGGCAGGAAACTTCCGTTCCGGCATCTGCCGGAAACCATCGATGACACTCATGTGCTCACATCATTGCCTGTATAGGTTATGACAGCGGGCGAGAAATCCCAGCCGCGTAGAATCTTCAACGCGCTCTCCAGCGCATCCTTCACCGTGCCGCGGCGGATCGCCGCCACCATCTCCTCGGTGTTCAGCGACACCGTCGCCGCCTGGTGGCCGCGCGGGCCGGGCAGCGACAGGAACAGCGGCACATTGTTCATCACCCCGGTGATGATGAAGTCCTGGAACCAGCGCTGGCGGATGATCTTCGCCGCGTGGCCCACCAGCATCAGCCCGATGCCGGTGGAAAGATCGAAATCCTCCGAGATGCCTTCGGTCTCCACATAGGGCAGCACGCCCGACTTGTCGGGCCGCCAGTCCTCGCCGAAAATGTCCACCGTGCGCCAGGCGCAGAAATAGCCGCGGCACACCGGAAAGCGCGTCTCATAGATGGCGCAGCCGCCGCCGGTGCAGTGTTTGCAGGTCGAGCCCGAGACCTTCTGGATCTCCGGCTTGTTGATGGTCGGCCAGGTGCAGCACACCGTGCACTCGCCGCAATCCCGGCCCGGGATCAGTTCCATGCCTTCCCACATGCGCCCTCTATAGCACGTCTCCACCCTCCACCGGTGAATAGCCCGCCGCCGCACGTTTCTCGTTGATGGTCAGGAACGAGGCCCCGCTCAGCTTCTCCCACAGCGCCTGGCGCGCCTCGCCCAGCGCCTCCACCGCATCGGCGTCATAGCCCACTCGCAGCCCCTCGCCGAAGCGCGGGCACAGCCAGCGCGTCAGCGCCGCCGCCGTGCGCGCCACCTGGGGCAGCACCGTCTGGCGCCAGAAATTCAGGTTGGCCTCGGCATAATTGGCATAGGTGTTGTCGCCGGGAATGCCCAGCAGCATCGGCGGCACCCCGAAGGCCAGCGCGATCTCGCGTGCCGCCACGCTGCGCGTCTCGGCGAAATCCATGTCCGACGGGGTATAGCCCATCGCCTTCCAGTCCAGTCCGCCTTCCAGCACCATCGGCCGGCCGGCATTCGATGCGCCCTGATAGGCGTCCTCCAGTTCCCGCTTCAGCCGGGTGAACTGCTCGTCGCTCAGGCCGGGCGCCCCGTCCGGGCCCCTATATATAAGTGCGCCGCTGGGCCGGGCGGCATTGTCCAAAAGCGCCTTGGTCCAGGCCGCGCCCTGGTTGTGCACGTCGATCGCCGCGCCCGCCACCTGAAGCGGCGACAGGCCGTAATGATCGTCCAGCGGATGGAACAGCGCGGCATGCAGCACCGGCAGAAAGCCCGACCCGTCGCGCGCGATGCGTGTGGTGCGGCCATCGACGGTGTAATCGTAAGCGGCCGGCCAGCCGCGCGCCCCCGCCACCACCTTCATCCGGTCGGGCCGCAGAACGTGCAGTTCGCGCGGTACCCCGTCCAGGCTCACCGCCTCCAGATAGGCGTTGCCCGCAGAATGCAGCAAGCCATACCAGCGCTCGAACAGGGCCGGCCCGTCCTCGGCGGCGTTGGGTCGCGCCAGGAGTGTCAGCAGCGGATGGTCCTCAACCTCGTTGGGGCCGTCATAGAGCAGGAACGGCACCGAGGCCGCCGCGCCCGCGATCTTGCGCACACAGGCATAGGCGATGGCGTTGCCCATCACGCCATTGCGCGCCAGCGCCGCGGCATCGCGGCCCGACCAGCGCGCGCTTCCCGACAGGGACAGGGCAAACAGGCCACCGGGGACCGTGCTCTTGGTTTCGGGCGCGGCCTTGCGGAAGAATTCGAACATTGGAACCTCTGTGATCGCCTCACCCTTCGACAAGCCGCGGGTGAGAACATTCCCTCATTCGTCATGCTGAGCTTGTCGAAGCATGAGGCGTCGCGTCCGCTATAGCGTGCGGATCTTCGGATCGCCCCGGCGGCTGGCGAACAGATCGGCCAGCGCCCATACCAGCGCATCCATGCGGTCGGGGCTCTTGGCGCCCCTGCACCCGTCGTAATGGCACATCTGGTCTTCCAGTTCGGCAAAACAGCCGGCGTGGTGGATGCGGCCGGCCTCGTACAGGGCGGCGGCGGGCGCGGCACGGGTGATCTTGCCGCGCGTGGCATGAACCAGCGCGATCGGCGCGGCCGCGTCGGCCTGTTGCAGCACGTTTCGCACCATCTCGCCCCCCTGGTTGGCCTCGGCAATGATCGCATCGGCCTCGAAGTCCGCATAAGCCTGCATCACCCGTGCGGCCCATGCCGCCGGCGTCAGCGATCCCGCCGAGCGGTCGGCCAGTACGAAACCGTGGTCGCCGGACCTTCCCGCGACAACAATTCCACATTCATCGCCATTGGCGGACGCAGGCGGATCGACGGCGATCACCACCCGCTCCAATACCGGCACATCGCGCACCCGCGACTTCTCGATCCATTCGCGCTTCCACAGCGCGCCGTCGTGATCCTCGATCAGCTCGCCGTCCAGTTCCTGGCGCCCCAGCGCGCTTTTGCCGTAACGCGCCAGCATGAAATCGTAGAAGCCGTCCGCCAGGTTGGCGGCGTTGTCCGCCGTGCGGCTGACCGTGACGGCGACATCGGGCGCGGCCATCAGCGCGTTGAGCGGCGCGATGTTGCGCGGTGTCGTCGTCAGCAGCATGCGCGGATCATCGCCAAGCCGCATCGCCATCAGCGCCATGTCCAGCGCCTCTTGCGGATCGCGCCACTTGGCGAATTCATCGCCCCACAGCAGGTCGAACTGGTGTCCGCGCAAACTGTCCGGCTCCTCCGCCGACAACAACGATGCGATGGCACCCCCCGGCCACAGCACGCGATTGTTCGACGGCTCGAATGTCAGCCCGTCCACCACGTTCAGCAATCCCGATTCCCCTTCCACCATCACCGCGCGCACATCGCGCATCGTCGCCCCGATCAGGCCGATGCGCGCCGCGGCACCTTCGGCCACGCGCTGGGCCACCCATTCGGCGCCCGCACGCGTCTTGCCCGCGCCCCGGCCGCCCAGGAACAGCCAGATGCGCCAATTCCCGGCAGGCGGAAGCTGGGCATCGCGCGCCTGATAGGGCCACGCCAGAAGCGCCTCAGCCTCCTCTTCGCTGAGGCTTTCGAGCAGGCTCTTCCTCTGCGATCGCGGCAAGGCGTTTATCCAGTCGGCGCTCCAGCGCCTCGCGCCGGCCTGTTCCTTTCCCATCCTCGGCCACCTTCTTCTCGCGCACCTGGGCGCGTTCGCGTTCCAGCCGCGCCAGCCGTTCCAGCGTACGCTCCAGCGAGCTTAGCGTGCGCGCATCGGCCGCCCGGCCCCTTGCGTCACCCTTGGCGCCGGCGGCTTCCACCGCCTGCAGCTGCGCTTCCAGGATTGTCATCAGTTTCTTCACCATCGCATCCAGCCATTCGCTCATGGGCCCGTCATTTTCCGGCCCGGCCCGCCGCCCCGCCACCATGGCAAATCCATTCATGAAACCGTGAAGCGGCGGGCGCCGCCGCCGTCTTCAGGACAGCGCCGCGTTCAAACCGCAATTCGGGAGATGGCGGCGATGTAAGTTTCAACCGCGCCAAAGGTCAAGGCACGGGCGCGATTTCCAGCGCCTCTCCACCCCGGCGACCTTGAAACTGCCGCAAATATCGGTCAGCAATCCGCCTCATGTCCCACCCCCAACAAGGCCCTGGCGGCGGCTTCGGCGGACTGGATTTGGCAGGGATCGAGAAAATCGCCCGCCGCCTGGCGCCTTTTTTCGCCGTCGCCATGGCGGTGATCGCGCTGCCGCTGGCCGCGCTCTACCTGACGCCGGCGGTATTGGGTCTTTTCGCCCCGCCGCTCGATCCACGCATCGACCTTTATGCCGTCAACCGGCCGTCGGCGATGACTTTCCTGGATACGCAGGGCCGGGAGATCGGCCATCGCGGCGCGATCGTGGGCAAGCGCCTGACGCTTGCCGAGATGCCGGCCTATCTGCCCGCCGCATTCATCGCCATGGAGGACCGGCGCTTCTATTCCCATAACGGCATCGACCCGCGCGGCCTGCTTCGCGCAGTGTATCTGGACCTGCGCGCCGGCCATTTCGTGGCGGGCGGCTCGACCATCAGCCAGCAGACCGCCAAGATCGTCTATACCAATCAGCAGCGCACCATGTCGCGCAAGCTGACCGAGCTGATCGACGCGGCCGGCCTGGAAAAGTCGCTGAGCAAGCAGCAGATCCTGCAGCTCTATCTCAACCGCATCTATCTGGGCAGCGGCGCCTATGGCGTGGACGGCGCCGCGCATGTCTATTTCGGCAAGAGTGCAAAGGACCTGACGCTGGCCGAAGCGGCGATGCTGGCGACGCTGACGCGCGCGCCCTCCGTCTTCTCGCCCCGCCGCGACCTGCTGCGCGCGCAGCAGCGCGCCAGTTACGTACTGGACGCGATGGTGGACACCGGCGCCATCAGCGAGGACCAGGCCGCCAATGCCCGCGCCCATCCCGCCATCGTCGTTGACCGCACCAGCCTGGACGCGCGCAACTGGTTCCTCGATACCGCCGCCGATCAGGCCAAGGAACTGGTCGCCCGCGCCGGCGCATCCGCCAACGCCGACCTTGTGGTCCACACCACCCTCGAGCCCAAGGTCCAGGAAGCCGCCCGCCAGGCCGCCGACAGCATCATCGCCAGGAACGGCAAGCGGCTTCGCACCCACGAGGCGGCGGTGGTGGTGATGAAGCCGGACGGCGCGGTCAGCGCCATGATCGGCGGCGTCGATTATTCGGAGTCGGTGTTCAACCGCGCCACCCAGGCACACCGTCAGCCCGGCAGCGCCTTCAAGCCCTTTGTCTATCTGGCGGCGCTGGAATCGGGCATCAGCCCCTGGGACACGCGCGAGGACGTGCCGGTCGACATCAACGGCTACAGGCCCACCAATTTCGGCAACGAATATTACGGCACGCTCACCCTGTCCGACGCGCTGGCACACAGCGTCAACACCATCACCGTGAATTTGGCCCAGGAAGTCGGCGTGCCCTCGGTGATCGCCGCCGCAAGACGCTGCGGCATCACCTCGCCGCTTCAGGACAATGCCAGCCTGGCGCTGGGCACCGCTGAGGTGACGCCCCTGGAACTGACCAGCGCCTACGCCGTCTTCGCCAACGGCGGCTTCAAGGTGTCGCCCTACCTGGTCACCGAGGTGGATATCGCCCACAGGCCGGTCTATCGCCGCGCAGCCCCGGTGCAGCAGCGCGTGATCGACGCCGGCGTGGAGCGCGACATGACCGCCATGCTCTACAATGTGGTGGCCACGGGGACCGGCCATTCGGCCTCGCTGTTCGGGCGCGAAGCCGCCGGCAAGACCGGCACCACCCAGGATTCACATGACGCCTGGTTCGTGGGCTTCACCACCGACTATGTCGCCGGCGTCTGGGTCGGCAACGATGATTCCTCTCCCACGCGTGGGGTGACCGGCAGCACGCTTCCGGCGCAGATATGGCGCCAGACCATGCTGGCGGCCGAGCACGGCAAGCCGCTGAAGCCGCTGGACCGCTCGCAGCCGCCGCCGCCGGTCGACCAGACAATGCTGGCCTCGGGCGCGATCTGGGATGACGAAGGCCCCGGCGCCAATGTCTATCCCGCCACACAGATGCCCGAGCTGCCGCAGCCGCCGCCCAGGGAGCGCCGCCACTACACCGGCATCCTGGGCTGGCTGTTCGGCGACGACGACGAACCGGACAATTCCGGCCACTGACGGATTTTGCATCCGGCGGAGCATGCTATAACCGCCGCATGCTCAAGCGCCGCCGCTTCCTTTCCGCCGGACTTGCTTCCGCCGCCGCCCTGGCCGTGACACCGGCCCGGGCCGCCACCCCGATCCGCTTCGTCACCGACTGGAAGGCGCAGGCCGAGCATGGCGGCTTCTATGAGGCGCTTGCAGAAGGACTTTATGCCAAGCGCGGTTTGGACGTGAAGATCATCCCCGGCGGGCCGGATGTGAATGTGCCCCAGCTCCTGGCCAACGGCGCCGCCGATTTCGGCATGGGCTCCAACAGCTTCATTGTGATGAACCTGGTGAAGGCGAACATCCCGATCCGCGCGGTGATGGCGATCTTCCAGAAGGACCCGCAGATCCTGATGTCGCATCCGCGCCGCGACATCAACTCCATCGCCGACATGAAGGGCAAGCCGGTGCTTATCTCGGCCGCCTCGATGACGGCGTTCTGGCCCTGGCTGCGCGCGAAGTTCGGGTTCACCGATTCCCAGATCCGCAAATACACCTACAACCTGGCGCCCTTCATCGTCGATCCCAACGCCATCCAGGAAGGCTATCTGACCAGCGAGCCCTTCACCGTCGAACAGCAGGCACACTGGAAGCCCAAGGTGTTCCTGCTCTCCGATTATGGCTATCCCGGCTATGCCAACATGGTGCTGGTGCCGCAAAAACGCATCGACACCGACGCGAAGACCGTTCAGCGCTTCGTCGATGCCACCCGCGACGGGTGGCTGCACTATCTTGAGAATCCGGCCAGGGGCAATGCGCTGATCAAGCGCGACAATCCCGACATGACCGACGCCATCCTGGCCCAGGCGCTGGACAAGATGAAGCGCTACGAAATGGTCCTCAGCGGCGACGGCCTGGTGTTCGGCCTGGGCAGCATGACCGACAAACAATGGGCGCGGTTCTACGACACGATGCGCGCGGAAGGGCTTTATCCGCCGGGACTGGACTGGCGCAAAGCCTTCGACCTGCGCTTCGTCCGCGCCACCCTGCAGAAATATCAATGACCCTGCTGTCGTTGACGGCGGTCGCCAAACGCTTTGCCA
>DASTRG010000323.1:0-13370 GCA_035761325.1 Rhizomicrobium sp. | reverse complement strand
GCACGGCAAGCGGCTGCCATTCCGCATTACATCGCGCGCGCCAGATCATCCCATCTTGCGCGGATTGCCGACACGTTGGATGCACATGGGTGATGAGCTGTACTCGCGTTTGCGCGGCCCCGGCCAAAACATGACGATACTGGCGACCGCTTGGTCCGATCCCGCCAACCGCGGCAGCGGCCATGACGAGCCTATGCTGATGGCGCTTGCTTTCGGAAAAGGGCGCATCTTCCACACCACGCTGGGTCATGATGCCTGGGCCCTGTCATGTGTCGGGTTCATCATCACCTTCCAGCGCGGCACCGAGTGGGCCGCCACCGGTCGTGTCACACAGAAAGTACCGAAGAATTTTCCCACCGCCGACGTGGTCAGCTATCGCGCCGATCTGGCGGCCATGGACCCTGCCGTCGCGGCGAATGGCAGGTAATCAGCACCGGCCCAGCCGCGCAGCCATCAGGAATGCCTGGATCATTGCCGAGGGATTGGCCTTGCCGGTCCCGGCGATATCGAATGCGGTGCCGTGGGCCGGCGTGGTGATGGGTACCGGCAGTCCGCCCTGAACCGTCACGCCGCGTTCGAACCCCATCAGCTTGACTGCCACCTGCCCCTGATCGTGATACATAGTGACGATGGCATCCAGCTTTCCGTCGCGCGCCTTCAGGAAAATCGTGTCGGCCGGGTATGGACCCTCGATCGGCAGCCCTTCGTCATTCAGCGCTTTGGCGGCCGGAGCGATGATGTCAATCTCTTCGCGGCCGCAGGTACCTCCCTCTCCACCGTGGGGATTGAGCGCAGCCACCGCCACGCGCGGTGCCGCGAACCCGGCGCGCTTGAGCGTGGAGTAAGTCAGGCGCGCCGCCGCCTTGATGCGATCCTGAGTGATGTACTTTGCCACCTCGGCCAGCGGTACATGACTGGACATGCGCGACGTCCACAGCGGGCCCAGGGTATTGAACTCGCAGAAATATCCCGCCACACCCAGCCTGTCGGCGAAATAGTGCAGCTCATCCTCGAACTGCATGCCACCCAGTTTCATCGCCTGCTTGTTCAAAGGAGCGAAACAGATGGCGTCGATCTCGCCGCGCTGCGCCGCTTCCAGGCAGGCATCCAGCGCTGCGCGCGCCCCCGCACCGGCCGCTTGCGTGGCCTGGGCGGGAAGGACATCGGATTGCGCCACGGTATCGAGTGGCAGGAACAGAATATCACCATTGGCGTTCCGCGCGCTAGCGAAGTCAGAGACACGCACTACCGGGAGGGTGGACACCCCTGCGATCTTGCGGCCTTCGGCCAGGACCCAGTCATCGCCAACCAGCAGCAAGCGCGCGGTGCGCCGGGCCTCGGTATCGGCGGCCAGCCTAGCTACCAGTTCCGGCCCGATGCCAGAGACATCGCCAAAGGTCACGCCAACAAGAGGTTTGGACATTTCTCTTCCCGCATTGGCGGATGGGGTGAGATTCGAACTCACGGGACCCTCGCAGGCCCGGCGGTTTTCAAGACCGCTGCCTTAAACCACTCGGCCACCCATCCACACGGGGGAGATACAGGACCCTCGACCCCGAGGCAATTGCCCCTGCCGGTAATTGACGGTGGAGGGCATCTCGCCGTGCAGGGCGCGATCAGGCTGGATGGCTCCAGCGAGGGCGCCGGTCACCATGCGGGCAGTTTCCAGGGGAGACGGGCAGTGTTACGCGGGAACATCAAAGACTTTTTGCGATGGCGGGCCGCATCCTTTAGCGTCTCGCAAAGGACGAATCGAAACGTGACGGGATTGTTCGGAATCCGGCTTCTAGCCGCTGTGTTGCTCTTGGGTCTGCTGGCGGCCTGTACCAGCGCGCCGGTGCCGCAACAGGCAGTCGACCACACGGTCACGATTCCCAAATCGGCGGGCGTCTACAAGGTGGGGAGTCCCTACCAGATCGATAATGTCTGGTACTATCCGCGCGAACAGCCCGACTATGACGAAACCGGGATCGCGTCCTGGTACGGTCCGACTTTTTACGGCAAACGAACCGCCAACGGCGAGATATATGATGGCGATCTTGTGACTGCCGCTCACCGTACCCTGCCGATGCCGGTAAATGTTCGGGTCACCAATCTGGAAAACGGCAAGTCCATTGTGGTGCGGGTAAACGATCGGGGGCCCTATGCGCGAGGGCGCATCATCGATCTGTCTCGCCGGGCTGCTGAATTGCTGGACGTGGTGCAAACCGGAACTGCGCGGGTGCGCGTCACCTACCTGGGCCGGGCAGCGTTGGAAGGCGGTGGATCGCTCGACGAGACGCCGCCGGATATCGCCAGCGCCTTGCCGGCCGCGCCCAGCGGAAAGGTCGATAGTACCGCGCTTAGCTCTATTCCCGGCGCCAGGGTGGTCGCGCCTGCGGCCACGCCAGCCATGCCGCGTCCGGCGCCCATTCCGGCCGAAATGTTTGCAGATAATCAACCCGACGGAAAGGTGACTAAGCTCCCCGTTCCCGCGGTGACTCATCTTTATGTCCAAGTGGGCGCCTTTTCCAAGCTGCAGAACGCCAAGGCGCTTTTATCAAAAGTTGGCGGGGATTTGCGTATCTCCACCCTTCAGCGGGGGGGGCAGACCCTTTATAGAGTTCGCACGGGTCCTTTTTCCAATGTCGCCGAAGCTGATGCGGCTTTGGCCCATATCAACGGCGCGGGTGCCAACGACGCCCAGATCGTCGTCGATCAGTAAATGCGGAGACTGCATGCTGCGACACCTTGCACTTGTTTTTTGTTTTTTTGCTGCCGCGTTGCTGCCTGCCAGGGCGGCTATCGAAACCAGCGCCGAGCATGCGCTTCTGATGGACGCCGGCACTGGGCAGGTGCTTTGGCAAAAGGACGGCATGGTACCGATGCCGCCAGCCTCGATGTCGAAGCTAATGACTATAGAACTTCTGTTCCAGCGTCTGAAGGACGGGCGGGTCAAGCTGACCGATACCTTTCCGGTGTCCGAGCGCGCATGGCGGACTGGTGGTTCCAAGATGTTCGTGGAACTGGGCAGTCGCATCCCAGTGGAGGATTTGATTCGCGGCATCATCATCCAGTCGGGCAACGACGCCTGCGTGGTGGTCGCTGAGGCGCTGGGCGGCACTGTCGAAGGGTTTGTTGGCATGATGAATAAGCGGGCGAAGGAGTTGGGCCTGCGACAGTCGACCTTCGTCAATCCTGATGGCCTTCCGGAACCGCCCGGCCAGATGATGAGCGCGCTGGACCTGGCAAAGCTGGCCCGTCACCTGATCAACGACTACCCGCAGTATTATCACTATTTTAGCGAGAAGGAGTTCGTCTGGCATGGCATTCATCAGCCCAACCGGGACCTGGTGCTGGGTAAGCTGCCAGGCGCGGACGGGCTGAAGACAGGCCATACCGATTCTGCGGGTTACGGCATCACAATCTCGGCCAAGCGGGACGGGCAGCGCCTTATCCTGGTTCTTAATGGGTTGCGCTATCCCCAGTACCACAACGACTATTTTCCAAACATCAAGCGCGCCGAGGAAGCGGGACGGGTGATGGATCTCGCCTTCCGGGAATTCCGGCCCTATCCCGTGGCCAAGGCGGGGCAGGTGGTCGGCCGGGCGCCGGTTCTGGAGGGAATTGAAGATACTGTACCGGTGACAGTGCGTCAGGATTTCAATGTCACCATGCAGGTCGATTCTCACGCCAAGATGAAGCTGCAGGTGAAATACAATCCGGGCCTGAAGGCGCCAATCGCCGCCGGTCAGAAGGTGGGGATTCTGACGGTGACAGCGCCGGATTTTCCCACACTGTCGGTGCCGGTCTACGCCGCGCAGCCGATGGAACATGTCGGCTTTATCCGGGGCCTGTGGCGGGCGGCCAAACGCAAATTCTGGGCTAAATAATCCCATGACCGGCCGCTTCATTAGCCTGGAAGGCGGCGAGGGGACTGGAAAGTCCACCCAAGTACGCCGTCTGGCGGCGACACTCCAGAAACGAGGAATTGCCGTGCTGACCACACGCGAGCCGGGGGGCTCGCCGGGTGCAGAGGAAATTCGTGCCCTGATGGTCAACGGTGAACCCGGCCGGTGGGACGCCATGACTGAGACCTTGCTCGCTTATGCCGCCCGGGCCGACCACGTCACACGCACCATCGGCCCCGCTCTGCTGGCGGGTACATGGGTGATTACCGACCGGTTCAGCGATTCCACCTTCGCCTATCAAGGGGCAGGCCGAGGGATGGAGCGAGAAACAATCCGCCGGATCGACAGCGCTGTGCTGGACGATTTTAAGCCGGACCTCACCTTAATCCTGGATTTGGACGCCGGCGTCGGGCTGGAGCGGGCCAAGGTGCGTGCGACTGGGGAGAACCGCTTCGAGAAATTCGGCGTCGAATTTCACGAGCGGTTGCGGCAGGCTTTTCTGGAGATTGCGCGCCGCAATCCCGACCGCTGCCGCGTGATCGATGCCTCTGGCAGCGAAGATGCCGTCGCGAATGCGATTTTTGAGGTCGTGGCCGGCCATTTCCATTTATAAGGGCCTCATGGCCAAGCGTAATGTTCCAGCGGAATCCATAGACAGCGACCGCATCGACGGATTTTCCCATCCGCGCGAAACTTTTACCTTGGAAGGTCAGGACGTGGCGCTTTCGCGCGCCGCGCGTGCCCTGAGGACCGGCAGGCCACCGAGCGCATGGTTGATCAGTGGCCCGCCAGGCATCGGCAAGGCAACGCTGGCCTATCGTATCGCCCGCTACCTTATGGCCCATGGCGCCACTATGGAGGGACCGGAAGATCTGAGCGTGCCGCCTACGGCCGCCGCTGCCCGTCAAGTCATGGCCCAGTCCCATCCTGGCCTGCTGGCGCTGCGCCGGGCAGTCAATCCGCGCACCGGAAAGCTGATGACCGTATTGTCGGTGGACGAGATCCGCCGCCTTGCCGATTTCTTCGGTATGACCTCGGGTGCCGGTGGGTGGCGGGTGGCCATCGTCGATACCGCCGACGACATGAACGAGAATGCTGCCAACGCGCTGCTGAAGTTGTTGGAAGAACCGCCGGCCAATGCTTTGCTGCTGCTTGTATCCAACATGCCTGGACGTTTGTTGCCTACGATTCGTTCGCGCTGCCAGCGGCTGCTCCTTCGTCCGCTGGAGGATGCGGCTATGGACCGGCTTCTGCGGCATCATCTGCCGGGCAGCACGGGCGCCGAGCGCGCCGCGCTGGCGCGGTTGGCGGGCGGCAGTATCGGCGCCGGGCTCACACTGGCTAGCGGCGACGGCGCGGCCCTGGCGCAAGAGGCCAACAACCTGATCGAGCAGGCTTCCGCCCCCGACGTGGTCGCCCTTTTGGCGCTCGGCGAGAAGTTGATGCGGCGACCGGAAGGGCTTGAGCAATTTGGAGGTTTCCTGGGCGAAACGTTGGCGGCGCGTATTCGCGCCCGCGCGGAATTTGGCGATGTTCATCTGCGTCGCTGGGTGCAGTTGCTCGTCCGCATGGAACAAAACTTTACGCGGGCCCGCGCGCTGAACCTGGAGCCACGCCAGATCGTTCTGACAGCCGCGCGGGACCTGGCATCGGTGGCCCGGCGAGGTATGCTCTAGTGCTGGTAGACAGTCACTGCCATCTTGATTTTCCGGAACTTCAGCACTCAGTCGATGCGGTCGTGGCGCGGGCGCGTGCCGCGGGCGTCGGTACCTGCCTGACCATCGGCACGGAATTGAAACGCTTTCCTGGCGTACGCTCCGTGGCCGAGAAATTTTCCGATGTTTGGTGCAGCGTGGGCGTGCATCCCCATGAATCGGAAAAGGAACCGCTAGGCAATGCTGCCGCGCTGGCAGAGGCAGCGAGCCACCCTAAGGTGGTCGGTATCGGCGAGACGGGCCTGGATTATTATTACGAACACTCTTCGCGCGAATCACAGCGGCGGAATTTCCGCGCCCATATCGAGGCCGCGCGTCAGACCGGCCTGCCTCTGATCGTCCACACCCGCAACGCCGACGACGATACGATCGCCATTCTGGAAGACGAGATGGGCAGCGGCGCCTTTACCGGCCTGATCCACTGTTTCACGGGTAGCCAGCGTCTGGCTGATGCGTCGCTCGCGCTGGGGTTTTATATTTCCGTTTCCGGTATTGCGACGTTTAAAAATTCCGGGGCTTTGCGTGATGTTATCGCCACGGTGCCGCTGAACCGGTTACTGGTGGAGACCGACGCCCCGTTTCTTGCACCTGTGCCGCGCCGCGGCAGCACTAACGAACCGGCCTTTGTCGTCCATACGGCGGAAACACTGGCCCGGTTAAAGGATATCTCGTTCGACAAACTGGCTGCGGCCACGACGGACAATTTCTTCAGCCTTTTCAGTAAGTCCCGGCGCCCCGTATGAGCTTGCCGCCATGACACTTGAAGTTCGAATTCTAGGATGTGGATCTTCCGGTGGCGTGCCGCGCATCGCCGAGGGCGGCGCCAACTGGGGCGACTGCGATCCGGCCGAGCCCAAAAACCGGCGCACACGCTCTTCCATTCTAGTGACCAGGCGGTCTTCCGAAGGCGAGACACGCGTGCTGGTCGATACCACGCCCGACCTGCGTGAACAGCTGATCGCAGCCGGAATAGGCAGGCTGGATGGGGTTCTAATTACCCACGATCATGCGGACCAGACTCACGGCTTGGACGATTTGCGTGTGGTGGCCATGAATTTGGGTCACCGCGTAGATCTGTGGACCGATCGGACGGCGCTAGAGAGCTTGATGCTTAAATTCCGTTATTGTTTCGAGGCGCCAGCGGGTAGCGGTTATCCGCCTATCTTGAACGCCCATGAACTGCCTGAGCCGTTCACGCTGTTCGACATCTCAGGCGTCGGCGGTGCCGTGCCGGTGCTCCCCTTCGGGGTGGGACATGGGCACATCCGCAGCCTGGGCTTCCGTTTTGGCCGTTTTGCCTATTGCCCGGACGTCGACGCATTAAGCGATCGTGCGTTTGAGGTGCTGGCCGGCGTCGAATGCTGGATCGTTGATGCGCTTCGCCGTCGCCCGCATCCGTCCCATGCCCATCTGGGGCGCACGCTGGATTGGATCGCGCGCGTTCGGCCAAGACGCGCGATACTCACCAACATGCATATCGACATGGACTATCAGACGCTGCGGCGCGATCTGCCGCCTAATGTTGAACCCGCTTATGACGGCATGCGGATTGCTCTTTAGAACCGTCGCCGGCAGCCCTGCATGACTCTAGTAAAGCTTGCGCGATGTCGGCGCGACAATCACGCCGATGTCATCTCCTTCAACTGAGCCACACCCTTACGAATTTGCGCCATCTCCTGATCGCTCAGCGGCACATGCGGCGGCCTGGCGAGGTTGATGCGGCTTGTTCCCATCATCAGGTTCAGCGCGTACTTGATCGCGTTGTAATTGGAGCCATAACCATTGGCTTTCATCATGTCGGTCGCCTGTACCAGTCTATCATAGGCGGGCTTGGGATCCTGGCCGGCACGATGCGCCGCAAAAATGTTGGCCACCAGCTTGGTATAGACGTTACCCGAGCCCAGGATCGCGCCATTGCCGTGGCTGAGCGCCGCCAGCATGTTGTTGTCAGTGCCCGAGATGATATTCAGCCGCCTTGGCGTCTGGGTCGAAAGCGCCTCGAATTCCTCGGGCACGCCGTGGGAATTCTTTATGCCGACGAAGTTCGGATGCAGCTGTGCCATCTCGCTGACGAAGGCAGGGCTGATGGTCACGCCAGTCACCTGCGGAATATCGTAATATCGGACTGGAACGTTGGAAACTTTGTCGAGCACCAGACGGAAGTATTCGATCAAGCCCTTGGGGTTCGGGTTCTTGTAGTAGAAGGGTGGCTGGATCAACAGGCTGTCAGCGCCGATGGATGCGGCGTGCGAAGACAGCTCGATAGTTTCCTTGAAGTTGGGCGTGCCCGTGGTGACGATCAGGTCCAGGCCATTCCTGTTCCTGACTGCGGTTTCGGCAATCTTTTTACGCTCGGCAACGGAAAATGAGGGGCCTTCACCATTTGTACCCAACACCAAAACGCCATCGGCGCCTTGGCTCTTCCACCATTGCAGTTGCTCACGATAGGCACCGGGGTCAAACTCATAATTCTTGTCGCAGGGCGTCACTGCCGCGACCCAGAACTTGTCTTTGGCTTTCGAAATAGATGCGTTTGAAGCCGGTGCGGATGTAGCAGGGCCGGCGCCTGCCGCAATCGCGGCCACAGCCGCGCTCATGCCCACGAATGTCCTGCGCGTACTGTCCATTTTTGCCTCCCTGTGGCTAAGCGTCTGTTGCCCGTTCGACCACGCTGTGCACAGCAGCTTTGCGTGGCAACGGTGTCACTTTTGCCGATTTCTGTAAACTCGCGTCGGCTGGTACGGAGCCGGTTGCTGCGTTGCAGCAGACTGGTAGCGCTCGCGTGCGGCTTCATGGCTGGGGCGAGTACAGTCCGATGCCCCGATGGCTCTTGACTTGCAAATTCTTGCGACCAAGCATCCCGGACAGTCAAGAAAAACGGCCATCTGCCAAGTCCGCAGTCTGGCCTTAGCCATAGCGCGGAGGTCGCATTAATGACAAAGCCCTTCAATGGCGGCTTGGGGCGGCGCCATTTCGTCGTGGCTGCCGGTGCTTTGGCGGCGTCCACCGCGCTTTTACCGGTGTCGGCGCTGGCAAAGATAAGGCACAAGCCGCTAGACCCTGTGAATCCCGATATCTTGTTTGGTACTACCAGTTCCATCTGGAACGATGCGGGCGCGGGAACGGCGCAGCCTTACAGCACGGAAAGGGCGATCAAGGCCGTTGCGGCGCGCGGCCTGCAGGGGATCGAATTCTACGCCCGGGGTATCGAGGCCTATCGCAGGAGACCTCTGGCGCTGAAAAAATTGTTCGACGAAGCCGGTATTACTTTCATTGATGCCTCAAACGGCGAGAAGGGACAATCTACGAATTTCATCGATCCCGATCAGATTCCCAAGACGATCGAGGACCATGTCGTCTTCTGCCGCGAATTTCTGCAACCGCTGGAGTGCGATCATTTCAAGGTCAATATGGGCCGCCGCCCGGAAGGGGGGCCCAGCGACGATCAATTGAAGCGGCTGGCCGACACTCTGAACCGCTTGGGTGAGAAGACCATCGCGATGGGCATTCGACTATCGCCCCATCCTCATATTTGGGGGCCATTGGAGCGCGAACACGAGATGCGGAGGGTCATGGAGCTGACGGATCCGAAGTATGTATGGCTATGCGCTGACACGGGCCACTTGACCTTGGGTGGTGGTGACGCAGTGCAGATCATCAGCGACTATTTCCCGCGCCTCTCCGAGATCCACCTCAAAGACACTTACGCCAAGTACCGCGGCAACAAATCCACCCCGACTCAGGAACAGCATCGCGTTGCGAGCGTCTATCACAATTTGGGCGGAGGTGGAGTCGATTTTGTGGGTGTATTCAAAGTGCTGCGTGACCGGCATTTCAAGGGCTGGGCCATCTTCGATGTTGATGGTCCGCGCAAGGGTGATGACGGTTATGACGCCATCGGCGGCAATGACAAACTGAGGGTGGACGATTATCTGTCCCACAATATCAACTATCTGCGTGATGTATTGGGTATCAAGCTGCCGCCGCTGGACTGAGCGCGGATCGAGGGTCTTGAGAGCGGGGAAAACAGGCGCATGTCACGCCACAGCATTATTCTGGCGGGGTTACTGCTCGCCTTACCGGGCGGAGCTTTCGCCCAGTCCTATGTAACCGAACTGGATCCGACCCCATTCGATGCCACCACGCGCGAAATAGTCATCGGCGCAATCGGCGATGTCAAAGCCACGCTGAATGGCGATGTACTGACGGTAACCGGCAAGTTTTCCGGCCTGACATCGCCGGCCACTGCTGCACAGCTTCGCATCGGTCTCGCTAAGGGCGTGCCCGGTGATGCTGTCGGTAAGCTCACCGTGAGTCCGGGCCAGGTAGGCACGGTTTCTGGCAGTGTCAGGCTGACCGCGGCGCAGATCGCCGCACTGAACAAGCAGTCGGTTTATGTGCGCATCGACAGCGAAAAGGCACCCGACGGCAATCTGCAGGGCTGGCTGGAGCCAGCCGGTGAAGGGAATTAGTATGTTTGCACGCAATCGGTTCCTTGGCGGGTGTGCCCTGGCGTTTCTGGCGCTGGGAGGCGCCTATGCGCCGGCGCCATTCGCCTTCGCGCAAGGCGGGGCGGCCGTGGTCACCCAGGCCCAGGTCGCGGCGGGGCAGGCAGGATATACGCGCGCGTGCGCGGGTTGTCATCGCGCGAACCTGGTGGGCGGAGGGGATGCGCCCGCACTGGGCGGCGCCGGATTCATGGCGAGTTGGGGTAACCGCTCGACCAAGGAGTTCTATCAATTCATCGCCACTTCCATGCCAGCGGGCGCCCCGGGCAGTTTGAGCGAGAAAGCCTATACCGATATCACCGCCTACCTGCTGGCGGCCAACGGCGCAAAGGTCGGCGCCGCGACTTACAATAAATCCACCGATCTCAGGATATCGGCGATCGCCAATGGCAAGATGCCGGCGGATTTTGCCAAGATCATCGCGCCAAAGGCCGGGGTCGCCACTGCCAGCAATAACGGTACTGTCCCGCTCAACCGCCGCAGCGATCTGATGGCGCCGGCTTTCCAGCTGGGTCACACCGTCAAAGGCACGGTGAAGAACTATGTCGACGTGACCGATGAGATGTTGCGCAATCCGCCAGACGGCGAGTGGCTTATGTATCGGCGCAATTACCAGGGTTGGAGTTTCAGCCCGCTGGATCAGATCAATGCAGGCAACGTCAAGCATCTCACGCTGAAATGGGCGTGGAACATGAACGAGGGAGGCGCCAACCAGGTCACACCCATTGTTCATTCGGGCGTGATTTTCCTGTCCAATACCTCCAATACCGTGCAGGCAATCGATGCACGAACCGGCGAACTGATTTGGGAAAACCGGCTGGGGCCAATTTCAGTAATTGCCTATGGCGGCACGCGTAGTCTGGCCGTCTATCACGACAAGGTCTATGTCGCGACAACCGACGCAAAAATTCACGCGCTGGATGCGCGGACTGGCAAGGTGGTGTGGGAACATCTCTTGGGCAATCCAAACAATTCCAATACCGGCGGTGTGATGGTGATGCGCGGCAAGGTATTGACCGGCCTGACCGGCTGCGACAACTACTCGCTCAACAACTGTTACATCAGCGCCTTCGATGCTGACACGGGAAAACCCGCGTGGAAATTCTACACGACGGCGCTGGAGGGTCAGCCGGGCGGCGATACGTGGAACGGACTGCCGAACCTGCTGCGCGGCGGCGGTGACACCTGGATCGCCGGTACCTATGACCCTGACTTGAACACGACCTATTGGGGTGTGGCACAGACCAAACCCTGGTTCCGCGCCAGCCGCAAGACAGGCAATGCGGCGACGCTCTATTCATCCTCCACGTTGGCGCTGGATCCCGATACCGGCAAGTTGAAATGGTATTTTCAGCATGCGCCGGGTGAGAGCCTGGACCTGGACGAAGTATTCGAGCGCGTGCTCATCGACCATGGCGATCAGAAGTACTTGATGACCATCGGTAAGCCCGGCCTGCTGTGGAAGCTGGATCGCCGCACCGGCAAGTTCCTCGGCGTGAAGGAGACTATCTTTCAGAACGTCTTTGCCGACATCAATCATGAAACCGGCGCGGTGACCTACCGCTCCGATATCCTCAATCAGAAAACCAACCAATGGCTGTCATCCTGTCCCGGCCCGGAGGGCGGTCATGACTGGCAGGCCACCAGCTATTACCAGCCGGATGACATCCTGATCATCCCGCTTAGCCAGAGTTGCGTGATGATCCAGGGCCATGACGTGGAGCAGAAACTGGGCGGCGGAGGGACAGCGGCGTCGCAGAAGTTCTTCTTCATGCCGGGCACCCGCCAGAATATGGGGCGGCTGTCAGCCTATCGCACCAGCGACATGAAGGAGCTGTGGTCGTGGCAGCAGCGTGCGCCGTTCCTGTCAGCGGTGCTGTCGACGGGCGGTGGGCTCGCCTTTGTCGGCGACTTCGATCGCTATTTCAAGGCGGTGGATGTGAAGACCGGAAAAGTCGTGTGGCAGACGCGGCTGGGCAATACGGTACAGGGCTACCCCGTCAGCTTCAGCCTGGACGGCAAGCAGTATATCGCCGTCACCACCGGCCTCGGCGGCGGCAGCCCGCAGCAGAAGCCGACGGCGCTGTTGAACGAGGTGCATCGCGCCGCCACCGGAAACATGCTGTATGTGTTCGCGCTGGACGAGTAGTTATTTGCCGGGCACCGGAAGGTGTACGCTCATGATGACGAATTCGCCTTCCACGTCCTGGAACTGATGGGCGGTGCTGGGCGGCACCATCACGTAGTCGCCTTCGACGATATGCCGTTTGGTGGCGCCTTCGATACCGGTGCCCACGTCGGTGGAGCTGCCGGGTCGCGGCGGCTGGATGCCGGTCAGGTGGCCGCCGGTGGCCAGGTTGGCGGCGCCTTTCAGCACATGCACCAACTCTGCCTCGCCGTGGTGCAGGGTTGGCGGCGTCAGCCCGGTGCGGTACTCCAGCAGAACCCGATAGGGCATCACCGTGACGATCGGCAGCACCGAATTGATAGTGGGCGATTTCTGGTTGGCCTTGGCCTTTGCGATCATCGCCGGAATGTCGGCCGCCGACTGGAACAGCTTTTCCGCGGCGCCTGCTTGAATCGCTGGGGGCTGCGCGGCGGCGGGAAGGCAGGCCACCAGGGGCAGGGCGAGGCCGAACAGGGCGGCGGTATGTTTCATCGGTGATGTCCTTTATTGGCGCGCGCCGGCGTCGGCGTCGAAATTGTGCATCCCTTCGGGCCGCGGATTGATGGCGATGCGGGTGGACATACCGTTGCCCGCCCAGCTTGCGCGGTGCCAGCGCCCCTGTGGGGCATAGACGACATCGCCGACATGGGCGGTGAAGACCTTCATGCCTTCCATCTTGTAGTCGATGCTGCCCTCGGCCACGACCCAGAACTCATTGTAGTCGATGTGGAAATGGCCCTTGTTGCTGTCGGGCGGCGTGGGCGTGCCATGGCCGCGGATCACATTCATGAAGTTGTTGTCGTCGCTGACGAAGGCATAGTTGCCCTTGGGCGGGTTGGGATTGTTCACATAGACTTTCAGGAAATCCAGGAACGGTTTGGATTTGCCATAAGGCTTGGGCGGGGTCGAATAGCTTGCCAGCACATAGGTCTTGCCGTTGGCGACCGGCGCGCTACCCGGATTAGCCTTGTCGGCGGGATAAAGCGGCGTGCGGTTGTTGCGGACCACCTCCAGGCGCACCGAAGGCTGGTCGCCGACGGTCTCGAGGGAATAGGGCGTGCGATAGGGCACCTGGACCAGGAAGCCCTTG
>DASTRG010000322.1:0-12514 GCA_035761325.1 Rhizomicrobium sp. | reverse complement strand
GCGGCCGGTTGGGCAGCGTAGTCGGCTGGTGACTGTGGGTAAAAAAATTTCCTCCGGGGCAAATTTTTTCTTGCATGGGGGGGAGGTTGGTCTTATCTCCCAACTCGACCCCGCGAGAAAAAAAGCGGGAAAAAGCGGCGTAGGGCAGCCCCCTCCGTCGCTTTCTTCATTAAGGCGCGTCCGGAAGTCCACAAGGCCAAGGCGCAGGTGTCAACTCTAAGACGGGTAGGTGCTTGAATGGCTCGACTCAATCTGGTGGCGGCGAACAAGATCCCGCAAAAGGAAAAAGCTCCCCGCAATCGGGCAACGACGCGCCCGGTGCCTGTCGTCGTTCCGGCTTCGAATGACGACCAGAAGGATCATTTCATCACGCGCAACGGGCTGCGCTATGCCGGCAGCCATCTGATCATCGACCTTTGGGAAGCCAAGGGGCTGGACGAGCGTGAGCGTATCGAGAATGCGCTGATCGACGCTGTCACGGCTGCGGGGGCGACTCTGCTGCATATCCACCTCCACAAGTTCGAGGAGGGTGGCGGCATCTCCGGCGTGGCGGTGCTGGCGGAAAGCCACATCTCCGTCCACACCTGGCCCGAGATGGGCTACGCCGCGTTCGACGTCTTCATGTGCGGCGATGCCGAACCGCGCAAGGCGCTGGACGTGTTCAAGAAGGCCTTCGAACCCGGCCGCATCGTGGTCGGCGAGCACAAGCGCGGCGTCGTCTGACACGGCAGTGAAATCATACTGAACAGGCGGGTGCTCCCTAGGCGCCCGCCTTTTCGTTGCCGGCCCCTCTCGGGATGGCCTCTTTCGGCCGCGGGGAACGTTACCCCAAAGCGTTCAATTTGTAGGCCAATGTCAGGCGCTCTTCATAACAGTCCCGCGTGGGCACATTGCCCCGGTGCAGGATGGCACCGCGCGCCACCACCACCCGGCCGGGCCGGGGCGATACCACCAGCTCGGCATCATAATCCTCATTGTAATAGATGGTCTCTCCGCCCCAGTCCGGCTGCCATGTGAGGTTGGCGTAGTAAAGTGCCGTGACATGGGACTGGTCCGGCGGACAATCGCGGTGGATGTAATAGCTGTCCCCGAACAGGCTGGAATTCACATAGGCGCGCTGGTCGGTGAATTTTTCGCCCGGCAACATTTCCTCGGTGATCCTGCGCAACTGATGCAGGAAGCGGTTGTTGCCCATCTGGCCGGCGGCGATTTCGGAGATCGAGGCCATGCCCGGCACGTCGGGACGGCTCTTTTCCTTGCGCCGGTAGTTCAGGGTCTTCACCAGCAGGCCAATACGGCCAACTGTTTCGCTGTCCACCATGTTGTCGCAGACAAAGATCTCACGCCCGCTGATCACGGCGCGCCGCACCTGAGGCGCTGTACCGGTCACGAGATCCCCGTCCCGGCTGGTGCGCCGCTCGCGATCCGCCCCGCGATCCGCATCGTCTTCACGCCATCTCTGTCCGCACAAGTTACAGGCTCAAGGTTAGACGCCGGCCGCGGCGAACGCCATGGCGTCCGCCCAGCATGATACCTCATGGCGTTGGCAACCTCAGGTCCATTTGCGCGCCCTGGCCAGGCGCGCTGGAAAGCTGCATCGCACCGCCCATGCCGCGCGCCAGCTCCATGGCGATCGCCAGGCCCAGGCCCGCCCCGGTGATCGCGCCCGGCCGGTTGAAGCGCTGGAACGCCCGTCCGGCCCTGTACCGCTCGACCTCCGAAAAGCCGTTGCCGCTGTCGGCGACCTTCACGATACCGGCCGCTCCCTCGAATCGGACCTGAAGGTGCACCCAGCCGCCCTCGGCGGTATAGGTCAGCGCATTGTCCAGCAGCGCCACCAGGACACGGCGCACCCCCTTCGGGTCCGCCCGCACCAGGCCCGGCTCGGCAAAAGTCAGACACAGCGCGACGCGCCGCGAGAAGGCCCGGCCCTGCTGCTCCTCGACAACATCCGCGGCCAGCGCCGCCAGATCCACCGGCTCGGACGTCAGGGGATAGCGCCCGGCCTCGAGGCTGGCGAATTCCAGGATGTCGCCGATGCGTCCGTGCAAGGCGCGCCCCGCCCGGGCGATGTCGCGGGCATATTCGCCATATTTGGGATGGCCGGGTGGCCCATAAAGGCCATCGCCGATGATCTCCGAAAATCCGATCACCGCGTTCAGCGGCGTTCTCAGTTCATGGCTCATGTGC
Organism: Rhizomicrobium sp.; assembly: GCA_035761325.1. GTDB lineage: Bacteria > Pseudomonadota > Alphaproteobacteria > Micropepsales > Micropepsaceae > Rhizomicrobium. The sequence goes on along the minus strand of DASTRG010000322.1, from coordinate 10,324 downwards.
GCCACGAACTCGGATTTGGCGCGCAGCGCCTCGGCCGCGCCCCGTTCGGCATGGGCAAGGCGCACCATCAACCGGGCTTCGGCAGGCCGTGTGGAACGCAGCGCCTTGAGGCTGCGTGCGGCCCGCGCATGGCGTTCGAAGGCGCCCACGAACACGACCGCCAGCCATGCGCCGGCCAGCGCCGGGCCCAGGATCACGAACAGATAGAGCGGCAGGATTGCCGTCCAGCCGGCCAGCGCCAGCTTTTCGTCAAGGCGGGTTTGCACCGCCAGCGGCCAGCCCGGCACCGGCGCGGCAATGGCATCGGGCGGCAGTTGCGCCGTCGGCACCAACCGTCCGCCCCCTGCCAGCGCCGCCGGATCGAACACCACGGCGATGCTGCGGGCGTTCCGGTGCGGGCCTGCTTCGTGCAGGCCGATCCCCCAGCTGAACAGGCGACGCTCGCCGGTGAAGGCGGGCGGTTTGGCCACCGTCCCCGGCCTGAGCGTGGCGATCGCCGTCCCGTTGGCATCGAACAGGGCGATATTGCGGATCGAAGGCTCGGCACGCGCCAGTGCCGGGTGCAGCGTATCGGCATAGAGCCTGCCCAGCCGGGCATAGCGGTCCAGCGCCAGGCCTGCCGCGCGGGCCAGGTCGGCGGTGTGAAGCTGTTGGTATCGGGTGGCCTCGGCCAAGGCCTGGGCGCGTTCAAGCCGCATCTGGATCACGGCGGCGGCGGCGAAGCTGCCAAAAATCAGGATGATGCAGACCGGAACGGTAAGGCGCGCATCGCGCATCAGGCGGCGCCATATCATCGCCCCGCCGCGCGCCGCCAAAGCCCCAGTCAAAGCCGCTGACCGGGCCATCCCCCCCACCTCGGTGATTCGTTTTGACGATTATGGGAGCGGGCGGACAATCAGCAAATCCTCCGCCCGCGGATTTGCCCCCGCCAATGCCCGGCAGGCGGTCCGGTAATCCGGACGCAGCCTATCCCAGCATCTTGCCGGTGACTTCGAACAGGTTGGGCGAGATGGCCGCCTGTGCGTGGATGGCCTCCAGCTCGTGGCGCATCAGGGCCTGGCGCGCGCCGTCATAACGCCGCCAGCTTTCGAAGGCGCCGGCCAGCCGTGCGGCGACCTGCGGATTGATGGGGTCCAGCGTCCGGATCACCCCGCCCACGAGCCGGTATCCGGCACCATCAGCGCGGTGAAAGTGCAGATGGTTACCGCTGAAGGCGCCCACCAGCGCGCGCACGCGGTTGGGATTCTTGATGTCGAATGCGGGATGCTTCATCAGCGCCTTCACCGCCTCTGCCGTGCCCGGCAGGGGCGATCCCGCCTGCAGCGCCATCCACTTGTCCAGGACGAGCGGATCGGCGCGGAAACGGTCATGGAAGTGCGTGAAGGCCGCATCCGCCAGCGGCGATTCCATGCGCGCCAGCGCGGCCAGGCCCGCGATCATGTCGGTCATGTTGGTGGCGGTGCGGTAATGCGCGTCGGCCAGCCCCGCCGCCGCCTCGTCGTCGGCGGCGGTCAGGTAGCGCAGGCAGGCGTTGCGCAGCGCGCGCATGCCTGCGCTGGCCGCATCGGGGCTGTAGTCGCCTTCCACGCGCATGTGCTCGTAGAGTTCGGCCAGCCGTTTGCCGTGCGCCGCGGCGATGTCGCGGATCAGGGCGACGCGCGCGGCATAAAGGCCATCGGGATCGACCGGCGCGGGAGCGCGCGTGGCCATCTCATTTTCGGTGGGCGGCATCAGCATCTGTGCCGCGAATGCCGGGTCTTCTGCGGCGCGCTCCAGCACATCGGCGATGGCGCCCAGATACAGGCGGTCGCACATCCCCGGTTTCAGCGTTCCGGCGCGCGCCGCGCCGGCCATGTCCAGAAGGATTTCGCCGGCCAGCACCTGGCCGGATTCCCAGCGATTGAAGGCATCCGCGTCGCGGCCCATGAGGCGGGCCCGCGCCGCCCGGTCCAGCGGTGTCCGGAAGATGACGGGTGCCGAGAAGCGCCGCCCCAGCGAAAGCAGCGGCGGCTCGGCGATGCCCGTGAAGACAAAACGCTGCTGCGCCTGCGTCAACTCCAGCACGCGTTCGTCCGGCCCGGTCTGGTTCTCGCCTTCCAGCGTCAGGGGCAGGGGTTTTCCCGTCCCGTCCACCAGCCCCACGCGCACGGGAATGTGCATGGGCTTTTTCTCCGGCTGGCCCGGCGTGGGCTCCAGCGTCTGCCTCAGGTCCAGCACATAGGTCTGGTCAGCCGGGTCGTATGCGCCGGTTGCCGTCACCACCGGCGTGCCCGCCTGGCGGTACCACAGCCGGAATTGGGTCAGATCGCGCCCGCAGGCGTCCTCGAAACACTTGACCCAGTTCTCGATGGTGGTGGCCTGGCCGTCATGGCGCTCGAAATAAAGGTCGGTCGCCTTGCGATAGCCCTCATCGCCCACAAGCGTCTTGAGCATGCCGATGACTTCGCTGCCCTTCTCGTAGATGGTCGATGTGTAGAAATTGTTGATCTCGATATAGCTTTCGGGCTGCACCGGATGGGCCAGGGGCCCCGCATCCTCGGGAAACTGGCGCGCGCGCAGCGCCCGCACATCCTGGATGCGCTGCACGCCATGACTGCGCATGTCGCCGGAAAAGCTCTGATCGCGGAAGACGGTCAGCCCTTCCTTCAGCGACAGCTGGAACCAGTCGCGGCAGGTGACCCTGTCGCCGGTCCAGTTGTGGAAATATTCGTGGGCCACCACGCCTTCGATTCGGGCAAAATCGTCGTCCGTGGCGGTCTCGGGCGATGCCAGCAGCACCTTGTCGTTGAAGATGTTGAGGCCCTTGTTTTCCATCGCCCCCATGTTGAAGGCGCTGACCGCCACGATCATGAAGATATTAAGGTCATATTCGCGGCCATAGGCCTCTTCATCCCATTTCATCGCCCGCTTGAGCGAATCCATGGCATAGCGCGCGCGCGGCTCGTTGCCGTGCTCGACGTAAATCACCAGCTCGACGGCGCGGCCGCTCATGGTGACGAAGCAGTCACGGATGTGTCCCAGATCGCCCGCCACCAGCGCGAAGAGGTAGGACGGCTTTGGGAAAGGATCGTGCCAGACGGCGAAGTGGCGCCCATCGTCCAGCCTGCCGCTGTCGATGCGGTTGCCGTTGGAGAGCAGCACCGGATACTGCTCCTCGTCCGCCTCGATGCGCACGGTGAAGACCGAAAGGTTGTCCGGCCGGTCCAGAAAATAGGTGATGCGGCGAAATCCTTCGGGCTCGCACTGGGTGCAGAACATTCCGTTGGAAACGAACAGTCCTTCCAGCGCGGTATTGGCGGCCGGCGAAATCTCGCTGACCACTTCCAGGCTGAAGCGATCGGGGACCCCGGGGATGGTAAGGCTCTTGCCGTCCATCAGATAGCCGCCGGCGAATCCATTCCGGCCGTCCGCGCTTTCGCGGACACTCAGTGCGCGCCCGTCCAAAGTGACCGACAGCAGCTTCTGCTCTTCGCCATGCAGTACCAGCGGGCCCGAGCCGCCGCGGCGTTCGATCTCAAGACGGGACCTGACCCGGGTCGTTTCGGGATCAAGCGCGAAATCCAGCGCAATGGTGATGATGTGAAATTCCGGCGCCTGGTAGTCGGCAAGGTGGATGGCGCGCGGCTCTTCGGTACGCATGACGATCTCGCAAATCGGGGAGACGGTTTTATAGCCCGCCCGCGAGCGGACGGCATGGGGAAATCAGTAGACCTGCAGGATCGTCATGTCACGGTCCTTGTAGACCGGCGCATATGCCCGCTGATAGGCCGCTCTGTCGCCGTCGGCCGCCCGCCAGCGGAACTGGCCGGGGCGGGGCGCGTGCAGGATGATGTATTTGGCATGGGCGGCTGCAAGCTGCCGGCGCTGGAGGTCCAGGTCCCCGGTTTCCAGCCTGTCCAGCAGGGTGGCGCCCATTCGCCGCGCGGTCTCGCCTGCCACGATGGGCCTGCCATGACAGGCCGACAGCATCATGTAGGCGTTGCCGTTCTCATAGCCGCCCGGCAGGTCCAGAACGCCGGAACCGGTATCGGGATCGCTGGCGATCTTCGACAGCGCCGGCGGGCACCCTGCGGCCGTCAGCGCCAGCGCCGATGGGACAGGATAAAAGTCCACGACCATCAGCGTTGCGGCCAGCAACACGCCCGCGCGCCGAAACACGCCGCCATTAAGGGCCAGCCGCAGCGCCTGGCCCGCACCCAGCCCCAGGAACAGATAGACCATCACGATGGCGCGGGCCGGCGTTCTGACATTGGCGAGAAAGGGTATCTTGGAGAGGGCCGCGCCGGGCATGTGCAGCCAGGTCAGCACATGGCCCCCGACATGCAGGCAGTCGCCGCTGGCGATGGCGGCAAAGAAGATCATGCCGCCCAGCGCATAGCGCAGCAGCCTGCGGCCCGTGTCCGGCGCCTTGCGCGTCAACCACAACGCCGCGACAAAGACGGCTGACGCGACCAGGCCCAGATAGACCGTGTCCTCCCAGGCGTTGCCGGTCAGCGCGGCATAGACACCCTTGCCCCACGCGGCCAGGAAGTGGGTGGGCGGGAAGGCGAGGTAAGCCGCCAGGTCCGCCACGAACATGTTGCTGCCAAGGTAATAGACGTTCGAATCCAGGCCGGACATCGCCATCGGTACCAGCCAGGGCAGCAGAAGGATGGTTGCGCCCGCGCACACCAGCGAAGGCGCGATGAAATTCCAGCCCCACGGCCAGCACCCTGCGCGGACGCGCAGGGTCAGAAGGTGAAAGGCCATGAAATAAAAGAGGTAGAAGAAGTAATACCAGCAGGAGAGCGCGCTCAGCGCATACAGGACCGTCGCCAGCGCCAGGATGCGAAGACTGCGCCGCTCCAGCGCCACCAGATAGCAGAGCACGAACGCGGGCAGGAATTCGATGGTGGCGACATGGGCGTGGTGCATCGCCTGCGCGACATGCCAGGGGTTGAAGGCGAAAAGAAAGCCGGCCACCGCGGCCGCGACGTCGCGGCCCGGCCCGTCTTTCAGCAAATGACGCGCCAGGTAGAAGGCGCCCGCCGCGCCCAGCGGAAACGATGCCAGCAGCGTCAGGTTGTGAAGCGTCACAAGGGTGGCGAAATCCCCGCCCAGCAGCCGCTGCAGCAATGCCGCCACCGCCACCTGCGGATAGGCGAAGGAGTGATAGTAAAGGGACGTGCCTTGCGGGAAGCGGATCTGGGTGGTGTTGAAGAACTCATGCCAGCCGGTGGCGTTCGCCGCATGCCAGCTGTTCCAAAGGTCCTGCATATTGTCTTCCGGCGGCCCCGGCAGCGCGCTCGCAAGATGGGGCAACAGCGGCCAGAACCACAGCGCGGTCAGCAATGAGAATCCGGCCAGCACCAGCGCGGCGCGCCACAGATGTGCGCGGATTTTCCAGATGGAAACGGGCGGCCGCTCGATCCCGGCAGGCAGGTCGAGCGTCGTCATCGGCTCTCTCCGTCGTGCTTGATTCCATGGTCCCGATGCCTGGGCGCCTGTCTCAGCCTGTGCGCCTGACTTCGGACAGGATGTCCTGGGCGCGGTGCGCCAGCTCGGCGAGCACGTTGGGCATGTCCTCTCCCGACTTGCGGGCCCAGTCCACAAGCGCGCCCGCGAACTCCGCCAGTTGCGGCGCATAGGCGATCAGCCGTGCCTGCTCCTCGATCTTCAGCGGGTCCAGGTCATATTCGGCACCCGGCACGCGCCAGCCGCCCCACTCGGTATCGCCGGTCACGACCACCGGATAGGTGCCCGGCACCGGGTGGCGGGCACAGTCTTCCGCCGGCTGCCACTTGTTGCGGGCCCGCACCACGCGCCAGTTTTTGTCGGCCTGGACGCCGCGTTCGCCCAGCGGCTCCTCGCTCAGCAGCTCTTCGGCGGCGAATTCGCGGCCCAGCCCGACATCGTAATGGATGCGGATGGGCTCATCGATGCCCTTTGCCCAATGCGGCACGACGTGTTCGATCAGCGCCCAGGTGCCGACGGGCTTCACATAGACCCGCTGGTTCTTGTGGAACTGCGCTTTTGCCATCGGGGATTTCCGGGTTCTACGGACGAGAGCCTACCCGGCTGCTGTTAAGTCGCGGTTAAGAGAAGGGTGCAGATTGCGCGGGTGGCGGCGTTCAGGCCTTCGCCAGCCACGCCAGTTGCGTTGCCAGGGCCACATTCCGGCCTACCACGATGATGGCCAGGGCGGGCGCGGTTTCGGCTGCTTGCGCCATGCCGCCAAGAGTGGTGACGCGCACCTCCTGGTCCGGCCTTGTCGCGTTGGCGACGATGGCCGCCGGTTCGTCCGGCGGCCGGCCGGCGGCTATCAACGCCTCTGCTATCTCGCCCGCGAATTTGCGCGCCATGTAGAAGACAAGCGTGGGCGCGCCGCGCGAAACCGCGGTCCAGTCCAGCCGGGTCAGCTTCCCATCGCTGCCGTGGCCGGTGATGAAGGTGACGGCATGGTTGGTGTCGCGATGCGTGACGGGAATGCCGGCATAGGCGAGGCCGCCGATACCCGCCGTGACTCCGGGCACGATGCGGAATGGCACGCCGGCCCGCGCCAGCGCCTGTGCTTCCTCGCCACCGCGGCCAAAGACAAAGGGGTCGCCGCCTTTCAGGCGAAGAACGCGCTTTCCTTCGCCCGCCAGCCTTACCAGCATCTCGGAAATCTCGTCCTGCCTGCAGGAGCGCACACCCGCACGCTTTCCGGCATAGATCTTTTCACCCGGCGCCGGCGCCAGCAGCGCCTGATCGACCAGCGCATCGTGCAAGATCACGTCGGCCTGGGTAATTGCCTTCAGCCCAAGCGCGGTGATCAGCCCCGGATCGCCGGGACCGGCGCCCACCAGCCACACCCAGCCGGGCATCAGGTCGGGCAAATTCAGGGCAGCAAATGCATCAGCCATTTCACATCCAAACCATTACTTGTCAGAGTATAACCATGGCGGCCCGGCCTGACACCGGCGCCGGCCGCGGGGCAGGCGCGCGCGGCGTTATCTCGCAAGAAGAGGGGGAGGGTTGACGACATGGATCGGCGGCGGGTGATGGGAATCGGCGTGGCGGCGGCTTTGGCGGGCCCAGGCCTCGCGGACGGCGCGCGCGCGCAGGTCATGCGCGACGAGCCGGGGTATCTGCCCGGCGATTCCACCGAGTTCGTGCCACTGTGGCCCGGTACCCCACCCGGGGGCGAGGGGGTTCACCAGACCCTGAAAGTCACCGATGAGATCGAGCCCGATGGCTTCCACGTGCGTGCCATCCGGCAGATCCAGACGCCGGGTTTCTTTGTCTGGCGCCCGGCCAACCCCAACGGGCTGGGGCTTCTGATCATTCCCGGCGGCGGCTATGCCGTCGAGGGGGCCGACCGCGGCGGGCGCGAGATCGCCGAGCATTTCACCGCTCTGGGCATCACCTGTTTCATTCTGCGCTATCGCCTGCCCGCCGAAGGCTGGGCGGCAAGGGCCGATGTGCCGCTGCAGGATGCCCAGCGCGCCATGCGGCTGATCCGTGAGGGGGCTCGCCAATACCACATCGACCCGGCCAGGCTGGCGGCTATGGGTTTTTCCGCCGGCGGGCACCTGGCCGCCTCGTTGGCAACGCGTCACGCCGCGCCCGTCTATGACCCGGTGGACCTGACCGATGCCATTCCCGCCCGTCCCATGGTGGCCTGCCTGATGTACCCGGTCGTCACCATGGGCCAGGGTGCTCACGCCGGATCGGTGGACAAGCTTCTGGGCCCCAATCCCTCGGCGGCGGCGATCGACGCCAACTCCATCGAGCGCCATGTGCCGCCCATCGCGGTGCCCTGCTTCATTGCCCTGGCGGCGGATGACACTGTGGTGCCCCCTTTCCCCAATGGTATCGCCCTGTTTGGTGCCCTGCGCCAGCAGCAGATAGCGGCCGCGCTGCATGTGTTCGAGGAGGGCGGTCACGGCTTTTCCCTGCACTGGGCCAAGGGCAAGCCGTGTGCCGCCTGGCCCGGCCTGTTCACCGCCTGGGCGGCGACGCACGGCTTTACGGCTTGAGCGCCTTCAGCAGCGCGGCGTGGAAGCGCGCCGGGTCCTGAATCTGGGGTGAATGGCCCAGGTCCGCGAATTCTATCAGCGTGCCGCGGGGAATGCGCTTGATCGCCTCCTTGGCCAGCACCGGATAGTTGCCCAGTTTCGCGCGCAGCGCTGGCGGCGCGTACTGCTTGCCCGGCGCGGTGTTGTCATGGTCGCCCACGATCAGCACCACCGGCATGGCGAATTTGCCGAACTCGTGGATCACCGGCTGGGTATAGATCATGTCGTAGGTCAGGGCGCTGTTCCACGCCACGATGTCCTTGCCCGGCCCGCGATACATCCCTGCCAGCATCTGTACCCATTTCTCGTACTCCGGCTTCCAGGTGCCGGCATAATAGGTGTTGCGCTCATAGGTGCGGATGCTGTCGGCGCTGGTCTTCAGCTGCGCCTGGTATTGCGCGTCGACGCTCTGCCACGGCACACCCTTGGCGCGCCAGTCCTCCAGCCCCAGCGGATCGACCATCACCAGCTGTTCGGTGTCGGCGGGGAAGGTCAGGGCATAGCGCGCCGCCAGCATGCCGCCCATCGAATGGCCCATGACGATGGCGCGCCTGATGCCCAGCGACGCCAGCAGCGCATGGGTATTTCCGGCAAGCTGCTCGAATGTGTACTGGTAATGGGCGGGCTTGGTGGATTTGCAGAAACCGACCTGGTCCGGCGCGATGACCCGAAAGCCCGCATCCGTCAGCGCATGGATGGTGCCTTCCCAGGTGGCGGCACAAAAATTCTTGCCGTGCAGCAGCACGACGGAGCGGCCGTTCGGTTTGGCGGGCGCCACGTCCATATAGGCCATGTCCAGCTTCTGCCCCTGCGAGGTGAAGTGGAAATGCGAAACCGGGAAGGGGTAGGCGAAACCTTCCAGCATCGGGCCATAGGCGGGACCGTCATCGGCAGCCAGCACGGGTGTGGCCGTCAACAGCGCGGCCAGCGTTAGCGCAAGTCTCATGGCCCGACTTTACGCCTTGCCGCTCAAAGGAAAAGAGTGTGATGCTGGCGCGGGGCCAAAGGGAGTTGCGGGGATGGATCGCCGGGAATTGATGGGGCTTGGCATCGCCGCCGCGGCGCTGCCGGTGGGGGCGCTGGCCGACACGGTGGTGCAGGGTGATGGCGTGATCGCCACCGATCCGAAAGAGAATATCCTTTTGTGGCCCGGCATGCCGCCTGGCGGTGAAGGCCTGACGCTGCCGGCCATCCGCGTCACCAACCATGAACCGCCCTACATCACGCCGGTCGATCGCGCCGTCGACCAGGTTGGCCTGCCGGTGATGAATGTGCTGCGGCCCGCGCGACCGGACGGTTCGGCCATGATCATCGCGCCGGGCGGCGGCTATGTTCGCGAGATGCTGGACTTCGAAGGCATGGATGTCGCGCGGCGTTTCAACAAGGCGGGCGTGACCTGTTTCGTGTTGCGCTACCGCCTGCCTGGCGAGGGCTGGACCGACCGCTCCAACGTGCCGCTGCAAGATGCCCAGCGCGCCATGCGCCTGGTGCGCTTCCATGCCGCCCATTACGGCCTCGATCCGGCGCGCATCGGCTTCATGGGCTTTTCGGCGGGCGGCCATGTCGCCGCCTCGATCGCCACGCGCTTTGCGGCGAACGTCTATGCCCCGGTCGACGCCGCCGACCGGGGCGATGCGCGTCCCAGCTTTTCGCTGCCGATGTATCCGGTCATCACCATGGGCGAAGGCTGTCATGCCGGCTCGCGCGACCATCTGCTGGGCGACGATCCGTCGGCCGAGATGATCGCGGCGTACTCCTGCGAAAAGACCGTGTCGGCCGATACCCCGCCCACTTTCCTGTGCCTTGCGGCTGACGATACCACGGTGCCGCCGCTGCCCAATGCGATGGCCTATTACCTTGCCCTGCAGCAGGCGAGGGTGGCGTCCGAAATTCACCTGTTCGAGGTTGGCGGTCACGGCTTCGGTCTGGCACGCGCGGTGGGCAAGCCCTGTGCGGTGTGGCCCGACCTGGCGCTGGCCTGGGGCCGCCAGCACAACTTTTTCAGGGCGTAAGGGGCTTCAAGGCTTAGGCGGCGCGGCGCAGGCGCACGAAATCCAGCGCAGTGTCCAGCACGGCGATTCCCGCGCCGTCCCGCACCGCATTTTCGCTGAGATGGCGGCGGAACAGCCGCGCGCCGGGACGGCCATTGAAAAGACCCAGCATGGGCTTGATCAGGGGATGCAGCCGCGCGCCGCCCGCCAGCTTCCTGGCGACATGCTCGCGATAGGCGCCAACCGCCGCGTCCAGGTCCACGGGCGGCGCGCCGAAGAAGCGCGCATCGACTT
>DASTRG010000321.1:0-2729 GCA_035761325.1 Rhizomicrobium sp. | reverse complement strand
AGCGTCCCGTCCCGGCCAGCCGGCAGGCCGGCGCTGAACCCGCCGGCGTTCCGCGCGTTACCAGCGCTGATTGAGGGAGGCTTGCATGCTTCGAATGATTTTGTTGATCGTCCTGATTTTATTGCTGATCGGGTCTTTTCCGCTTTGGCCCTACAGCGCGGGATGGGGTTACGGACCCTCGGGGGGCCTGGGCCTTATTCTCATCCTCGTGCTGATCCTGGTGCTGATGGGGCGGCTCTAGCCGCGTTCAACCGGCCACCGGTGGGCCCGCCCGGTTCCGGCGGGGATGTGGACGCATGCCGGCCGCCCGGCGAAGTGATGCTGCAAGGCAGCAATTCCGGACTGCGGCCGGAACCCGGCAAATTCGTCTCAACCTTCCATCCTTCCTTAACCAATGATTTTTCCGATCCGCGACGTACGGGCGCCCGATGCGTTTTATGACGCATGGACGATGAGGCCGACATCCCGCCCGCAAAAGCGCAGGAATTGCGCAACCTGCTGGCCGTTGCGGCAGCGCTGCGGCGGCTCGCCCGGGATGCCCCCGCCAGCGAGGCATCGCTCTATGTCGCGGCGGCGGACTCGCTTGCCCGCAGGGCCGCGCGGATGGCCGGGCTGTTTGTCGATCCGCCGCCGCTGGAGCCGGGCAGGCCCGTCGGCCTGCACCGGCCGGTGGACCTGCGGGTCTAGTCGGGCTTTCCGTCCCGCGCGCCGCCCTGAAGCGCGAAGATCGCCACGCCATCGGAAAATTCCGGCCGGCCCTGCGGCACATGCCCGCCGCGGCAGCCATTGGCGCCCACCGCGACATACTGCACGCCCTTCACCTGATAGGTGATGGGCGGCGAGCAGACGCCGGTGCCCAGATTGGTGCTCCACAATTTCTTTCCCGTCGCGGCGTCGAAGGCGATGAAGTCGCCGTTCATCTCGCCGGCGAATACCAGGCCCGACGCGGTGGCCAGGACGCCGCCATACATCGGCCGCTCGGAGCGGTACTGCCAGGCGATGCGCCCGGAATCGACGTCGATGGCGGTGAGCGTGCCGGACTGGGGACCGTCCGCGCGCTTCATCACCCCGCCGGTGTGGCGCCCCACCCACGGTCCGCCGGGCCGCGAATCCCTGAATTCGATGGCGGTGAAGGTCATCGGCACATTGGCGCCCAGCACATAGAAATAATGTGTCCGCGGCGAAAAGGCCGGCGGCTGCCACAGGCTGCCGCCCGACACGCCCGGCAGGATGGTGACGCCGTCAAAGCGCGGCGGCGTGAACATGTTGGCGCTTTGGGTGACGAAGGGCTGCGACTTGTAGAGCAGCCTGCCGGTCAGGCGGTTGACGATGAAGACGTTGCCGACCTTGCCCGCCTGCCCTGCCGCCGGAACGATGCGCCCGTCCGGTCCCTTCGCGTCGAACAGCATGACCGGCGCGCTGGCGTCATAGTCCCAGAGATCGTGAGGCACTTCCTGGTACCACCATTTCAGCTTGCCGGTCGCAGCATCGATGGCGACGATGGAGTCGGTATAGGCGTTGTCGCCGGGCCGGGTTTCGCCGCGGTAATCGGGATTGGGATTGCCGGTGGCGAAGATGACCAGGCCGTTCTTTACATCGATGGCCGGCGTATTCCACACCGAGCCGCCGCCGAGCCTCCAACTGTCGCCGCCCCATGTGTCGCCGCCCGGTTCGCCCGGCGCGGCGGTGGTGCGGAATTCCCATTTCCTGGCGCCGGTCATGGCGTCGTACGCCTCGACCATGCCGCGGGTTTCATATTCGGCGCCCGCCGTGCCCACGATCACCATCCCGTCATAGACCTGGGGCGCCAGCGTATAGGTGTAATAATGCTTCGGTTCGGGATGGGTCTTTGCGGGATCGGTCTGCCATACGGGATGGCCTGTTTTCGCATCCAGCGCCACCAGATGGCCGTCAAAGAGCGCGGTGTAGACCATGCCGTAGGCGACGGCGACGCCGCGCGCCTGGGGGCCGCAGCAGGCTTCGGTGTAATCCAGTTTTTCCGGTTTCCATTCCCAGATCCGCCGGCCGGTCACCGCGTCCCAGGCCTGAACATGGTTGGTGGCGGTGACAAGATAGAGGATGCCGTCGATCACCAGCGGTGTGGCTTCGAAACTGTTGGCGACGCCGGTATGCAGGGTGCGCACCTGCTTCAGCCGCGAGATCGTCCTGGCGTCGATCTGGGTCAGCGGCGAGAAGCGCTGATTGTCGTAGGTGCGGCCGTGCAGGCGCCAATTGTCCCGGTCGGCATTGGCGTTGACCAGAAGGCGATCCTGGAGAGCCGCTTGATCGGCGGTGAACGCTCCCGCCGGCAACACCAGCATCGCCGCCAGACAGACCCGGGAGACGAACCGCATCCGCACCTCTTTTTTTTGAAATCGACCGTTGGGAATGGGGCTGACGCCTCTTAGCATGGCCGGACGTTGCCGTCATGGCGGCGGCGGCGAACCGGCCTAATATCGGCATCATGGACTGGAACAGCCTGGACGCCTTCAAATACCAGCCCGAGCATACGGCGCTGAAGGCCCTGCTGGCCGAGGTGCCGCTGGATGGCGCCGCCCGCACGGCCATCCACGGCGAGGCGATGATGCTGGTCAGGATGGCGCGCGCGCGGGCACGCCGTGGCGGCGCGATCGAGAATTTCCTGCAGGAATTTTCCCTGGACACCCAGGAAGGCCTGGCGCTGATGTGCCTGGCCGAGGCGCTGCTGCGCACGCCCGACCAGGCGACAC
>DASTRG010000320.1:0-11213 GCA_035761325.1 Rhizomicrobium sp. | reverse complement strand
CAGCGGCGGATCGGCCACCAGCGAACCCTCCAGCAGGCAGGGCAGGTTGGGGTCGGCGCAGTCCAGTTCCAGCGGCGTGGGCGCGCGGTTGGCTTCGGAATAGCCGCCGAAGGCGCTGATCCAGTCCGCAAGCTTCCAGGTCAGGCCCGCCACGGGATTGACGCGGCTGAAGTGATGGTTGCCGCTCAGTTCGGGCGCGATGCCGCTGCGGTCGCTTGTGTCGAGGTCGGCGCTGTTGAAGCGCAGGCCTGCGGTCACGGTCAGCCCGCCGGTGATGTCGAATGCGTCGAGAGCGTAAAGCCCCCAATATCGCGTCTTGGCCGCCATGGTGACGGGGGCATAGCCAAGATTGCCGTTGGTGTGGATGATGCTGCCCGCGCCGGCAAGCCCGGCGCTCAGCGTCACCGCCAGGTCCGGCTGGATTCTGCCCAGTCTGCTGTCGGAACGAAATCCGATCGCGGCGCTGTCCAGGCTGGCGCCGAAGGTCAGGTAGTTGGCGTGATCGAACAGCGCCATGTCGCTGGTCGCCTGCAACGAGCCGCCAAGGCCGGTGGTGTCGGTAAAGGTGCGGTCCAGCGTGCCGTACACGGCGCCCGCGTCGAAGGCGATCGGCGCGCCGGCCTGGTCCAGGATCACGAACCGGTTGCGGAAGGCGGTGGTCTTGGGCGACGGCGCGGGAAAGCCGTCATCCTCCAGGCACAGGCTGCCGCCAAAGGACGAGCGGCTGGAACATTCCTCGAATTCGCTGTCATTGCCGTCCAGATGGCGCTGGCGCAGGCTGCGCGCGTACAGCGTGCCCGCGACCTGCCAGTGATCGGCAAGACGGGACTTGCCGTTGAGCGCCAGGCCGGCAATACGGTTCTGCGTGACCTGCGGCCAGGTGTAGACCGACGACGAACGCGCCCGCGCCATGTCGATCGGGGTGGGCCCCACCACGCCCAGCGACGATATCGAGGCGGAGGCGACCAGATGCAGTTCGGTCCCGCCGCGGCGCCAGCCGGCGTCGCCATAGAGCCGGGCCACGTCGGAACCCGAATGCAGCCGCCAGCCGCCGTCGGTAATGCCCTCGGCTGCGCCATAGAAGCTGAAATCGCCGTCGGCGACGCCGTATTCCACTGCCGCCATGCCATGGCCGTAGCTGCCGCCCTGCAGCGAGGCATGGCCGCCCCGGACCCCGAAGCCGTCCTTCATGGTCAGGTTGACCGCGCCGCCCAGCGCATTGAGGCCGAAGACGGGATTGGCGCTCCAGACATCCATGCGGGCGATGGCGATGTCGGGAATGGCATCCCAGTTCACCGTATCGCCGAAGGCTTCGTTCAGGCGCACGCCATTCTGGTAGACGGCAAGTCCCTGGGGAACGCTCTGGAGCGGCGAGGCTTCAAAGCCGCGAAAGCGCAGGTCCTGGAAAAGCGAATTGCCCTGCAGGTCGCTGAGGGAGACCCCGGCCACCGCGCTGCCCAGGCTGGCAAGGACGCTGTCGCCATGGCGTTCGGCGATAAGGTCTGCACCCAGGCTCTGAACCAGGCTGGGGACCTTGTCCGTGCGCTGCGCGATGTCCGAGCCTGCAACAGGCCCGTAAACCACGACATGCTCGCCGCTGTCGCCGGCGGCGAGCTGCTGGGCCCCGGCCGCCGTGCTGAATGCCATCAGGGTGATCGCAGCAGTCGCGACCCGTTTTGCCATGATGTTCCCCCTCCTGGTGCTGCTTAGGGGAGGCAAGCCCGCAAGGCAATTTCCCGACTTCCCGGGTTTGGCGGGAAATATTCCCGATATCGCGGGGCGCTCGGCTAATATGGGTTTCATGTCGCTGCGCGGACAATTCTATCTTTCGGTGATGCTGGCCTTGCTGGCGGCCCTGTCGCTGCTGGCGGCGGTGGCATGCTGGCATGCCCGCCGCTCGGTGGAAAATGAGATGGCGATGGCGCTCCGGGCCGCCGATCGCGTTGTCGACAATGCCCTGATCTGGCTGCCGCAATCGAATGCGGACGCCTATCTGGCGCGGCTGGTCGCAAGCTTCGACGGCAACCGTCATGTGCGTGTCTCGCTGATCGAGGGTGGCAAGCCGATCCTGATCTCACGCCTGGCGCCGGCGGATCCGGTGCCGCGCTGGTATCGCCGCCTTCTGGAAATCCCCACCGACACGCGGCTGGATACCGCGCCGTCGCTTGGAGGCCGCGCACTTCTGGTGGCAACCGATGCCCATGCCGAGATCGGCGAGGCGTGGGTCCAGTTTCGCGACGGCGCAACCCTTTTGGCGCTTTTCAGCCTGTTGACGATGGGACTGGTTCATCTGGCGATGGGCCGCATTACCGGTCCCATCGCGCATCTGGCGCGCGGCTTCGAAAAGCTGGGCGGTGGTGATTATCGCGGGCGCGTGCCTCCCAGAGGCCCGCGCGAATTGCAGGGGCTGGCCGGAGATTTCAATCGCATGGCCGAGCGGCTGGGCATGCTGGAGAGCGACAACCGGCGGCTGGCGCGCCAGACCATCGCCATTCAGGAGGAAGAACGCGCCGATATCGCGCGCGACCTGCATGATGAGATGGGGCCCTTTCTGTTCGCGATGCGCGTCGACGCCGATGCGATAACCGCGGCGGCACAATCCGCGGGCCATGACGCCATCGCTGCGCGCGCCCGGGCGCTGGGCGAGGCGGCCGGGCACATCCAGCGCCATGTACGCTCCATCCTCAAACAGCTGCGGCCGGAAGGGCTGGCGGAGACGGGGCTGGCGGCCGCGCTGACCAATCTGGCGGAATTCTGGCGCTGCCGCCATGACGGCATTCTGCTGCATCTGGATATCGCCGCGGCCAGCCGGGGCTTCGGCGCCGATGCCGATGCTGTAATCTATCGGCTGGTGCAGGAAGGCCTCACCAATGCGGTGCGCCACGGAGGGCCGCGAAATGTCTGGCTTGCCATCCGGGCCGGCGAAACCGTACGTGTCGCGCTGGAGGATGACGGCGTGGGATTTTCGGATGCGGCCGGAACGGAAGGCATGGGCCTGAAAGGCATGCGCGAGCGGCTGGCGCCGCTGGGGGGCGTGCTGACCCTGTCGCCCAGGGCCGGCGGCGGGGCGCGGCTTGAGGCCGAGATACCGCTGGCGCGCGCGGAGGCGGCACAATGAAGCTTCTGGTTGTCGATGATCACGCGATGATCCGCGCAGGCCTGCGCCAGATGTGCGCCGACGATCCAGCCTGGCGGACGGCCACCATCCTGGAGGCACAGGACGGCGCTGCGGCCCTGGCGCATCAGAAAAAGGAACGGCCGCAGGTCACGATATTGGACCTCAACCTGCCGGGTCTGGGCGGGCTGGAGTTGCTGCGCCAGATGCTGGTGGCGGACCCGGCGGCACGCATCCTGGTGTTCAGCATGCACAGCGAGCCGGTCTATGCGGCGCGCGCGCTGGAAATCGGCGCCAAGGGCTATCTCAGCAAGCACGCCAGCCCGGCGGAATTGCGCACCGCGCTGGCGCGTATCGTCTCGGGCCTGACCTATGTCGAAAGCGAGATTGCGCAGGCACTGGCCATGCAGGCGAGCGAGCCGCGGCAGATGTTGAATGAGCGCGATCTTGAAATACTGCGGATGCTGGGCGAAGGCCGCAGCTTCGCGCAGATCGCGGCGGCGCTGGGGCTTGGCTACAAGACGGTTGCCAACAGCGCCACCGCGATCAAGTCCAAGCTGGGCGTCGCGCGCACGGCCGACCTGATACGGCTGTCGGTGGAAATGGGAATGCGCCGGTCCGCACCCTGATGGCGTCGCCAGGGCTGTTTCGGGTTCCCATGATGCGTTGGGTTCCGTGTTGACCGCCCCGGAATTCAGGAGGATAGTTTTGAGGCCAGATACGAGGATGCGCTGTTCGCAGTTACTTCCCTTTGCTCGCGCCTCGCGAAGAACTCGCGACCTAGTCCGGTGACCGCCGGATTTCTGAAGGTGCCAGGGAACGTCGCGCGGGGCGCATCCGAGTTGTGGCAGGCGAAGCCTCTAAGTGAGGAGGGTTCCTGAATGGAAGAAACTCCACCGGATTGCAGGCCGGGCTTCACACGTTGAAGCCACGGCCCGGCTTGAAGACCCGGGCCGCCGCCTACAATCCAAAACAGACGATGGGAGAAATCCCATAAGAGAGTCCGGCGTGATGCTGGACACCGAATCAGGCCCCGCCGGAGTAAAGTCCGCCGGGGCCTGTTCATTGCGGGACGGCCTTCGCGCATGGCGCATTGTTCATGCGGCCGCTCTGTGGCTATCGGCCATGAAACTATTGGCGGGAAAATTTGAACGGCTTTGCCTGTCAAGAGGTTGCAAATCCCGCTCTCCCACTAAAACATGCCGGCCAGGGGGCTGGGCAAACAAGAGCAGTCTGGTTCCATGCGAATTGTTCCCGCCGTCCTTGCAGCCGCCCTGATGCTCGCGGGTTGCACCACCGCGCGCACCTCCGAGCCCGTCCGCACCGCTACCGAGCAGCTTCTCATTTCGGCCGCTGCCGACCGCGCCGCGGCAAAGTTGTCGCTGGGCATTCCCAAGGGCACCAAGATCTTCATCGATACCCGGTATTTCCAGGGATACGACGACGGGTATGCCATCGCGGCCATCCGTACCCAGATGTTGAAGAGCGGGCTCGAACTGGTGGACGACCGCAAGGACGCCGAAGCGATCGTGCAGGTGGCGGCGGGCGCGCTTTCCACCGACCAGAAATCCCTGCTGATCGGCATTCCGCAGCTGACCGTGCCCTACATCCCGGTCGGCAATTCCGTCACCGTGCCGGAGATCGCGCTGTTCAAGCAGGCCGAGGAGAAGGGCGTCGCCAAGTTCGTCGCCACCGGCTATGACGCCAAGACCGGCCGGCTGATGGCGACAACCGATCCGCGCTATGGATTTTCCCACAACACCAACCACACGGTGCTGTTGTTCTTCTCCTGGGCATCGGGCGACATCGTGCCGCCGGGCGTCGACCAGGACTCGCTGTCCTTCCGCACCTTCACCAACCTGCTGCCGGGGAGCAGCTCCAACTAGGCGCGGGTCACGCCGGCGGAAAATACTGGTAGAGCCAGGTCTCACTGAGCGTCCTGCCGTCAAGCCTGAGAAACAGGCGCAGGTCCACGGGCGCCGTGTGCCGCTGGGCTTGCGGGATCTGAAGGTCGAACAGCGCGCGCCACCTGTTCGTGCCCACGACCTTGATCACATAGGCGCCGTCCACCTTTCCGCGCGACGTGCTGATGACCGGCTCGACGTCATAGCGCTGGGCCATGGACGAGAGTGGGCCGCCGGTGAAATCGATCACGAATTTGGTCTTGTCGCGCGGCCAGGGATTGGCGCCGGGAATGCCGCCGCGGCCCAGCCGCGTTGCCACCACCTTGGCGATATTGGTGGGGTAATCCGGGATCTGGTCCTGCCAATAGAGGCGATAGGCAAAGCGCATCGCGCCACGGGCCCTGGCCTGCTGGTCGGGGCGCCAATAGGCGACGATATTGTCGTGAATCTCATCCTCGGTGGGAATTTCCACCAGCTGCACTTCGCCCCTGCCCCAGGCACCTTTCGGTTCAACCCAGATGCCCGGCCGCTTGTCATAGAAGGCGCCGTCGTCCTGATAATGATCGAAGTCGCGGTCCCGCTGGATCAGGCCGAAACCTTTGGGATCGGTATCCAGGAAGGAATTGGTCTGCACCGCGGGCGGGTTGATCAGCGGCCGCCAGAGGCGCTCGCCGGCGCCGGTCCACAGCGCCAGGCCGTCATTGTCGTGAATCTCCGGGCGCCAGTCGGCGGCCTTGGTGCGCTCATTCTCGCCATACCAATACATGCTGGTCAGCGGCGCGATGCCCAGCCGGTCAATGTCCTTGCGAAAGAACAGCCGTGCCTCGACATCCAGAACCACTGCTTCCTTCTTTACGGCATCGAAGCGATAGACGCCGGTGACCGAAGGTCCATCCAGCAGCGCGAAGATGGTGACACCGCCGGCATGGGGTTCGAGCCAGAACGCGCTGAAGCGGGGAAACTCCTCCGGCACGGGCCCGCCGGTGTCCACCGCAATCCCGCGCGCGCTGGCGCCATACTGACCGTCCTGCCCGCTGGAGCGGAAATAGCTGGCGCCCTGGAACGCCAGCCAGTCCGTGGGGACGTCCTGTCCGTCCATCACCCGGAACCCCGAAAAGCCCAGGTTCCCAAGCTTTCCGGGATCCAGCTTGCTGGCGCCATAATCGAAGTAATCGGCACCATAGAGGATTTGCCTGGCTTTGCCGTCTTCAATGGCATGGAGCTGGACCGGGTCGGTGGAATAGCGGTTGAGGTGGAAGAATGCGACCGGATCCTGGCCCGCCCGGCCCCGCCACAGCGCGTGGTCGGGACGGAACCTGATCTTCTGGACCGCGTCGAAGTCTATGCCGGCAATCAGCCTGGCCGCGGGCGTCTGTGGCGGCTTGTAGGGCAAACTCGCGCTTTTTTCGGCCCGTGCGGCCAGCAGGGAGAAGCTGAACGGCTGGGGCGGTCCCAACCGTACCGCACCTTCCGCTGCCAGCGCCGCCTTGATGGGGCCGGGAACCAGGCTGGCCGACAGCGCAGCCAGCAGCAGACGTCTGTCGGTCAGGAACATGGCAGGACCCTCAGTGTGGATGGAACATTTAAACGATGCAAAGGCGAAAAAGATAAGGCGCCGCAGGGCCGCCAAAATGCCGCGGAACGATCCCCGATTCCGCCGCATTGTGACGTTGATCTATGGGCTGCGAACCGGGGTAGCCCGCTACTATTGGACTCGAGGCAAATGAGCATTCACATGCATGGTTTCGAACCGGACCGGCAGGCCCAGGCAGATGTCCCAAACCTGTCCGCAACCGGCGTTCCGCTGGCCTGCCGGCGCCCGATGCAGGCCGCCGTCCTGACAGTGCCAACACCCCTGACACTTCTGGGCACGCTGCTGATGGCGCTTCTTGCGCTGCCGCGCAGTGCTATGATGGCGCCCGCCCTTCTGAGGACGAGACACCATCGCCGTGCCTGACATCGCCCCCCGGCGATGGCTTTATCTATATCTTGTGTTGGCATCCACGGTTGCCGCGGTCACCGCGATGGCCGGAATCCTGCGGGGCGACGGCTTCAGCGGGCGCGAGATTGCGCTTCTGGCGCTCTTCGCGATCCTTTTCGCCTGGATTGCCTCTTCCTTCTGGCTGACCTGTTTTGGCGCAGTGGCGCGGCTGATGGGCTATCCCCTTCTGCCGCTCAACCCGCCGATCGAGCCATCGGCCGCCCGCACGGCCATCCTGATGCCGGTCTACAATGAGGACGTGGTGGGCGTCTTTGCCGGTGTGCAGGCGATCTGGGAATCGGCGGGTCCGGATTTCGACTTCTATATCCTGTCCGATTCCACCAATCCGGCCGCCTGGGTGGCCGAGGAATTGGCCTGGCAAAAGCTGAAGACCGAGCTGGAAGGGGCGGACAATCTTTTTTATCGCCATCGGCCGCGCAATGTGGGGCGCAAGAGCGGCAACATTCAGGACTTTTGCGAGAATTGGGGCCAGCTCTACGACTATATGATAATCCTGGACGCCGACAGCCTCATGACAGGGCGCGCCCTGCGTAAGCTGGTCGGCCTTATGGATGCCAATCCGCGCGTGGCGCTGATCCAGGCTCCGCCCCAGCTTGTCGGCCGCCATTCCCTGTTTGCGCGCATCCAGCAATTCGCCTCATCGGTCTATGGCCCGCTGCACACCGCCGGGCTGGCTCTCCTGCAGGGCCCGGACGGCAATTATTGGGGCCACAACGCCATCATCCGCGTGCATGCCTTCATGCAGCATTGTGCGTTGCCCAGCCTGCCCGGCAAACCGCCATTCGGCGGCGAAATCATGAGCCATGATTTTGTCGAGGCCGCGCTTCTGCGACGCGCGGGATGGGAAGTCTGGATGGCGCCCGACATTGGTGGCTCTTTCGAGGAACCGCCGCCAACCATTCCGGATTACCTGCTCCGCGACCGGCGCTGGTGCCAGGGCAACCTGCAGCATCTGCGTATTGTTTTCGCGGAAGGCCTGAAGCTGCCGAGCCGGCTGCATCTGGCGATGGGCATCATGAGCTATGCTTCCTCGCCCCTGTGGCTGCTGCTGCTGATCGCTTCGGCGAGCGTTGTCGGCGCCGCCGAGCGTGGTCCCTATTACTATACAGCCGTGGTGACGCTGGTGGTGGCGATGCTGCTGTTGCTGTTTGGCCCCAAGCTGCTGGCGCTTCTGGTGATGGCGCGCGACGAAGACCAGGTTCGGGCCCATGGCGGGCTGGGTGGGCTGCTGTGGGGCATATTGCTGGAAAGCCTGTTCTCGGCGCTGATGGCGCCGATCGCGATGCTGCAGCTTTCCTGGTACATTTTCTCCATCCTGATGGGTATCGCTGTGGGCTGGCCCGCCCAGCAGCGCACCGACCGCGCGTTGCCGCTGGACTATGCGGTCCGCCACTATGGCGTGCACACAGCCATCGGCCTTTTGGGCGTGATCCTGCTCAATGTCTTTGCGCCCGGCAGTGTTGGCTGGTTCCTGCCGTTGCTGGCGGGACTGATCCTTTCCATCCCCCTGGTGATTGTGACCAGCAGTCCCATGGCGGGCGAACTGGCGCGGCAGGACCGGCTGTTCCTGGTACCCAGCGAAACGCGTGGCCTTCATGTGCTGGACCGGGCCCATGCGCTGGCGAAAGCCCATGCCGCGCCCCAGGCCGATGTGCGGGCATTGGTGATCGAGGACCCCGAGGTGCGCCGCCTGCATCTGGCGTTGCTGGCCGATACGCCGCAGCCGCCGGCTGATCCGGCGCGGCTGGCCCAATTGCGTGCGCAGGCCGCGCGGCGCGAATTTTCCGCCTTCACGCGTGAAGACTGGAGCATGGTGTTGTCCGATGCCGAGGGTCTGGCCGCGCTGCCCTGAGTCGCTATTGCGCGCGGGCATGATTGCGCTACCATCGGCGGATAAGACCATTCGGGGTGGGATATGCTCAAATATTTTCTCGGGGCGGCGCTGGTCCTGGCGTTACCGGCTTCGTCGGCCATCGCCCAAAACCCGGGAGGGAGCGCCGCACAGGTTTCGGTCACGGTTGACACATCGAAACCGGGGCCGGTGATCGACCGGCACATCTATGGCCAGTTCGCCGAGCATCTGGGCCACGGCATTTATGGCGGTATCTGGGTCGGCGAGAAGAGCAGTATTCCCAACATCCACGGCTATCGCACCGATGTGGTCGAGGCGCTGAAGAAAATCCACGTGCCGGTGATCCGCTGGCCGGGCGGCTGCTTTGCCGATCTCTACAACTGGCGCGACGGCATCGGGCCGCGTGACAAGCGACCCGTGAGGATCAATGTGCACTGGGGCGGGGTGACGGAGGACAACGCCTTTGGCACCCACGAGTTCATGAATTTCGCCGAGCTGGTGGGCGCCGACGCCTATGTATCGCTGAATGTCGGTTCGCTGACCCCGTATGACGCGGCCCAGTGGCTGGAATACATGACCACCGACGGCAAGAACTCGCTGGCACAGGAGCGCAAGACCAATGGCCGCGACAAGCCCTGGCGGGTGGCCATGGTTGGCATCGGCAACGAGACCTGGGGCTGTGGCGGCAACATGAGCGCCGAATATGCCGCCGACATCAACCGCCGCTATGCCACCTTTGCCAACACCCCGCGCGACATGGGCACGCTGAAAATCGCCAGCGGCAGCCATGACGACAATTACGCTTTCGCCGAAACCATGATGCGCGACGGCGGAAAGTTCGACGGACTGTCGGTTCATTACTACACGGTGCCGCGCGTCTTCCGCGACAAGGGGGCAGCGCTGGGCTTCCCGGAGACGGAATGGACCTCCACTCTCCAGCATGCCCGCCATATCGAGGAGATCGTGACCAGGACCGCCGCGATCATGGACAAGTATGATCCCGAGAAAAAGGTGGGCCTGTACGTCGACGAATGGGGCACATGGTACGATCCGGCGCCCGGCTCCAATCCCGGCTTCCTGGTGCAGCAGAACTCGTTGCGCGACGCCGAGGTGGCAGCTCTCTCGCTGGATGCCTTCCAGCGCCACACCGACCGGGTCAAGGGCGCCAATATCGCCCAGATGATCAATGTGCTGCAGGCCATGATCCTGACGGATGGGCCCAGGATGGTGCTGACGCCCACCTATCACATCTTCGACATGTACCAGGTCTTCATGGGCGCTACGCCCTATCCGGCCGCCGTCAACGGTCCGGATTTCGCCCAGGGCGTGCCGATGGTCGATGTGTCGGCGGCGCGCGGCAAGGACGGCAAGCTCTATCTGGCGCTGGTCAACACCGATCCGCGCCGTGCCGCGCATGTGGTAACCAACCTTGACGGCACAGGCAAGGGAATGATCCTCACGGGGCCGGCGATGGACACGCACAACACCTTCGATGCGCCGAACACCATCCACCCGGTGGCGTTCGCCGGCAGGAACGAGGGCGGCAAGGCGGTATTCGACCTGCCGTCAAAATCGATCGCGGTGGTGGCGATCCAGTAGGCAACGCCCGGCGCTCCGTCAGGGGCGGGGTTTTCGGCAAGGCACGCAAACAGGGGGTAGCATGTTGAAGCATTTTCTCGGGGCGGCGCTGATCCTGGCGTTACCGGCTTCGTCGGCCATCGCCAAAAACCCCGGAGGGGGCGCCGCACAGGTTTCGGTCACGGTCGATACGTCGAAGCCCGGGCCGGTGATCGACCGGCACATCTATGGCCAGTTCGCCGAGCATCTGGGCACCGGCATCTATGGCGGCATCTGGGTGGGCGAGAAGAGCAGTATTCCCAACATCCACGGCTATCGCACCGACGTGGTCGAGGCGCTGAAGAAAATCCACGTGCCGGTGATCCGCTGGCCGGGCGGCTGCTTCGCCGATCTCTACAACTGGCGCGACGGCATCGGGCCGCGTGACAAGCGACCTGTGCGGATCAATGTGCACTGGGGCGGGGTGACGGACGACAATGCTTTTGGCACCCACGAGTTCATGAATTTCGCCGAGCTGGTGGGCGCCGACCCCTATGTGTCGATCAATGTCGGTTCGCTGTCACCCTATGACGCCGCCCAGTGGGTCGAATACATGACCTCGGACGAGAATGCGACCCTGGCCAACGAGCGGCGCGCCAATGGCCGGGCCAAACCCTGGAACCTGAAATATCTGGGCATCGGCAACGAGACCTGGGGCTGTGGCGGCAACATGAGCCCGGAGTATGCCGCCTCGATCAATGCGCGCTATTCCAGCTTCGTCAA
>DASTRG010000319.1:0-20531 GCA_035761325.1 Rhizomicrobium sp. | reverse complement strand
CGGCTGGGTCAGAGAAACGCCCTACGTCCCGTGTGTTGGGCGGCTTCCAGCCAAGCGTTCTTGCCGTGGGCGTCTATGAGGATTTTGGCCGTCCGCCAAATGTCGATTTCTTCAACCCCCATGGTTAGCGCGATATTGTTGGATCATGGCGGGCGTAATGTCGGAGGCGTAGCAGATCGGGGAATGGCCGCCAGGACGGCTATAGGCGCTCCTGTGCCCACAGGCCCGGCCATTCCGCATAATATTGTAGGGACACGGGCACGGGCCTGGATATGCGGATAGCGATGTCTGGATAATCGCTCGGCGCACTTCGCCATCGGACATTGGCCGGGCTATGGCGGGAATGGCGAGTACCATCAGAGCGACGGCGAGAACAAAGCCCTTCATGACAGCCCCCTAGCTGGTAAGGAACCATACCACGGACTTGCCGGCCCCGGCCTTGGTGACAGCTCCGCGCCCTTCCTAGTAGCCCCGGACGCTGGGCGTCAGGGATGGCAGTGCAGACGCGCCGCAGTCGCCAGACACGCTCGTTCCCCAAGTGCGACGTTGTGACTTGGACCACCACGAGACGGCCAACTTCGTGTCCCTGAGCGTGTCCCGGAGGCTCCCGTTAACGGTATTCCTAACAGAGGCTAGGATAACCATTTGATATGACACATAGATTTTTGCGTCACTCAGCCGCGCCACTGATCACCAGATAGAACAACGATGCTGCCAGCGCCGCCGCCGCCGCCCATTTCTTGATGGGGTAGTGCAATGCCAGCGACGGAAATGCAGCCAACAGCGCGCGCACTACCCAGAACAGCCCCCCGCCCACCAGAGCCATGTGCAGCCCCGCTATCGCCAGCACATGCGCCAGCCCCGCGTCGCGCAACGCCGTTTCGTCCTCATCGCTTATGCCGCCGCGTTCGCCGGTAATCAGGGCGGCGGCGATGGCGCCCGTCGATCCAGGCAGCGTCCGATGAATGCGTACCGTCATGCGCGCGCGCAGATTCTCGATCCCCAGCACCAGGCGCCGGGTCAGCCCAGCATCATGCAGGCCCGGCACGGCATGGGCGCGGCCAAAGGCGAACCCCGCCGCGCCGATGGACTGGAAAAAGGCCGCCCGCCCGTAATCGGCGGCGCCAGGCTCGACCGGCGCGGGCGGTGGCGCAAGGCTGGCGGTCAGGCTTACACGCTCGCCCGCATGCAATTGCTCTCCACCCGCCTGGACCGCCACGCGTACCCTGCGCGGCGCATCACCCAACGCGCCAGAACGGACGTCCGACAACACCAACCGAACGCCCCTTGCGCGCGGCTCGATGCTGTCGATACGTCCCGTCAGGTGGGTGATCAGGGGGCTATCCAGCACCGGTGTCGCCGCTGCCATCTCGCGCGCCTTGGCCAGCCCAAGCCCCAGAAGCACTGCCGCCACGAGCGCCAATGGCGGCCGCTGCCAGCCGGCGATGGCCAGCGCCGCAGCCGTCAGACCCGCCACAAGCGCCGCCATGCCCAGCGCCGCGGACGGCTCTACCGGCAGGGCGAAATAAAGCCCGCTGCCCGCGCCCAGCCCGACGGGCAGCCACAATGGCCAGCGGTCGCGCTGGGCTGCGGCCATTTCGACAGATTTCCGGCGAAATGCGTGCCAAATCCGAGGCGGCTGTCCTTTGGCGGGCGGCTTTGCTAAACGGGGGCCCGCAAATTCCACCCGCCCGCTCCCATCCCAAAGCCCATTCGTTGATCATGTCGGAAAATCCAAAGCCTGTCCTGCGTTTCGCGCCATCGCCCACAGGCATGCTGCACATCGGCGGCGCGCGCACGGCGCTCTTCAATTGGCTCTATGCCCGCCATACAGGTGGCAAGTTCCTGCTGCGGATCGAGGATACAGACCGCGAACGCTCCACGCCCGAGGCGGTGGCCGCGATCCTGAACGGCATGCGCTGGCTGGGGCTGAACTGGGACGGCGACGAGATCTATCAATTCGCCCGCGCGGACCGTCACCGCCAGATCGCCCAACAATTGCTGGCCGAAGGCAAGGCCTATCGCTGCTATGCCACCGCGGAGGAGCTTGCACAGATGCGCGCGGAGCAAAAGGCTTCGGGCAAGCCGATGCGCTATGACGGGCGCTGGCGGGAGCGCGTCGCTGGCCCAGAGGAGGATGGCCAACCCTTTGTCGTGCGTCTGAAGGCTCGCCAGGACGGCGAAACCACCGTCCATGACCGAGTGCTGGGCGACGTTCGGTTCGACAATCACCAGCTGGATGACATGGTGCTGCTGCGCTCCGACGGCACGCCCACCTATATGCTGGCGGTGGTGGTGGACGACCATGACATGGGCGTGACACATGTGATCCGGGGCGCGGACCATCTGAACAATACGGCCCGCCAGATGCAGATTCTGGAGCAAATGGGCTGGCCGGTGCCAATTTACGCCCACCTGCCCCTGATCAACGGGCCGGATGGCCAGAAACTGTCGAAGCGGCACGGCGCATTGGCAGTCGAGGCCTATCGCGACATGGGTTATCTGCCTGAGACCATGCGCAATTACCTTCTGCGCCTGGGCTGGAGCCATGGCGACGACGAGATCATCTCCACCCGGCAGGCCATCGAATGGTTCAACCTTGAATCCATCGGCAAGAGTCCGGCGCGGATGGATTACAAGAAGCTGGATAACCTGAACGGCCATTATATCCGCGAGACCCCGGATGCGGTGCTGGCCGCCGAACTGGTCGGCTTTGCCGAACGCCAGACCCCGCCGCTTGTGCTCGACGCGAAGGCCCGCGCCCGGCTTGAGGGGGCCATGTCCGCGCTCAAGGAACGGGCCAAGACCCTGCTGGAGCTTCTTCAGGGGGCGGAATTTCTGTTTACGGACGGTCCGCGCACGCTCGATGCGGCGGCCGAGAAATTGTTGACGGCAGAAGCACGCCAGAGCCTGACCAGGATCCTGCCGGTCCTGGAGGCCACCGACTGGTCGGCCCCGGCCCTCGAAAAGGCGACCCGCGACTTTGCTGATGCCACCGGTGTCAAACTGGGCCAGGTTGCACAGCCCTTGCGTGCGGCACTGACGGGACGCACCAGCTCCCCGCCCCTGTTTGAGATGTTAGCGCTACTGGGGCGGCAGGAATCCCTTAATCGTTTAAAGGCTTATATTATTTGAAATATACCGCTTCCCCGACATCGGGCTAGTGACTGTATGCAGTTTCCACGTCTATATTGCTGCAACGCAATAACAAGGAGGGTGTGCGATGCGAAAGAGTGAGATCAAGCCGGCGGGCAGCGCCACCCTCGAGTACCAGGGCAAGCGTTACGAGCTGCCAGTCTGCGCGGGCACGCAGGGCCCCAACGCCATCGACATCCGCAAACTCTACAGTGAAGCAGACATCTTCACCTACGACCCTGGCTTCACTTCGACGGCCTCGACCGAATCCAACATCACCTTCATCGACGGCGACAAGGGCGTGCTGCAGTATCGCGGCTATTCCATCGCCGATCTGGCCCAGCATTCCAGCTTCCTGGAAACCTGCTACCTGCTGCTTTACGGCGAACTGCCCAACAAGAGCCAGTACGAGAAATTCGACTATTCCATCACCCGCCACACGATGGTGCACGAGCAGCTGGCCACGTTCTTCCGTGGCTTCCGCCGCGACGCGCACCCCATGGCGATCCTATGCGGCGTGGTGGGCGCGCTCAGCGCATTCTATCACGACAGCACCGACATCACCGATCCGGTGCAGCGGGAAATTGCCAGCCACCGGCTTATCGCCAAGCTGCCGACCATTGCCGCCATGGCCTACAAGTACCATGTCGGCCAGCCATTCGTTTATCCGCTGAACAAGCTTGGCTATACCGAGAATTTCCTGCGCATGTGTTTTTCGGTTCCGGCGGAGGAATACAAGGTCAATCCGGTTCTGGCCAAGGCCCTGGACACCATCTTCATTCTGCATGCCGACCATGAGCAGAACGCCTCAACTTCCACGGTACGCCTGGCCGGCTCGTCCGGCGCCAACCCGTTCGCCTGCATCGCTGCCGGCATTGCCTGCCTGTGGGGCCCGGCACACGGCGGCGCCAACGAAGCAGCGCTGAAGATGCTGATGGAGATCGGCACCATCGACAAGGTTGCCGACTATGTGAAAAAGGTGAAGGACAAGTCAGAGGGCATCCGCCTGATGGGCTTTGGCCATCGCGTTTACAAGAATTACGATCCCCGGGCCAAGGCGATGCAGGTCCAGGCCCATGCCGTTCTGGACGAGCTTGGCTTGCACGACGATCCGCTGCTGAAGGTCGCCATGGAGCTGGAACGCATAGCGTTGCAGGACGAGTATTTCATCGAGAAGAAGCTCTACCCGAACATCGATTTCTATTCGGGTATCACCCTGAAGGCGCTGGGCTTCCCGACCTCGATGTTCACAGCTCTATTCGCCCTGGCCCGGACGGTGGGCTGGATCGCCCAGTGGAAGGAAATGCTGGAGGATCCGCACCAGAAAATCGGTCGCCCCCGCCAGATCTATACCGGGCCGACCGAACGTGCCTATGTCCCCATCGACCGGCGCAAATAAACCGGGTCGCTTGCGTCCCCACTAGCGGCTAAATTGCGCTTCAGCTTGGGCCAGGCGGGCGGACGTTTCATACCCGTTGTTCTGACGACACGGTCTTATTGGCGTATTTGTTACCGTCGAGTAATTGTGGATGCGACCATGGGCGGCATGAGTGCTGGTGACACGTCGCGTTAAGTAAGCGTCCAATTTTAACAGACGAGACGGCCGTTTGTGGCGATAATGCCTGCTTGGGCGGCCTTCAGTGCGAACAGCCTTGGTCAAACAACAGATGTCGAAAATGGCTGGAAAGAACATCAAGCCTGTCCGCGCGGGCGCAAGGTCCATGGGGGCACATGCAACCTGGGGACATGCGGAGGTTGCTGCCGCGCTGGGGTCGGAAATCCTGTCGGGCGCGCGGCCACCGGGAAGCCGCTTGCCTTCGGTCGATGAAATGTACGAAACCTTCGGCGTATCCCGCGTGGTGCTGCGCGAAGTCTCCCGCACCCTTGCCGCCAAGGGCATGGTCAACTCCAAGACCCGCGTGGGCACATTGGTGCAGGACCCGGCTTATTGGAACTGGTTGGACGGTGACGTGCTGGCCTGGCGCGTGCAGTTGGGCCTGGACTATGACTTCCTGAACCATCTCACCGAACTGCGCCGGGCAGTGGAGCCGGTGGCGGCCGGACTGGCCGCGCGCAATCGCACCAAGAAGGATATGGCACGCATCAATGCCGCGCTGAAGGATATGGAAGCTTCCGAGGGCAATCAGAGCAGCTTTGCCGAAGCCGATCTCAACTTCCATGTCGCGGTCAGTGTGGCTTCACACAATCCCCTCTTCCGGTCTTTCACCGCGGTCGTGGATCACGCTCTGTCGGGCTACCTGGCCCTTGTTTCTGCCGCGGCCATATCCGACAGGAAGAACTTCACGCACTCCACCGCGCTCCACGCGAAAATCGCCAACTCAATCCAGGCACGGGATGAAGCGGCGGCTACCAGGGCAATGATGCAGGCGATCGACGCCGGCATGCACAATGCCCGCATGGAACGTCGCGCCAGGGGCTGATCAGACCGGCCCTTGCTCCCCATTGGCGCCGCCCGGTTTCCCACCACGCGCAAATTCAAGCAGCGCCCGCGCTGCACGCAGCGATGGCGACTCATCGTCTTTGCCCAGAAGATGCGTGGCCTTGTCCAGCTCCGCGATCTGGGCGTCACGCGCCCTCGCATCGGTCAGCAACGGCATAAGCGCATCGGCCATTGCATCGGGGCGCACGCCGGCCTGATAGAACTCGGGCACGGCCTTGCGATCCAGCAATATGTCCACCAGCGTCATGTGCTTGACAGTGATCAGCGGATTCATCAGCCGATAGGTCAGCCAGCCCATGCGATACGCTGCCACCAGCGGCGTTCTGGCCAGCGCCAGTTCCGTGGTGACGGTGCCGGATGCCGCCAGCGCCGCGGTGGCGGCATTGAAGGCGCGGTACTTGTCGGCCTCGCCCTCGATGATGTGCAACGGCGTCGGCCAGTTCTGCGTGCCGGCACGTACCTTGGCCGCGACATGGGGTACCGTCGGCAACAACGTCACCAGGCCGGGCACGCGCGGCGCCAGAATTTCCACCGTCTCGCGGAAGGGCGGCAGCAGGAAGCGGATCTCGTTCGACCGGCTGCCGGGCAGAAGCGCCAACACGGGTGTCTGCGCGCCGATGCCCAGTTCTGTCCGCAAGGAATCGCCACCGGTCATCGAGGTCCGCCGCTCCACCGCGGGATGACCCACGAATACGGTCTTCAGGCCATATTTCTCGAAAAATGCGGGCTCGAACGGCAGAAGCGCCAATACCAGATCGAAATAGCACGCCATCGCCTTGGCGCGATAAGGCCGCGATGCCCAGACCTGGGGCGCCACATAATCCACGGTCCTGATCGACGGATCGCGTTTCTTGATGCCGCGCGCCACCCGATGCGTGAAGTCGGGGCTGTCGATCACCACCACCACGTCGGGCCGCTTCTGAAGCGCAAAATCAACCGCTATGCGCACATGCTTCAGGATGCGAGGAATGGCAGGCGCTACTTCCCGCAACCCCATGACCGCGGTGGCATCCAGCGGATAAAGACTCTGCAACCCCTGGCGCGCCATTGCCGCGCCGCCAACGCCGCAAAAGCGCACGCCGTCACCCGCCAGCGTCTTCAGTCCCGCCATCAGCTGTGCGCCCAGAAGGTCGCCGGAAGGTTCACCGCAGACGAGCATCAGGGTTATCGGCCTGGACTGGGCAGCCGCAGATGCGTCGGGCATCAAGGCGTCACACCCACGACGAACAGGCCAAGCTTGTCGGCTTCGGCTGCCACCGCCGCCTTGTCCACGATCAGGGACACGCCCGCTTGAAGTGCGATACCCGCCAGGTGCACGGCATGGGCATTTCGCACCGTCTGCACGCCAACCACCGGCATGTCGGTCTTGGCGTCCTGCGTGGGCTTGAGTGCCTTCACCAGTACGCCGCGGCGGTTCGCTGCCGTGCCACGCAGACTTTCGCGCAGGGTGCCTACCCGCGCGATCATGGCATCGGTGCCCTCGGCCGCTTCCACCGCCAGCGGCAGGCCATCGCACACCACCGCAGCCTGGCCTACATCCAGCGCCCCCAATGCGTGCACAATGCGCAGCGCGGCTTCGATATCGGCGCGCGCCGTTTCATTCGGTTCTATCCTGCCCAATGCGCCTTCCCCGGTGACCAGATCGGGAGCGGCTTGCGCGACACTGACGGCCTTGAAGCCTGCGTCCTCGCAAATGCCGACGATAAACCGCAGCAGGGCATCGTCGCCCCTTTTCGCCGCCGCGATCGCCTTGGGCAGCAGCAACACGCCCTTGGCGTCCAGCTTCAGTTCGGAGAATTTCGGCCGGTCCACCCGGCCCACCAGCAGCACCTCGCGCACGCCGGCCTGTTCGAACGCCTTGATGGTTCGCCCCGGCTCTCCCGGCGAGATGAAGGCGTGGGGAAATTCCTTGACCCATGGATCGACGACGCTTCCCGACATCGCCGCAACAAATACATCGCGGCCGGCCGCACGCACGCTCCGCGCGACAGCGGGCGGCAGGTCACCCCCGCCGGCAATCAGGCCCAGCGCACCATCAGGAGAAGAAGCGCCGGCCATCAACCCGCCTCACCCCGGCGCCGCGCAAGACACAGTTCCTGTTTGGAAGGGGCCAGGATGAAATCGGCAATCTCACCGACCTCCTTCGCCTCGGGCCAGCGTTCGCGCGCCGCGCGGGCACGGGTCTGCAGCGAGCCTTCCTGCCCATAAAACACAAAACGAAAGGTTGCGCGCATGGCGTTGATGGTCCGACGTGGCAGGCCGCGCCGCTTCAGCCCGATCAGGTTCAAGCCCGCAAGCTCGGCATGGTCGCCGAACGCCATGGCATAGGGGATCACGTCACGATTGACGCCGGTCAGCCCGCCCACCATCGCCCCTTTGCCCACACGACAGAATTGTTGCACCGCCGCCAGGCCGCCGAAGATCACCCCGTCGCCGATGGTGACATGGCCGCCCAGCGCCACCGAATTGGCGAAGGTGACATCATCGCCGACATGACAGTCATGGCCGACATGGGAATTGGCCATGAAATAGCCGCGCGCACCCACACGGGTGATGCCGCCGCCCTTGCGGCTGCCAACATTCATCGACACCATTTCGCGCAGCACGCAATCGGCGCCGATCTCCAGCCGGCCCTCGACGAAATCGTTGCCGCGAATCTGTCCCTCGCCCCCCAGGCAAGCCTGGGGATATACGACGGTGCGCGCGCCGATGGTGGTGATGCCGGTCACGGTGACATGCGACAGCAGCCTGGCGCCATCTCCAAGTGTCACACCTGGACCAACGGTACAGAAGGGTCCGATCTCGACGTCCGCGCCCAGCACAGCGCCGTCCTCCACCAGAGCGGTGGGGTGGATCCTCATTCAGCTGATCCTGACGGCTCGCCGATCATGGCGCTGAATTCCGCTTCGGCGCAGAGCGCATCATCGACATAGGCCTTGCCCTCGAACTTGAATACCGGCCCGCGCGAGCGCACGGCGCGGACAGGCATACGCAGCATGCTGCCGGGCCGCACCGGCTTGCGGAACCGCGCCTTGTCGATCGTCATGAAATAGACCGCGCGGCCCGGCCGCTGACCGCCAGTGCTGTGCATCACCAGCGCACCCGCGGTCTGAGCCAGGGCTTCGATTATCAGCACGCCAGGCATGACGGCGAATTGGGGAAAATGCCCCATGAAATGCGGTTCGTTGATGCTAACCGCCTTGTAGCCGGTGGCGCTTTCAAACGGCACGATATCTGCCAGCCGCTCCACGAACAGAAATGGTGCGCGGTGCGGCAGCAGCTCCTTGATCTGTTCCACATCCAGCTCGCCCGGAGTCTGGGGCGAGGATTGGGGCGCGTCGGTCATGCTCAAGTATCGTCCTGCTTGCGGCGCTTCGCCAGGTTGGTCACTGCGTGAATTTCCCGGGCCCATTCTCTTACCGGTTTCGCCGGGGCCCCGCCATAATCGCGCCCGCCCTCCAGCACCACCGCGGACCCGGTTCCCGAGCGGGCGGCGAAGCGGGCGCCGGCGCCGATATGGGTGTGGTCGCCAAACCCGACCTGGCCTCCCATGACCACGAAATCCTCGATCACGCAGCTTCCGGCGATACCGCACTGCCCGGCGATCACGCAGTGGCGTCCGATCTGCACATTGTGGCCTACCATGATCAGGTTATCTAGCTTGGTGCCTTCGCCAATCACCGTATCCCCCAGCGAGCCCCGGTCGATCGTGGTGCCCGAACCTATCTCCACCCCATCCTGGATGATGACGCGGCCCAGCTGCGGAATCTTGAGGTGGCCCGCGGCTGACGAGGCAAAACCGAAGCCCGGCTGGCCGATATGGGCGCCCGGCAGAATGGTTACCCGGTCACCGACATAGGCATGCGTGACGGTGACGTGACTGCCGATCTCGCAGCCCTTGCCGATGGCAACGCCCGGGCCGATCACGCTGTTGGGACCAAGCCGCGTCCCCTCACCGATCTCGGCATTTTCGCCGATGGTCACGCCCGGACCAATCCGCACGCCTGGCTCCAGTTTTGCGCGGGGCGAAACGGCTGGTGCCTCCGGCCAGGTGGGTTGGGAACTGTCGGGATAGAAAAGCTCCGCAATAGCGGCAAACGCATGGGGCACCGATGGAGCGGCAAGCACCACCATGCCGGGCGGCGGCCCAGGCATTCTCGGATCCGTCATCCTGTGCGCGGGGGCCAGGCAGACACCTGCCCTGGAGGCGGCGAAAGCCTCGCGCAACGGCAGTGCCCCAGAGAAGAAAGTCAGGTGCCCCCGGTCAGCACCAGCCAGATCCGCCAGGTCGAAGATTTCCAGCGTGCCCTCGGCGCCGGCGGGCGGCGCAAGACATGCCACCTCGCATATGCGCGCCAGCGTGAACGGCCCGTGATTGGTGAAAAAGCGCGGATCGGCCATGCCCCCCGGCTCCGCTATTTCTGCGCCACCGCCGAGGACGGCGCCGGGGGCGCCTGCAGGGTGACGTGATAGGAAGGCATTTTTTCGTTCAGTTTCTGTATCGCCTCGCCGGTGATGTCGAAGGCCGGATTGCTGGCATAGACCACTGCCTGCTTGTCCAGCACCATGTTGGCGCCGCGTTCTTTCACGATATCCTGCAGGACCGGGCCTAGCACTTTCTCGATCGCGCCGCGCGCGGCGATGAAGCCACCGCGGATCTGCTCGTCCTTCTTCTGGGCGGCGTTCTGCAGTGAAGCCTGACGCGCCTCGAAGGCAGCGATCTTTTTCTGCTTCAGATCCGGTGCGAGAATCGCGACCTGCTGCTGCAGCTCCTGGCCTTCCTTCTGCAGGGCGGCACCCTGGGCGGACAGGTCCTTCTTGGCCTGGTTGGCGTAGGCCTGCACCTGGCGGGCAATGTCCTGGCCCACCTTGGAAAATTGCAGGATCGCAGCGCGGTCGATCACCACGATTCGCGGCTGGGGCGGAGCCGAGGCGGCAAGCGCCAGCGTCGGTACAAGGATGAATGCGAGGGCGAGTGTCTTCTTCATGGTCCTAGAGTCCCGTGGCACTGGAGAAATGAATAAGCTGGGCCCGATCATACTTGGTTTTTATGAAAGGCAGGCCCAAATCGATCTGAACCGGGCCAAAAGGCGATTTCCAGCCGATACTGATGCCGGCCGAGGCGCGGAACGCCATATTGTCCCGGATGCAGGAACCGATCTGCGAATGCAGGATACAGGGGCCGGTATTGGGGGGTTTCACGTCGAGCCGGCCCAGGGTGCCGAAATCGGTGAAAAGACCGGCATTGACGCCATAGCTTTCCGGCAAGAGCGAGGGCAGCCGCGCCTCGATGGTACCAACGGCAAACACCGTGCCGCCCAGGGCACCAGTGTTCTGGGGCGCATTGATGTCGCGCGGCCCCACGCCCGCCAGGGCGAAGCCGCGGAACGTATCGCCGCCGATGAACTTGCGGTCTTCGAACGGCACACTGTTGCCATTGTAGCCGGTAATATAGCCGGCACGGGCGCCGAAACTTCCTATGACGGCCCCGTTGAAGAACGGCGCGTAGGTGTTGAAGGCCACCCCGCTGTCCAGATACTTCATGTTTCCGGTAAAGCCCGCGAAGGACTGGGAGATGGTGAAGGTCGTGCCGGTGGTCGGTTTTCGCACATCATCCAGGTCACTATAGGAATAGTTGAAGCTGAAGATGGTGCCGTCATAGGAACCGGACTGCGATGCGATGGCGGACGTGATGTTGAAAAAGCGAACCTTTTCCACCTTATACATCGCCGAAAGCGAAACGATGCTGTATTCGGAAATCGGGAAGCCCAGTCGCACCACGCCAGCGGTGACGTCGCTGCGATAGTTGGCCTGCTCGAAATCGGTCGATACCTTGAACAGATCGAAGCCTGCCGACAGCGGCCGGTCCAGGAAGTAGGGCTCGGTAAAGCTGAACTGGATCTGGCGTGTGATCTGCGAGGCTTCCAGCGACAGGCGCAGATTCTGGCCGCGGCCGAACCAATTGGTGTCTGTATAGGCGAACTCGCCCAGAAGGCTGGTCAGCGAGGAATAGCCCAGGCCCAGCGACAAAGCACCGGTCGATTGTTCGGTAACGTTCACAGTCAGGTCCGTGCGGTCAGGCTGGCTGCCTGGCACATTCTTGACCTCGACATCCTTGAAGAAACCCAGCGCGCGAATGCGGGTCCGTGACCGGTCAATCAGCACGCGATTGAAAGCGTCGCCTTCCTGCAGCCGGAATTCGCGCCGGATCACCTTGTCCAGCGTGCGGGTGTTGCCGGTGATGTCGATCTTCTCGATATAGACGCGCGGTCCCTGGACGATCTCGAATCCCAGGTTGATGGTGTGGCGCACGCGATCGCGCGTGAAGCGGGGGTGGACTTCGGCAAAGGCGTAGCCGCGGGTACCTGCCGCGTTTGTCAGTGCTTCGATCGCTTTCTGGATCGCATCCTGCGAGAAAAGGTCTCCCTCTCTCGCCTTGATCAGCGGCCGAAGCTGGGCTTCGGACAACTCCTTTATCTTGGAATCGATGCTGATCTTCCCGAAGTGATAGAGCGGTCCCTCGTCCAACGTGAAGTTGATGTAGAAGTCCTTGCGGTCGGGCGTAAGCTGGGCAACCGCGCTCACCACCTTGAAGTCGGCATAGCCGTGATTGAGGTAGTAACGCCTCAGCTGCTCCCGGTCGAAGGCGAGCCGGTCCGGATCGTAATTGTCGTTGGTGGCGAGGAACTTGTACCAGGCGCTTTCCTCGGTGGCGATCTGCCCCTTAAGCGTATCATCGTCGAAGACGTGATTGCCGGTGAAGTTGATCCGGCTGACCCCGGTGGTGGGTCCCTCGTTGATGGAGAAGATCAGGTCCACGCGATTTTGCGGCCGCTGGATGATCTGGGGATCGACGCGGGCGGCGAACTTGCCGTTGCGGCGGTAGACCTCGACGATGCGCTGCACATCGGCCTGGACCTTGGCACGAGTGAAGACCGAGCGCGGCTTGATCTGCACTTCCTTGGTCAGGTCCTTGTCGCTGACCTTGGAATTTCCCTCGAACACCACCTGATTGACTATGGGATTCTCGGTGACGCGGATGGTCAGCGTCCCGGTGTCGGGACTGAAACTGGTCCGTATGTCCGCGAACAGGCCGGTGGCCGACAGCGTCTTCAGCGCCTGGTCGATATCGGCGGGGGTATATGTGTCGCCCTCGCGGATGTTCACATAGGTCAACACCGTGCCCGGCTCCACGCGCTGGGTGCCGGTAACCACGACATGGCGGATCACGTGAGTGGCCTCGGGAGCAGCCTTGGGGGTGGCGGCGGGATTGGCGGCGGCCGCCTGATCGGCGGCGGATTGGGCCGCGCTGTCCGGCACCGCCTGATTTTGTTGTTGCTGCTGCTGGGCGTTCAACTCGCGGGCGCGTTCGGCTGCGCCGGGACGAACCTGCGCCGCGCCCGGCACGGCGGCCATCGCCAGGCAAAAACCCGCCGAGGTCGCGCGCAACAACCTGCTTCTAAGGCGCAATGTCGGCATTCCGGGTCTTTCGCCAACTCATTCCGGGGGCGCGCGCGCCC
Source organism: Rhizomicrobium sp. (assembly GCA_035761325.1). Taxonomy (GTDB): domain Bacteria; phylum Pseudomonadota; class Alphaproteobacteria; order Micropepsales; family Micropepsaceae; genus Rhizomicrobium. The sequence continues at coordinate 7,415 of DASTRG010000319.1, read as the reverse complement.
AGTTTTCAGAAAAGATTCAGGCGGACCAGGTCGTTCCAGGTCGACAGGAGCATCAGCCCCAGGACCAAAACCAGCCCAAGCCGGAATCCGACATCCTGGGCTCGCGCACCGAGCGGTCGCCCCAAGACAGCTTCGCATGCATAGTACAGAAGATGGCCCCCGTCGAGCAGTGGAATGGGGAAAAGGTTTGCCAAGCCGATGCTTACAGAAAGTACAGCGACCAGGTTGAGCAGGGCCAGGAAGCCGAAAGCGGCCACCTGGCCGGTCATCTGGGCAATGCCGGCGGGGCCACGCAGCTGATCGGCACTGCCGTGCCCGCCGATGATCTGGGCCACGCCCAGGATCGTCGTGCTGGCGATGGTCCAGGTCTCCTGGCAGGCTGCGGCAAAGGCGCCCACCGGCCCATAACGCTCGGTGGAGACGGTGGCCCTGGGATCGGGTCCAACCCCGATCATCACCTGTTCGCCCTCATTGCCAAGGAAGTCGCGGCTTTTCATCAGCCTGGGCGTCACCCAGATTGTCATGTCATGGCCATCGCGGCGAATACCGAAAGCCATGGTCTGGCCGCCACGGACCGAGATGATCTGTGGCAGCTGCTGGAAATCCGTGATCCTGGATCCGTCGATGCTAGTGACCAGGTCGCCCGTTTTCAGCCCGGCCGCCGCGGCCGGGCTGTCCTTGGCAACCCGACCAATCAGGGGCTCGATCACCGTGTGCCCGCTGAACAGCAGAATCCCGGTCAATAACAGGATGGCCAGAATAAAATTGGCGACAGGTCCGGCTGCCGCCACCGCAGCACGCTGGCCGACCGGCTTGAAGGGTAGCGACTGCGCCCGCTCTTCTGCCGTCATGTTCGCAGCCGCCTCACGGTCCGGAGTGGAGGCCGCGTCGGCGTCACCGGCGAACTTCACGTAGCCGCCAACCGGGATCCAGCAGACCTTCCAGCGCGTCCCGCGCTTGTCGGTAAAACCGAAAATCTCCCGGCCGAAGCCGACAGAGAACACGTCCACCTTCACGCCGAAGTAGCGTCCCACCATGAAGTGACCCAGCTCGTGGAAAAACACCACCACGGTGATGACGAACAGGAAGGCGGGAAGGCCAAGCGGCGTCCAGGCGATCAGGCCGCGAACGGCGTCAATCAAATGCATCGGTTATGTCCCAACCTTGCGATAGGCGCCCACACTCTCGCAATGCTCGGCCGCCATGGCGCGCGCGCGGGCATCGATGCTCAGCACGGCATCCAGGTCTCCCGCTACGCCGTTGCTATCCAGCGCCATGTCCAGCGTCGTCTCCACCACCCGACAGATATCGAGAAAGCCGATGCGCCGGTCCAGAAAAGCCTGGACGGCAATTTCATTGGCAGCGTTGAGCACGGTGCAGGCCAATCCCCCTGCCCGCATCGCGCTGGTGGCAAGGTTCAGCGCGGGAAACCGGTCGTGAGCGGGTGCCTGGAATACCAGGCTGCCCAGCCTGGCGAGGTCCAGGCGGCGCGAGGGCGACGGAATGCGGCGCGGCCAGCCCAGTGCGTGGGCGATGGGCGTGCGCATGTCGGGCGCGGAAAGATGCGCCATGGTGGTGCCGTCCTCGTAGGAAACCAGGCAATGCACGATGGACTGGGGATGGACCACCACACTCAGCTTTTCAGGCGGCAGGGCAAACAGGAAATGTGCCTCGATCAGCTCCAGCCCCTTGTTCATCAGCGTGGCGCTGTCCAGGCTGATCTTGCGCCCCATAGCCCAGTTGGGATGGGCAACAGCCTCTTCCACCGTCGCGGCGCCCATACGCTCCAGCGTCCATTCCCGGAACGGCCCGCCCGAGGCGGTGATCGTGACCAGATCGGCCTCACCGGCGTCGCCCGAGCCCAGCACCTGGAAGATCGCATTGTGCTCGCTGTCAACCGGCAGGACCTGAGCGCCGGACTTTTCCATTGCGGCGCGGAACACCGCGCCGGCTGCGACCACGCATTCCTTGTTGGCCAGCGCGACGATCACGCCGCGACGGATAGCCTGAAGCGCCGGTTCGATTGCGGCCGCGCCCATGATCGCCACCATCACGAAATCCGAAGGGCGTGCCGCTGCGTCAATCACGGCCCGGCGCCCGGCGGATGCTTCGATGCCGGTGCCCGAAAGCCCCTCCCTGAGCTCACCCAGAAGTCTTTCATCACCGATCACGGCCAGCCTGGGTTTCATTGCCCGCGCCTGCTCGATCAACAGCTTGACATTGCTGCCCGCGGTGAGCGCCTCAATCGGCATTGCGCCTTCGCCATGGGCCTTTCGCACATGGCCGATCACGTCCAGCGTGTTGACGCCAATGGAGCCGGTCGAACCAAGGACGCTTACCCGCCGCCCCAGGACCTCGTCCATCGGGGGCAGTTCGTCGAAAATCCGGGTGGCGGCGATCGCCTTCAAGACTGGCCTCCGAACAGGGGGTTGAGATGAAATCCGAACACCAGAAGTGCCATCACCACACTGGCCAGGATGGTGGAATCCATGCGGTCCAAGACCCCGCCGTGACCCGGGATCATGGCGCCGGAATCCTTTTTCCCAAAATGACGTTTGACGGCAGATTCCAGCAAATCCCCGGCATGGGCGGCAACCGAGAACAATAGCGCAAAACCCATGGCTTCCAGCATGTTGAAACCCAGGATACCGATATACAGGCCGTAGACGATGGCGGCGGTAACGCTTCCGCCGATGGTTCCCGCCCAGGTCTTGCCGGGCGACAGGTTGGGAACCATTTTGGGGCCGCCAATCAGCTTGCCGAAGAAGAACGCTCCGGTGTCGGTCGCCCAGACGATCAGGAATACCCCCAGGACCGTCTGCAGGCCCAGCGCGGGCTGGGACCGCAGCGCCACGATCGCCAGCGCTGGAAGGCCTATATAGAGCGGCCCGGCCGCGTGCCAGAACGGCGTGTCCCCCAGCCTGGACGCCAGCACGAAGCTGGCCACGGCGCCCAGCGCCAGGACCGTGATCCCTGCTGCCCAGCCGAAACCGGCAAGCCGTGCCCCGATTGCGAGCGCGACCGCCAAAGCCGTGATCGCCGTCTGCAGATGCAGCGGCTTGTGGATGGCGGCGGCGCCAGTCGCGGGCGTACGCACAAGCCGTTGCCATTCATGCGCCGCAAAAAGGCTCACCAGCACAGTGGCAGCGGCGAACCAAAGCGGATTGACCAGCACTGCGACGGCGATGCCGATCAGAAGCACGCCGAAGAGGGACCGTCTGAACCACTCCAGGCCGGAGCGGCGGGCGGACGCGGCTGGCTGCGTTTCCATGATCACGCGGCGCTTTCCGAGTCCACCGCGCCAAAGCGCCGGTCGCGCACCGCGAACTGGCGTAGCGCTGCCATGAGCGCGTCGCGGTCAAAGTCCGGCCACAGCGTGTCGAGGAACAGCAATTCGGCGTAAGCCGACTGCCATAACAAAAAATTGGACAGCCGGTGCTCTCCGCTGGTGCGGATCACCAGGTCCGGCTCGGGCAGCGCGCTGGTGAACAGGCGCTGGGCGAACAGTTCGGGGGTGATGGTTTCAGGATCCAGACGGCCGTCGGCGGCGGCGCGGGCCAGCTCGCGGGCCGCAGCGGCAATCTCTTCCTGCCCGCCATAGTCGAAGGCGAAGGTCAGGTTCATGCCGGTATTCTTGGCGGTGCGGCTTTCCGAGTCCTGGATCATTTCCTGGATATCGGGGGCCACGCGACCTCTGTGGCCGATGATGCGCATGCGGCAGTTGCGCTCGACCAGTTCATCCATGTCGCTGCGGAAATAGGCACGGAACAGGCCCATCAGCGCGCCCACCTCGGTCTTGGGCCGCTTCCAATTCTCTGACGAAAAAGCGAACAGGGTCAGGTTCTGAAGACCGATGTCACAGGCCGCGCGCACAGTCTCGCGCACCGCCTTCATGCCGGCATAGTGGCCGGCCTCGCGCGGCAGCATCCGCTTGCGCGCCCAACGGCCATTGCCGTCCATGACGATGGCGACATGCTTTGGAAGAGGGCTGGGGACCGTATCTGCCAATCGCTTAGACCTGCATGATTTCCTGCTCCTTGGAATGGAGCGCGGCGTCGATGTCTTTAATGTGACTGTCGGTCAGTTTCTGCAGCTCGTCGCCCTTGGTGTGCTGCTCGTCCTGGCCGATCTTGTGATCCTTTTCCAGCTTCTTGAGGATTTCCATTCCGTCGCGGCGCACATTGCGCACGGCAACTCGGGCGGCTTCGGCATATTTGGCGGCCAGCTTGGAGAGTTCCTTGCGCCGTTCTTGGTTGAGTTCCGGCAGCGGGATGCGCAACAATTGTCCGTCCATCTGAGGATTCAGGCCCAGACCGGCGTCACGGATGGCCTTGTCCACCGCCTTTGCCAGGCCCTTGTCCCACACCTGCACCGTGATCATGCGCGGCTCGGGCGTGGCAATGGAGCCAACCTGGTTGACCGGCACCATGTTGCCATAGGCTTCGACCTTGACGGGGTCCAGAAGAGCCGCGCTCGCCCGGCCGGTGCGCAGGCCCGCCAGCTCGCTTTTCAGCGTCGCTACCGCACCGTTCATCCGGCGGTTGAGTTCGTCCTTGTTGTAGCTCTCGGTCATGATCCTTCCATCCATTTCCCGCCAGCGAGACTAGCCCAAAGCGGACCGTCAAGCGGCCTACTTTTCCTCGATTATGGTTGCCCGTCCCCGGCCCGACAGCACCTTGGCAAGTCCGCCCGGTTCCGCCAGGGAAAACACCAGGACTGGAATCCGGTTTTCTCGTGAAACCGAGATGGCAGATGCATCCATTACTTGAAGATCCTTTGATAAGACCTCGAGATAGCTAAGAGAATCGTATCTAATAGCGTTTACGAACTTTTTCGGGTCAGCACTGTAAACACCGTCCACCTGGGTCGCCTTGAGCATGGCCTCGACGCCCATTTCCGCCGCCCGAAGCGCGGCGGCGGTGTCCGTCGTGAAAAAGGGGTTTCCCGTGCCGGCGCCGAAAATCACCACCCGCCCCTTCTCCATATGGCGGATGGCCCGGCGCCGGATATAGGGCTCGCAGACATTGTTCATGGCGATGGCGGACTGAACCCGGCAGGGAAGCCCCGTCCGCTCCAGCGCAGCCTGGAGGGCCAGCGCGTTCATCACCGTGGCCAGCATGCCCATATAGTCGGCGGTCGCCCGTTCGATGCCCTGGGCCGCCCCCGCCAGGCCGCGGAATATGTTGCCACCCCCAACGACCATACAGATCTGGGTTCCGGCGTCAGCGGCTTCCTTCACGTCAGCGGCGATGCGGTCGACCGTGCCGGTGTCGATGCCATATTGGCCGGAACCCATCAGGGCCTCGCCGGATATCTTCAGCAGCACCCTTTTGTATTTCGGCGTGGCAGACATACGCACTCCTCAGGCTCACCGTGAGGACCGTGAATACATCCTCACCCCCGGCTTGTCGAAGGGTGTGTCAGGCGCTCCCGGCCATCTGCTTCACCTCGTCGGCGAAGTCGCTTTCCACCTTCTCGATGCCCTCGCCTACCTGGAAGCGGACAAAGGCTTCGATGGCAACCGGGGTACCCAGGTCCTTGGATGCCTTTTCCAGCACCTTGGCGATCGGGGTTTCCCCGTCGATCACAAAGGTCTGCTGCAGCAGGACCGTCTCCTCGTAGAATTTGCGCATGCGCCCTTCCATCATCTTCTCGATGACGTTTTCGGGACGGCCGGACTGGCGGGCAATCTCCGCCTGGACATTGCGCTCGCGCTCAACCACTTCGGGCGCCAGATGCTCCGGGCTGATGGCCAGTGGGCTGGCAGCGGCCACATGCATGGCGATCTGCTTGGCCAAGGCGGCCAGCTTTTCCTTGCTGCCTTCCGACTTCAGTGCCACCAGCACACCAATCTTGCCCAGTTCGGGCGCCGCGGCATTGTGGACATAGGCGGACACCACGCCCGGATCTACCGAAATCGCGGCAGCGCGGCGGATCGACATGTTCTCGCCGATCTTGGCCACCAGCTCCGTCAGCGTCTGCTGCACCGTCGAGCCGCCCATCGGATGGCCCAGCAGCTTCTCCAGGTCACCGCCTTCCTGCAGCGCCAGCGCGGTGGCATTCTTGACGAATTCCTTGAATTCCTCGTTGCGGGCGACAAAGTCGGTCTCGGCGTTGACTTCCAGCAGCACGCCGGCGCCGCCATCGACCGCCACCCCAACCAGGCCTTCTGCAGCGGCGCGGCCGGCCTTCTTGGCGGCCTTCGAGATACCCTTCTTGCGCAGCCAGTCGATGGCCGCTTCCATGTCGCCGCCCGTCTCATTCAGCGCGTTCTTGCAATCCATCATGCCCGCGCCGGTCTTGTCGCGCAGCTCCTTCACCATCGAAGCGGTGATGTTGGCCATGTCAGGTCTCCTTTGAATCGGGAACACGCCCGATCAAGGGCGCGTCCCGCTATCAGGTTTGTGAACGTCAGGCGGTCGCCGGCTCGGCTTCGCTCGCCACCGGTTGGGGGGCGACTTCCTCGACATCCTCCGCTTCGCCCAGGTCGACGCCGGCGGCGACCTGGCTCTGCGACAGTCCGTCGATCACCGCGCGCGCGGCCAGGTCGCAATACAGCGCGATGGCGCGGGCGGCGTCGTCATTACCCGGGATCGGGAAGGCGATGCCATCCGGATCGCAGTTGGAGTCCAGGATCGCGGTGACCGGGATGCCCAGCTTGCGGGCCTCGGCGATGGCAATGGATTCCTTGTTGGTGTCGATCACGAACAGCATGTTGGGCAGGCCGCCCATTTCCTTGATGCCGCCCAGCGAGCGTTCCAGCTTGTCCTGCTCGCGCAAAAGACCCAGCAGTTCCTTCTTGGTCAGGCCCGACTGTTCGGCGCCGGTCAGCGTCTCCTCGATGGAGCGCAGGCGCCGGATCGAATGGCTGATGGTCTGCCAATTCGTCAGCGTGCCGCCCAGCCAGCGGTGATTGACGTAATACTGCGCGCAGCGCTTGGCGGCGGCGGCGATGGGCTCCTGCGCCTGGCGCTTGGTGCCCACGAACAGAATGCGACCGCCCTGGGCGGCGACTTCACGCAGCGACACCAGCGCCTGGTGCAGCAGCGGCACGGTCTGGGTCAGGTCCAGGATGTGGATGTCGTTGCGCGCGCCATAGATGTAGGGGGCCATCTTCGGGTTCCAGCGCTGGGTGCGATGGCCGAAATGGGCGCCCGACTCCAGGAGCTGGCGCATGGAAAAATCTGGCAGAGCCATTGTTCAGTCTCCTTTACCGGTTGGCCAGACGCGCGGGTTAACTCCCCGAGGGGAGCCACCGGACGGGGACGGCGGAACACCCACCGAAACCCACCCGCGCGTGCGAGATGGCGGGCTTTTACGGGAAGGGTCACCCAAAGGCAACCCTTCCCTGGTTCCCCCTTCCGCCCTGCCTTGGCGACGGGCGCGGGGCGCCCTGCCAGCTACGGGCGCCTGCC
>DASTRG010000318.1:0-3580 GCA_035761325.1 Rhizomicrobium sp. | reverse complement strand
CCAGGCTTTGCTGGTCGGCCGCCAGCGAATAGGCCACCGCCGCGCGCAACACCTCGGTGCGCTCCTGGGAATCGAGGGGCGCCGGATCGCTCCAGCGCGCATCCAGCAGCGCCTCCGCCTTCTGCCCCGCCATCATCCAGTTGCCGCTTTCCCAATAGATGTCGGCCCGCAGCCGCTGCGATTGCGGCGAATCGTCCAACGCGATCAGGTCCAGTGCGTTGTCCCATTGCTTGAGGCCCGCAAAGGCGCGCGCCTCCAGCAGCAGGCGCGCCTGCATTTCATCGGCGGGAAGACCGGTGATCTCGGAATCGCGGATTGCCTTCACCGCCGCATCCGGCTTGTGGTCCATCAGATAGATGCTGGCCAGCCGGGTGGAGACTTGGGCCCTGGCCACACCGTCCAGACGCTTGTTCACCTGGTAGGCGAGCAGATTGGCGGCGGGCGCCAGAAGATCCACCGCCACCAGCCGGTCGCAGATGCGCCGTATCATCTCGTCGCCGTCAGGCCCGATCGGGGTCAGGTCCAGATTGTCGTAAAACAGCGCCAGCGCGTCGACCGGCTTCATTTTGTCGGCGCCGCCTTTCAGGAAGAGTTTGACAAACGCCGCCCGCATGTCGTCCTGGGCGACGCGCGCGGCGTCCTGGCCGGGGAAATTCCGGGTGGCAACACGCAGCACCCGCAGTCCGTCGCGCCACTGGTTCCTGCCGAAATAGAGGGACGCCAGCTTGCGCAGGGTGTTGAGCTCCAGCATATCGCCGCGCCAGCGGAAACGCAGCCGTTCGAGCGCGTCGATTGCCTGGGGCACGCTGATCGCCCCCGCTCCCAGTGCCGCGTTGGTCTGGTGGAAGATCGCCGCCGCCGCCAGCTTCTCGTCGCCGCCGCGCGCCACCGCGGCAAACAGCGAGGCTGCGTCGTGATAACGGTTCTCCGCCGCCATTAGCCGGGCTTCGGCCAGCTCCTTGGCCATCGCCTGCTTAGCCGTCAGGGTCTTTGGAAGACGCAGCAGCGCCGAATCGGCCAGATCAAGCCGCCCCAGCCCCAATGCGGCGTCGGCGTCGGCCAAGCGCGCTTCGGCCTGCCAGTAGGCGGGATAGCGATTGAGCACGGGATCTGCCTGTTCCAGATGCTCGTGTGCCGCCTTCCAGTCCTGCATCCCCGCCTCGATCAGCCCGCGCCAGAAAGCGGCGTGGCGCACGCTGTCGAAGCCGGGCCCGGCCAGGGTGTTATGCGCCTCGCGGTACCGGCCCATCATGTATTGGGCGGCCGCCCGCATGGTGGTCAGCTGGGCATCGCCGATCAGGGCGGGGTCATGGCTCTGCACCAGGTCGATCAGGCCCAGCGCTTCGGGCGCGAAACGGTGCGCAAGGTAAAAGCGCGCCAGGTCCAGCCGGGCGCCGCTGGCCCCGGGCATAGGCTGGTGGGCGATGCGCTCGTTGAGCAGACGCTCGGTGGCAAGAAAGCTGCCGGCCTTGAGCGCCCCCCACGTCCGGAAATCCAGGAAGCTGGGGCCTTCGCCGTAGCGGGCCAGGGCGGCCGGCGTCTGGGCCAGCGGCAGCTGCGGCGGCGTCAGTGAAAGGCCACCGGGCCGGGCGATGGTAACGCGCGATTGATCGGCCCTGACCTGAAGATCGTCGGCGAACGGAGTGATCACCAGCCCCGACGCGCTGGGAAGCAGCGCAAAATCGACAAAGACGCGTTTTTCCGGCACCGCGCGCCCCGCCGCGGCGGGCACGATGGTCAAGACATCGCCGGTTGCCGGATCGGGTACGGCATAGGCATGGGTCGCAGCCGGGATCAGCGTGGACAGTGACTGGCGGCTGGGATCGCTCTGATTGCGGGCCAGCCCGACCGGCTGGGCGGTGCTCGCGATCCTGGCGCCGATAGCCACTTTCAGGTCACCGCGATCGGCAGCGGCCGCGATATCGGCCGGCGCCTTCAGCGTCAGGCGCAGGATGGAAAGGCCCTGGCTGGAGGCGGCCTGCACCTGCAGCGCGTAATCGCCCAGGGACTTCTGCAGCTCGGCGACATCGAACCCCGGCGTGTCATCCAGTACGATCCAGGCGGTCAGGCCCCGAACAAAGACTGCGTTGGCGCGAGATCCTGCACCATGGAAAGTGATCAGCACGCCGTCCCTGGTACGCTGGCCGTCGGCGAAATTCCCCACGGGCCCGGCTGCGACCGCTTTGACAGCTTTGTCGTCAGGTTCCTGCGCCGCCTTGTCGTCCGCCTTGGCTTCTTTCTTCTCGTCTTGCCCACTTGCTGCCTTGACGGGCTTGCCCGGATCGAGCTTCGCCGCGGCGGCCGCGATCGCCTGCGCCTGGCCGGCGGTCACACCCTTTCCAGCCGGCTTCATCGCCGTCACGCGGGGTCGTGCATTGCCGGGCGGGGTATAGGCGCCGCCGTCGGTCTTGGGCGCCAGCACATCCAGCACGATATGGCTGCCATCCCTGAAATCGTGATAGCCGGAATCGGAGTCGGTCTCGAATTCGACCAGGGTGGCGTTGCCTTCAATCCGCCATGCGGCGTTTTTCACCCAGGGTGGTGCGAAGCGGGCGATCACCGAAAGATCCATGCGCACAGGAGCCGCAAAACGGATGGTCATTTTTCCCGCGCCGGGAAACACCGAATAGGCGACCTTCTTCTGCCAATCGAACACCAGGCGGGTAAAATGAGGATAGGTGCCGGTACGCAATTTCACTTCCGGCAGGCTGGCGGGATCGACGGGCTTCACCACTGGCTTGGGGGGCGGCGGCAGATCGGGCATCACGCCGGTGAATGTGGTTGGTGCCAGGTCGACCACAGCCTGGCTGCCCTGCTGGCTGACATGCAGCCGCACCGGCTGGGCCAGCGCGAAGCGCAGCGTCTTGCCGTCAGCGTCGGCGCGCCCCGCGGACAGAACGCCGGGCATGGCGGCGCTGACCGCTGCAGGGCTGATATCGGTTCTTGTTCCGAAGGAAATCGCCAGCACCCCGCCGCTGGTGACGGCACTGACCTTGGCGCCATTGGAAAGGGTGAAGGACAGTCGGCCATAGCCGCCGCGCATTTGGCCGGACACGCTGTCGGCGCGGGCGCCAAGCGGCACGAGCAGGACGCATAGCGCCACCGCCGCAGCCATCCTGGAAGCCAAACCGGTCACGGACTTTCCCCCGCACTTTCCTTGTTGGTGGCGACTATCGCGAGGCGGCATTAACCCCCGGTTAACCACGAAGAATCACCCGCCGGACTTTTGCGCCGGCTGGGCTGCCTTGGCCGGCGCCGGCGCGGCGGGCGCCACAACACCGGAAGCGGGTGCCGCCTGGGCGGTCTGGACCGGTGCGGGCGCATCGGCGGTTTCGGGCAAGGCCAGCTTGTTGGCGAGCTTTACCGTCAGCTTCTGGGCGTTGTCGGCATTCATGTTGGCCAGCACGGTCCCCAGCACGTCCGATTTCATCTGCTGGGCTACCGGCACCAGTACTTCGTCAGGCAGGCTGTTGAAGATGCGCGCGGCATCCTTGGGCTTCATGCTGGAATAGGTCTTCACCAGGGCGGCGATCTGGGCCTTCTGGGCCTCGTCGCGCTGACCCAGAAGTGCGGTGATCTG
>DASTRG010000317.1:0-5188 GCA_035761325.1 Rhizomicrobium sp. | reverse complement strand
CGGCAATAGCGCTGGCGCAACGGTCCCCAGTGAAAGCCATGAAACAGGCCCGCCTTCAGCCAGCCGGGGCCGGAAACGCGCCATATCCCGGTGGGACCGTGCACCGTCACGCTTTCGGGTTCATCGCTCTGCGCGACCGCGGCGCCCGCCGCAAGCAGCAGCGCGCCGGCCAGCAGCAGGTGTTTCACGCGCGCGCCCATGCCGCCATCATGCCCGTGATGGCGCACGGCGCAAGGGGATGCTCATACGCAGGTGAAGCTGTCCTCGTGCACGCCGCAGACGCGCTCGCCGCCGGCGAACTCCAGGGCATAGACGCGGAAATAATCCGCATCGCCGCCGCCATCCAGCCTGGGCGAGGTGCCGAGATACGAGACATCTTCCAGCGTGCCAAGCCCTTCCAGGGCGGGCGGCGGCGTGTTCTTCAGTCGCGCCATCATCGCGGCCGCCTGGCTGCTTGCCTGATTGCCAAGGCTACCAACCCGGGTGCTGACTGACGGCGAAGGCGCGTCATGGCTGATGCCCGAAAATTTGAAGCTAAAATGGCCCGCGATGGTTTCGCCGTCGCTTATGCCGTCGATGACGAACCGCGCCATCGCCGTGCCCCAGGCGATGTGGACGATCTTGCCGTCAACCGAGACCGTGCCCTCGCGGGAAAAGCCGCCATTCAGGCAATGGATGTTTCCAGCCCCACCAATGCGGCAGAACACCGGGCGCATCTCGCCGAATTGCGTGTCGTGAAAGAACGTGACCCTGATCCCGTGCGGCACCTCGATGCGCCACAGGCCGACGAGGCCGCGGCCCTTTTCGACGGTGACTGCCTCCTGCGCCGCCGCCGGAACGGCGAGCGCGCACAGCAGGAAAAGGATGCGCCACAGAACTGTCGCGCTATTTGACCGGATGGTCGCGGTGCCATGCGTCATAGGCTTCCTCTATCTCGTGGAAGTTTTGGGGCGACAGATTCTTGGTGGCATAGACCGGCCATCGGTCCGGACTGCCGTAATCGTCCAGCGTGCCGTTTGCGATTTTTGCGAGAAGACAGACCACATCGACGAATCCACCGCAGGGCAACAGGATTGGACCGTGCACGCGCGCCCACTCCCTCTGCCAGCGCGCCTCATCCTTGACATGGCTTTTCATGCCCATCAGGTCGGGTTCGGTGCGGACCTGAAGCCCTTCGCCAGGCTCGGGACAGCGTGCCTTTTGATCCGGCGGCAGGTCGGCATAGGTCTGTGGCGTACATCCGAACAACATCCGGCCGAAGCCGGCGACATCCGGCTCCGATGATGATTCTGGTGTGGGTGGTAGGGCGAAAGTGGGCGGAAGGTGAAAGGGCACGGGATGCGGAGTGCTGGCCGGACCGCGTGTGGCGTCGGGCGCAGGGGGCGCCTGCTGATGCGGGGGATGCAGCCACAGGACTGTTTCGCGCGTGATGGGCCGCAAGGCGGTTGGTATCTGCGAGGCCAGGAACGGCAGTAGCAACCCGGCCTGGACCAGCAGTGTCAGACTTGCGCCCGCCGCCCGCGATTTCAGCCTTGTGTCCATCGCGTCATGCCGCCGCGCCATAGCAGCGCCAGCGGCGCAAGGGTCAAGAGCAGTTGCGCAAGGGCGAGCGGCCCATTCCACATCGTTGCCGGTGCGTGCCAAAGCCAGAGCAGAGCGCCAAGGCCGATATGGCCGTTGCCGGGTGTACCGAATCCCACCTGAAATTGCGCACCCGTCGCAGCGATAAGTAGGGTGCCCAGTACCGGCCATCCCATGGCCAGACGCCGATGCCGGGCAGCCGTTATCATCAGCACCGCCAATCCCGGTGCAAAGAGCAGGTTGGCGATGCCCGTAACGCCATAGGCCAAGGCACGGAACCAGTCGGGCATGGCGGCGCCATGCGGCAGGGCATCGCGCAGCAATACCGCAAGGCCGACTACGGGCAGGATCGTTAGGAAGAACAGGGCGATGACGGCAAGAGGCGGAAACAGGCCAAAAAATAGCCAGGGCAGGCGCGCGGGCCAGGACTTCAGCGTCGGTTCCGCCAGCATCGCCGCCGCCAGTTCGCGGTCGTCGCCCAGCAATGCGCGGGCGCGCAGCACCGCCTCGTCACCGTGATATCCCGCTTCCTGTTGGCGGCGGACGAGGTCGTCCAGGTGATCGGACAACTCGCCCACATAGCGCCGGACATGGCGCGGCGCGATACCGCCCTTCAAAAGGGTTTCAGCCAGCGCCTCAAACCGCATGCGCGCCTCCGGCCAGCACGGCTTCCACCGCCCCGTTCAGCGAGGTCCAGCGCGCCGCAAGCCGGTCGAGCCGCCGGCCCCCCTTTGCGGTCAGCCCATAATAGACGCGGCTGCGCCCACCCACCGCGCGGCGCCGCGACTTCAGCGCACCGGCCCTTTCCAGCCCGTGCAGCAGCGGATAGACGACCCCTTCGCCGGGCGCCACGACCTTGCCGGTGCGCGCGGCAATGGCCTGCACGATTTCATAGCCATACATCTCGCGATCTTGCAGCAGACGCAGGATCATCAGTTCGGGAATTCCCGCCGCAAGGACGGCATCGGCCATGAAAACCTCTATACCTCGATCACCAGGGTATAATACCTTGGCTATCGAGGTATGCAAGGCATCCCAATCCGGCTTACGCCGCCAGCGTCACCGCGGCGAGGCCGGCGCTCTCGCCGTCCAGGGTGGCGGCGATGGCATGCACCACCGCGGCGATGCGCACCGAGGCCTGGATCTGTTCGGTGGTAAGGCCCGCCTCGCGCAGCACCTTTTCATGGCTGTCGATGCAGGTGCCGCAGCCATTGATGGCCGACACCGCCAGGCACCAGAGCTCGAAATCGGCCTTGTCCACGCCGGGCTTGCCGATCACGTTCATGCGCAGCCGCGCCGGCAGGGTCCTGTAGTCCGGCGCCGAGGCCAGGTGGGTGAAGCGGTAATAGATGTTGTTCATGCCCATGATGGCGGCGGCGGCCTTGGCGGCGGCCAGCGCCTCGGGCGAAAGCTGCGGCGCGAAGCCGGCCAGCACCGCGCGGGTGGTTTTTTCATTCCGCGCGGCGAGCGCGCAGGCGATGAAGGTGCCGGCGCGCTGTTGCTGGCTCAGCACCTGCTCCTGCGCCAGCGACGACAGGTTCAGCTTCGGGTCCCTGGCGTATTCGGGCAGGGCGTCTTTCAGGGTCTCGATGGTCATTGGGGGTGTCCCGGTGAGCCCTCACCCTGAGCTTGTCGAAGGGGTGAGGGGGAAATGGATGTCTCCTCATGCTTCGACACGCTCGGCATGAGGAGACTTGTTTGATGGTTGCGCCGGCGGTCTTCGGATCGCCGGTCGCTCCGGTTACGCGGCAGGCTTCAACACCTCGTCGCCCTTGTTCCAGTTGCAGGGGCACAGTTCGTCGGTCTGCAGCGCGTCCAGCACCCGCAGCACTTCGGCGGGATTGCGGCCCACATTCATGTCGGTGACATAGACGAAACGGATGATGCCTTCGGGATCGACCAGGAAGGTGGCGCGCCTGGCCACGCCCGCCTCCTCATCCAGGATGCCCAGCGCCCGGGAAAGCCGCTGGTTGGTGTCGGCCAGCATGGGGAAGGGCAGGTCCTTGAGGTCCGCATGGTTCTGCCGCCACGCCAGGTGGACGAACTCGCTGTCGGTAGAGACGCCATAGATCACGGTGTCGCGATCCTTGAAGTCGCCATTGAGCTTGCCGAAGCCGGCGATCTCGGTCGGGCAGACGAAGGTGAAGTCCTTGGGCCAGAAGAAGACCAGCTTCCACTTGCCCTTGTCGCTCGCCTGGGTGAAGTCCTGGAAGGCGTTGGCCGGATTGGCCGAGACCACGCCCTGGACGGAAAAGTCGGGGAATTTGTCGCCGATGGTCAGCATGGGTTCACTCCTTGGAACTGTTCTAATTGCGAATACGTTTTAAAAACATTCTAATTAGATGTCAAGGCGCGATTCATCTCTCCGCGCCATCTTTGCCGGGATGGGCAATAATGCCGCGCCGGAATCAGGAAAGAGCCGCGCTTTGGCTGGAAAAATCGCCCTTGCCGCCATTGCCGTCCTCGCCGCCATGGCCGGCTTTCCCGCCGCTCAGGCCCTGGCGCGGGACTCGCTGGATGCTGCCTATGGCGGGCCACACCGGCTGGTGAGGGTGGAGGGCGCCCGGCGGCTCAACCTCTTCTGCCTGGGGCGGGGCAGCCCCACCGTGCTCCTTGATTCGGGCCTGGGCGGCAGCACGCTGTCCTGGCGCATGGTCCAGGGCGAAATCGCCCGGACCACGCGCGCCTGTTCCTACGACCGCGCCGGCTATGGCTTCAGCGATCCTCCGGCGGGGGCGTCCACGGCGCTGGCCGCGGTGGCCGACATCCATCGCCTGCTTCGGGCCGCGCATGTCAGGACGCCGGTACTCTATGTCGGCCATTCCATCGCCGGTCTTTATGGCGTGCTGCTTCAGGCGCTTCATCCCGAAGACGTCGCCGGCGAGGTATTGGTCGATCCTTCCTTCGCGGGCCAGTTCCAGGCGATGACCGCCGGCCTGCCCGCTGCGGTGCGCGATGGCGCGGCCGGTCTTTATCGCGGCCAGTTGAGCCACCTGAAAGCCTGCGCCATCACCCGGCCGCCGCTGCCCAAGGACTGCCTGGGCAATGGCGATGGCCCCGGGCCCGCGCCGCCCGCCCTTGCGGCGCTGGAGCAGGGCCAGCTCGCGCGTCCCTCCTATATCGCCGCCAAGGCTTCCGAGTTCGAAAGCTTCCTGCCGGGCGATGCGGACAGCCCCAACCAGCGCGCCCTGGACGCCAATCCCGCAAATTTCGGCGACAAGCCGCTGATCGTGCTGACCCACGGGCACATGAATTATCCGGGCGTGACGCCCCGGCAGAATGCGCTGATCGAAAAAGCCTGGCTGGCCGGCCACGAGCGGCTGGCGGCCCTGTCCCGGCGCGGCAGCAACACCGTGGTCCCGGGCAGCGGCCATTTCATCCAGTTGGACCAGCCACAGGCGGTGATCGACGCCGTCAACAGGGCGATAGCCGGATTGCGCGCCGACTAGGGGTGCACATAGCCGCCCTTGGCGGCGAACTGCCGGGCGAGCTCGGCGTCATAGTCCTTCCGCGCCGCCGCCAGGTAATGCTGGAATTCCTCGGGATCGACGAAGGGATTGGCCGCGCCCTCCTTCATGCGCTGCAACTTGGCGTCCATGCCGAACTG
>DASTRG010000316.1:0-4200 GCA_035761325.1 Rhizomicrobium sp. | reverse complement strand
ACACAAGGTGCCGCTGCAATTTCCCACCCAGTCCGCGGCCGAGAACTGGATGCACAGCCGGGAAGGCCGTGAGCAGATCGCCGAGATTCTCGAAAGCGCAGGGGTGAAATAGAGGGGTGAGATAAAAGCGCCGCCTCGCATGCCGCGAGACGGCGCCCGATCTGCCCGGCCTTGCCGTTACGGGCCTGTCGAATAGACACCGCCGGTCGAACCGCCGGCCGCGCTGCCTACCGCCATGCCCCAGGTTGTGTGGGGGCCGACGGCGGTCCAGCCGCCTACCTTGCTGGTGCCGTCCATCGAGAAATTGTACTTGCCGTGCAGCGGATGACGCTCGGCCGTGGTCTGGCCATACGGATCGATGGGCGGGCCGACATAGACGTCCTCGACCGCCACGCGCTCCTCGCCATAGTGGCGGCGCATCGCATCCTGATAGCCCTGGTCGTAGGCGTCGCTATAGGGACTGTAATAACCGCGATCGTCCAGATAGCCGGCGCTGGGATATGTATCCGCGTCGCTATAGTATGTCTGCGCGGCGGCAGGCAGCGCCAGGGCGCACAGGGCGGTGGCGGCCAAAATCAGGTTTTTCATGGGCCTTACTCCTTGCGGGGCACTTATGGCTTCCTGCTGAAAACGCGCGGAGCGGCCTTGGGTTACATTGGAACTCCGGTTCCTGTAACTTCGGCAGGAATTTGGCGAACCCTCTTCCAAGGAGCCGTGCTTGATCGCCCAGGAGGCGCAATACCGGGATTGGATGGTGGCCGCCTTGGCAGGGGATGCCACCAATTACCGGATGCTGCTGACGGCGCTGACCCGGCACCTGAGAAGTTATTTTTCGCGCCGGCTGTCCGACTCAGGCGGCGTAGAGGATGCAGTACAGGAAACCTTGATCGCCATTCACACGCGGCGCGCAACCTACGACCCCAGCCTGCCGTTCACGGCATGGGTATATGGCATCGCGCGCTACAAGCTGATCGACGAATACCGGCGGGCAAAGCGGCGCGCGACCGTTTCGCTGGATGAAGCCGCGGACCTGTTCTGCCATGACGAAACCGAAGTCGCCGCCGCACGGCGCGACGTGTCCAGGCTTCTGGCGAAGTTACCCGCATCCAAGCGCCGGCTGGTAGAACAGATCAAGCTGGAGGGCGCTTCCGTCGCGGAAACCGCCACCGAGCATGGCATGTCGGAATCGGCGGTGAAAGTGAATGTACATCGCGCCATTCGTTCATTGAATCAGTCAGTGCAGCCAAAATCTGGACCCATCGACTTCGCCTCGAAAGGGAACGGCGATGCAGACCGATGATCTGATCGCTCAACTGTCGGAAGGACTGGAGCCGGTCAGGCCCGGCACCGTCGGCCGGCAGGCTGCACTGGGAGTATGCGTGGGTCTGGCACTGTCCATCACGCTGATGCTGACTTGGCTGGGCCTGCGGTATGACTTCAGCGACGCCATCGTCAGCTTCGGCATGTGGATGAAGCTGGGCTATGCTTTCGCGCTGGCCGCATTGGCGTTGTGGGCGATGGAGCGGCTGGGACGTCCGGGGAGCGACGTGCGTCTCCCGCTTCTGCTGCTGGCGCTGCCGGTCGGCATGATCGTGTTTTTGTCGGCGATCCAGATGATGGCGCCCGGCGCGGATCGCGCAGCCCTGGTAATGGGCCATTCCAGCGACGTGTGTGCCATCAATATCCTGTGTTGCTCCTTGCCCCTGCTGGCGGGAGGCTTCTGGATTCTGAGGCGCATGGCCCCCACCAACCTGGGACTGGCCGGCACGGTGGCGGGCCTTTTCGCAGGCGCCGCAGGCGCATTCGTCTATGCCTTTCACTGCACCGAGGCGGCGGCCCCCTTTATTCTGGCATGGTATACTTTGGGGATGGGGCTGAGTGCGTTGACTGGCGCAATCCTGGGCCCCTGGCTATTGCGCTGGTAAGTGCATTTCGCCATTTACGGCGCATGGCATGCCCGATGCTCACAGCAAGAAAAGCAAGCGGATCGCGCCAGCGCATTCTACGGCGGCGGATTCCGGAACTACTATTCCTTACAGTCGTTCGGACACAGCCCCCGTCCGCTTTTCAGCGCCGGTTTCTTCGTGCACAGCTCAGCCCAAATGTGTCGGTGCGACTATAGCATCACACCAAGAAACTCTAACGCGATTAGAGAGCTCGAGGGTAATTCGGTCCCGACTGTGCGCTAGGACTGAAGAAGCCAGATTCCGCGACATAGACCCCAAAGCCGCCCAACAGCAGGGCAACCACAACCCACGCGATTATTTTCGAGGTTCGGTCTCTAGACTCTTCCACATGATGAAATTCCTGCATACCGGCCATTGCATACCTCCTGATTTCACCGCGCGACGCGGTTCTAAAGATGTGCGTAATTCCATTGCAGTGTTTGCCATGTGTTCTTTTTTGTCTGTGTTCATACTTGCTTGCCTTGGCATTCAGCCCGCGCCCCAGACGAACCAAGATATACCACGCAATCAGTCGCCAGCAGGAAAAATTCCCAGGCCTTTGCCCGCCTCAATAGGTTCAATGATGGAGTTGTCAGGCACATTTTGGATCTTGTCTGCACCCGCCTCTTGGCAATGACTGACTAGTCAGTTATTAACTTACCAATGACGGCTCTTCGCTGGCAGCGTCGAAAAGATGAAAGAACGTCCGAGATCCTTCGGGCGGCGGTTGTCTGTTTCTCCGAAAAGGGATTTGCACCCACCCGCATGGAGGACATCGCCACGCGCGCCGGCATAACCAAGGGCACCATCTACCTCTACTTCGAGAGCAAAGCGGCGCTATTCAAGGCGCTAGCGCGTCAGGAGGTTGGCGCTCAGCTGGGCGAGATCGCGAGAGGGGTGGAGAATTTCGATGGCTCGAGCAACGAACTACTGCGCATGGTGCTATCCAACCTGGGCCACGTCGTTCGCACCAGCGACAATGTAGTTCTGTTGAAGGTGGTGCTGGCCGAAATGGGACAGTTCCCCGAGCTGGCGGAATTCTGGCGGCATGAAGTTATTGACCGCGGGTTGGCCCTTTTCGAATCCATCGTCCGGCGTGGCATAGCGCGTGGCGAATTTCAGGACATTCCACCTGAGCATGCTGCACGGCTTTGCGTAGCACCCATGCTGATTGTCGCTTTCTGGCGAACCGTATTCTCCCGCTTCGACAAGATCCCGTATGATTATCAGGCTTTGATTGACACCCACATCGAAGTGCTGTCGCGCGGCCTTAGCGCCGATGCACCGCCTCCCGTTCAACAGAAACGAAAATGAGACGATTTCTGCCCCTCCTGCTGCTGCTTGCGCTGTTCAATTGTGAGCAGAAGCATGACGAAGACTGGTTGGGCTATGGAGAAGGTGACTTCGCCTATATTTCCGCGCCGCAGCCAGGTTGGGTGACCCATTTGGCGGTAGAACGTGGCAAATACGTCCACCGCGGTGATCTTCTATTCGTGCTGGACGACACCCAGCAACAGGCCAATCACGACCAGGCACAGGCCGCCCTTACCCAAGCGCGCGCCTCGCTGGTTCAGGAGCAATCAAACCTCTCCTTCGCCTCTACCGAACTATCACGTCAGAATAATCTGGCTCGGGCGGGGGCGGGTACGCCCACTCAGCGCGACCAAGCACTGACGCAATACCAGCAGTCCCGCGCACGCATTTCCCAACTTCAGGCTCAGATCAGACAGATGGCCGCAAGCCTAAGCGGTGCGACCTACAGCCTGTCGCAACGCCGCATAGTCGCGCAAGCCGAAGGGCCGGTGCAGGACATCTACTTCCGCCCGGGCGAATATGTGCCGGGGGCCACTCCGGTAGTGTCGTTACTGCCACCGGCCAACGTCTATGCCCGGTTTTTCGTGCCGGAGACCGAGCTTCCCAAAGTGCACCTGGGCCAGAGAGTCCGCGTTACTTGCGATGGTTGCAAGGCGATGACTGCCACCATCACCTTCATCGCTTCTCAGGCTGAGTTCACGCCACCGGTAATCTTCAGCGTGGGAAACCGCGAAAAACTTGTATTCAAGTTGGAGGCGCGCGCACCCGGCGGGCTGCCGATCCATCCCGGCCAGCCGATTCAAGTGCATCCGTTGTGACGATGAACCTGGCCATTGATGTCAGGGGCCTGACGAAGCGATTTGGCCGCAAGATAGCCGTCAACCACGTCGACATCGCCGTGCCCGAAGGCCAGGTGTGGGGCTTTCTGGGGCCCAACGGC
>DASTRG010000315.1:0-11242 GCA_035761325.1 Rhizomicrobium sp. | reverse complement strand
CACCAGTAACGGAGAATGCCAATGTCTTTCAGCGTCAACACCAACAACGGCGCGGCGATCGCGCTGCAGTATTTGAATCTGACTCAGGGTCAGCTCGACCAGACCCAGTCTCATATCAATTCCGGCCTGAAAGTCGCATCGGCGAAGGATGATGGCGCGATCTTTGCCATTGCCCAGAACCAGCGCGGCGATCTGGCCGGCTATCAGTCCGTTATGAGCTCTCTCAACAACGGTTCGTCCGCGATCGATGTCGCCCTCTCTGCGGGCCAGTCGATATCGGACCTGCTGATCCAGATGAAGCAGAAGGCATTGTCCGCGGCTGACCCCTCGCTCGATACGGCGAGTCGTCAGGCGCTGAATGCCAATTTCACGGCCCTGCGCGATCAGATTACCACGATCGTGAAGAATGCCGTGTTCAACAACTTCAATCTGGTCGATGGCTCGACCACGAAGATTCAGGCTTTGGCTTCGGCTGACGGCTCGCGCCGCATCACCGCCGGTGCCCAGAACCTGAGCCTCTCGGGTACCATCGTAACTCTAAAGTCGACCGCCACGGTCTCGACCCAGGCGAAAGCCTCGGCCCTGATCGGCACGCTTCAGACTTCGCTCGCCAATGTCAATGCGGCCCTGGCCAAACTTTCGAGTGGTGCGGCGAAGTTCTCGATCCAGTCGACCTTCACCCAGAAATTGTCGGATACGTTGACCAGCGGCCTGGGCAACCTGGTCGATGCCAACATGGCGCAGGAAAGCGCCAAGCTGCAGGCCCTGCAGGTTCGTCAGCAACTGGGCGTTCAGGCGCTATCGATCGCCAATCAGCAGCCGCAGACCATTCTGTCGCTGTTCCACTAGCCCAAACGCCCGTCGAGGGGCCGGGAAGGGCGATGCGAAAGCATCGCCCTTTTCGTTTTTCCCGCGCCCACATTCCCTCCACGCCCCGGGCATGGCTAAGGGCGTCTTCAGCAAGTGCTGTCTCATGCTGATGCAGGTTCTTCCAGCAATTCCGCGGGCCTTCAATTCGCGCATTTTGTGAAAAGTGGAATCTTTTGCCGCCTGACCCGGCAATTGCTGCCGGGCATGGGCAAATTCTGCCGGGCGGCGCATGCATCCCGGCAAAGATCGCCGGGACGGATTTTCCTGCCTCGCGCAAAATCGATGCTTAAGCGATCCTGAATCGCTTTCGGCACAAGCCTTGAAGTGTGGCCGTCCGGGCAAAATGCCCAATGAGCGATGCTCAAAACCAGAACGGAGATACCACATGTCTTTTAGCGTCAACACCAACAACGGCGCCGCCATTGCGCTGCAGTACCTGTCTGCCACCCAGGGCCAGTTGAACCAGACCCAATCCGCCATCAACAGCGGCTACAAGGTCGCCAATGCCCGCGATGACGGCGCGATCTACGCGATCGCCCAGAACCAGCGCGGTCAGGTTGCCGGCTACCAGGCCGTCATGAGCTCCATCAACAATGCGACTTCCGCGGTTGACGTGGCCCTGTCTGCCGGTCAGTCGATCTCGGACCTCTTGATCCAGATGAAGCAGAAGGCGCTGTCCGCCGCCGACTCCTCGCTGGACACCGCCAGCCGTCAGGCCCTGAACTCCAACTTCACCGCGCTGCGTGACCAGATCACGACGATCGTGAAGAACGCTGTGTTCAACGGCTTCAACCTGGTGGACGGTTCGACCACTCAGATCACGGCTCTGGCCAGTGCCGACGGCAGCCGCCGCATCACCACTTCGGCCCAGAAGCTTTCGCTGTCGGGTAGCATCGTCACCGTGAAGTCCACCTCCTCGATCTCGACCCAGTCCAAGGCCTCGGCTCTCGTGGCCACGATCCAGTCCTCGCTCACCAAC
Source organism: Rhizomicrobium sp. (assembly GCA_035761325.1). GTDB lineage: Bacteria > Pseudomonadota > Alphaproteobacteria > Micropepsales > Micropepsaceae > Rhizomicrobium. Next base: position 9,393 of record DASTRG010000315.1, on the reverse strand, counting down.
GTCAACTCGGCGCTCGCCAAGTTGTCGGCCGGCGCGGCGAAATTCTCGATCCAGGGCACGTTCGCCCAGAAGCTGTCCGACACCCTGACCCAGGGCATCGGCAACCTGGTCGACGCCAACATGGCGCAGGAGAGCGCCCAGTTGCAGGCCCTGCAGGTTCGTCAGCAGCTTGGTATCCAGGCGCTGTCGATCGCCAATCAGGCGCCGCAGACGATTCTCTCCCTGTTCCACTAAGCCACGGCATGGGCGGGGTCCCTTTTCCGGGGCCCCGTCCATCGCCAGCCGATGCCAGGGGACCGTAAGAATACGGCTCCTGCCCCGGGGCGTAGGGAACAATTCTGGTGGGATGCAGGGGGTGCGGGGCTTCGGCCTCGCGCCCCTTGCAGCTGTCTGGGGCTCAGCCGGCGCTGACGGAAAACCGGAAGCGGCGCGGTCCGGCGAGATAGGACGCGGGCTTGCGCGTATCGTCCAGTTCCAGGGCCGATAGCTGAAGCTGGCAAAAAAGGCTTTGATCGCCGCCTGCGCGCCGCGCCGGCCGATGAGTCAAAAGTCCCAGCAACGGCGCGCAACAACGATCCACATCGAAGCGCAGCGCGGTGACATCATCGCCGATACGCGCCCAGCCCTCGGTCATGCCCAGTCCGAAACTGGATGAGACCAGGAAGGATACCGGTGCGCCGTGATCGATCGGCTGGCCGGCCAGGGTGAAATGCTCGGTCGCGCCGCCATTGTTGGTTGAGAGCCGGAGCTTTTTCAGATCGAACGCCTCGGGCAGCAACGTGAAGTGGCCCAGGCGCAGTACGCCCTTTTCCCAACCGGCCCAGTCGAATGACAGGTCGAACTCCACACATGGTGAGCCGGCGAGAAAGCGCATCCGCTTCTCGATGGTGCCGTGCGGTGTTTCAACACGCCCTTCAACCAGAACATCGCCACCGGCGGTCTTTTCGATGCGGGTCTCGGCCCAGTCCAGGTCGGTCGTCTTGTGCTCGCCTGGCCCTTCCCACACACAGTCGCCGGTGTACCAGTCCGCCTGTAGTGCGATATCGTCGAAATAGCCGTGCGGCAGTCCCCCCAGCGCTGCAGATGGGTGGCCTGCAAAGTGAAGCATGGACAATGCCAACCCTCGCCGCCGGTCCAGTTTCGCCGAAAGGCTGGGCGTTCGGATCTCGATATGGCGGTCGGTGACCGGCGCTCCTTCAAGCGGCCGTTGCGGCGGGGCTATCTTGATCCCCCAGCGGGCATCGGCTGCCCTTAATCTTTCGACAAAGCCATTCCAGCGCCTTTGCGTTATGTGGGTGCGGAAATCGCTGGCCCACAGGTAGCAGAGCTCCTTCCAGTCTGCTTTGCTCTCGTCGGCAATCATGCCGCGCCAGATGCGTTCACAGGCGGCGTTGACGGCCAGATTATCCCGGCCCGTCACGGCCCAGCGCGCCAAATTGTATTTGCGCTGCTTCTTGACGGGTACGGGGCAGGCGGGACTTTCCAGAACCAGATCGTGCCCGGCGCCCGGCATACTCAACATGTCCAGCACCTGCGAGGGCGACACCAACACCGCACCATCCTGGCGCACGGCCGCGAAAGCATCGGCGATGCGTTGCCATTCGCCGCCGCTGAGCCTTTCCTCGGTCTTGAAGCGGCCTGGGCGAAAATCGAAAATCTCCGCATCGCTGGCATACAGGCAAAGCGCGCGCGGAGTTTCGCCATGCCGTCCCCGCACAAAGCCGCGATAGGTTTCGAGCGGGGTGTCGCCATGGGCATGCCGCTGCAGCTGCTGGAAGGCCGCGGTGTTGCTCCAGACCAGCGCGATACGGCGGCCGTTCGGCCCCACCGCGTACTGCGGCAGAAAGCCTGTCTCGCCATGCCACTCGGGATGCTGGCTGGCGGGATTGTCGAAATCCATGATCATGCCGTCGAAGCCGGCATCGGCATACAGACCCACCAGTCCGCCGGCGTAAGCCTGCTCATTCACCAGCGCCAGGCGCGGCCGCGCGCCCAGCAGGCGTACATAGGTCTCAAGCCCCAGGCGCAGGTTTTCCCGTGTCACCCGCGCCGGAACCAGCGGACCGATCATCTGGCTGTAGCCCGAACCAATCAACTCGATCTCGCCGCGCCGGATGGCGGCGCGCGCCTCATCGATCCAGGAGGGGTCGCGGGCGGCGATTTCTTCAAGCGTATAGCCGCCAACCTCCATGCCCAGCGGCCCGTGGGCTGCCGCCAGTTTCAGGAGCGGCCAGTAGCAATTGGCGATCACCGCGTCGCGGCGGTCTTCCTCTATGGAAGAAAAGGCCAGATTCAGATGAAAGAAAGCAAAGACGGAAAGCCCGCTTCCTGTCTTTGTCTCCTGCACCTGAAAGGGCGCGTTCATGCGGTGCGAATCCGGATCAGGGCCAGTGCGTCGTTGGCCGCCTTCAGGGCCGCTGCGTGGGTATCGCCGGTGGCCAATACCATTGCGGCGCTGGGTCGCTTGTCGCCGGCCGGGGGGATCACGTCACCTGGACGGGCAGTGACCACGACTTCGGCGATTCCCGGGATCTGGCGAGCGTCATCCTCGCCGGTGACACCAGTCACGGTGCCCGGCGAGGGGAAGGCATAGCGCTGCACCACGGGCACCTGCCGGCGCGGGCTGAGTTCCTCCGGTGAAACCGTCTCGCCCAGCGCCAGCCGGATGGCGGCGCCGATGAAATCCACGCCGGTATTGAGCGGAATCTCCCGGGTACAGAAAAAGCCGCCCGACAGACGCGCCGCCAGTTCGATCATGTAAGGCTCGTCCTGGTGCACAACAATGTCGCCCTTGACCGTGCCGGTGGTTATGCCAAGCGCCGATGCGGCCTGTCCGACCAGAGTCTTCACCTTGTCCTGGACGCTGGCGGGCAAATGGCTGGGCAGGTCGCCGCCATTTTCGATGAAGAAGGGCGCATAGCGCTCCAGATATTCGTAATTGCGGTCCGAGAAGCCGGGCGTATGGCACACCCCGTCGATCACGATGCTTTCGGTGGAGACCTGCGGACCGGAGAGATACTGCTCCACCATGACCCGCTCACTGGGCGAGTGGCTGCGCGCCAGCGTGAAGGCACCGGTCAGGTCGGCCACCTGCGCGACGCGCTGCACTCCGCGGCTGCCGCGCGAGTCCACAGGTTTGATGACCAGATCGCGGCCCCGCTCGACGGCAATGCGCTGCAGTTCCTGGGGGGTGGAGACCTCTGCGAACCATGGCACGCTCACGCCAGCGCTCCGGAAGGCTTTTTTCATTGCCAGCTTGTCGCAGGCCAACTCCGCCACATGCACCGGAAGGCCGGGCAGGCCCAGGCGCTGGGCGACGGTGGCGGCGGTAACCGGAGCGTCGGCGGCGACACAGAGCACACCGTCAATCTTCCTGATCTTGCGGCTGTAACGTTCGGCAGCAGCGGCGGTTTCGGCGGGACCATAGACGTCGGCGATCAGGCAGGAATCAGCAAACGCAAAGCCGGGCGCATTGGGATCGCGGTCCGACACCACGACGGTGAGGCCCATCTCCTTGGCGCGGCGTGCGGCGTCGGCGGCCTCAATCCCGCCGGATATGATCAGGAGCGTCCTTTTTTCCATCAGAAATACAGGCCCCCGTTTACGTTCAACGTCTGCGCGGTGATGTAGCTGGCTGCGTCGGATGACAGGAACACCACGGCGTCGGCGACTTCCTGCGGTGTTCCAAGCCGTTTCAGCACGATCGTTTCAGCCGCCTTCTGCACGGCGGCGTTGGCCATGCCGGCTGCGGCCATGTCGGAGGCTATCAAGCCGGCTGCGACGGTGTTGGAGCGCACGTTGTGTTGCGCGCCGAAGCGCGCGATGACTTGCGCCAGGCTGATCAGCCCGGCCTTGGAAGCGGCATAGTGTGCCGTGCGGGGGCCGCCATACTGGCCGCTGACCGATCCGATATGCGTGATCGCGCCGCCGCCGGCCTGCTGCATCAGCGGCAGGAAGACCTGGCTGGTGACGAAGGGGCCTTTCAGGTTGATGTCCAGGATCATGTCCCAATCGGCGTCGGTGACATGGTCGAAATCGGTCGGCTTGTTGACCCCGGCATTGTTCACCAGGATGGAAATAGGGCCGAAACTCGCCGCCTGCTGCGCGGCATGTTCGATGCTGGCGCGGTCGGTAACATCCATCGGCACGGCGCGGGCGTTGCGCCCCAGGGCCTGGATCCTGTGAACGATGGCTTGCGCCTCTTCATGGCGTTCGCGATAGGTCAGCACCACGTCGGCGCCGGCCTCGGCCAGCCCGACGGCAATGGCAGCGCCTATGCCGCGCGATCCGCCCGTGACCACGGCGTTTCTTCCAACAAGCGAGAAACGCGGGTTCATTTGCGTTTCAGGACCCGCTTTGCCGCCGCGGCAATATGGGGCGCGGCGATCTCGAAATGATGTGCCAGCTCCTCCGGCTCGCCGGACGCGCCGAACACATCTTTCACGCCGATGAACTCGACGGGGCAGGGGTGGCCGGCCGCCAAAGCCTCCGCCACGGCGCCGCCGAGCCCCCCATGAATGTTGTGATCCTCGGCGGTGACGATGGCGCCCGTCTCGCGCGAACAGCGCGTGATCAGCGCGGAATCTATCGGCTTGATGGTCGGCATGTTGACGACGCGGGCACAAATCCCGTCCGCGGCCAGAAGATCGCGGGCGGCCAGCGCGCGGGCGACTTCGGCGCCGCAGGCGATGATGGTGAGGTCGTCGCCATCCCGCAGAATCTGCCCTTTGCCGATCTCGAATCGGTGGTCGTCGCCGAACAGGCGTTGGCAGGGGCTGCGGCCGGTTCGCATATAGACCGGGCCGTCGAATTCCAGCATGGCGCGGGTGGCCAGCGCCATCTCGGTGGGATCTGCGGGCGAGATTACGGTCATGCCCGGAATGGCACGGAACGCCGCCAGGTCCTCCAGCGCCTGGGCGCTGCCGCCATCGGGGCCCACATCCAGGCCAGGGTGGGAAGCGACGATCTTGGCGTTGCGGCGCGCATAGCACAGCGACAGCCGCGCCTGCTCGATGGCGCGCAGGCAGAAGACGGCAAAGGTTGTTACAACCGGAACCAGCCCGACCGCCGCCATGCCGCCTGCCGCCGCCATCATGTTCTGCTCGGCGATGCCGAACTGCACAAATCGTTCCGGGTGGGACTTGCGGAAATGATGCGTGCCGGTGCCGCCGGCGATATCGGCATCCAACACGACCAGGCGGGGAAATTCGTCCGCGATCGATGAAAGCGTTTTGCCGAAGGCTTCGCGCAGGGAATCGCCGTTGGAAGCAATGAGAGCCGGACTAGACATCAAGGAACTCCGCAATCTCGTGCCCGCCGGCGCCAAGCGCCGCCAAGGCTTCTTCGGCCTGCGCCCTCGTGAACTTCACGCTTCCGTGCCAGGCGGGAATATTTTCCATGTACGGCACGCCCTTCCCCTTGATCGTGTGAGCGATGATCAGCGAGGGGCCGCGCGCCAGCTCGGCATTGGATCCGGCATTGCGGAACGCTTCGAGGATTTCAGGGATGTCATGACCGTCGACTTCCTGCACCGCCCAGCCGAAGGCACTCCACTTTCCGGCCAGCGGCTCCAGCCGCATGATGGTGTCGTTGCTCGCGTCGCTCTGCAGTTTGTTGTAGTCGATCACCGCGGTCAGCCGCGAAAGTCCATGATGGCTCGCCGACATGGCTGCTTCCCACACTTCGCCTTCCTGCAATTCGCCGTCGCCCAGCATGCAATAGACGCGCGCCGGATTTCCCAGGATGCGAAGCCCCAGCGCCATGCCGACCGCCACCGAAATGCCTTGGCCCAGCGAGCCGGTCGAGGTCTCGACCCACGGCAGGTCCAGCACATGGGGATGGCCCTGAAAGGGGCTGCCCAGCTTGCGCAGCTTCAGCGACTCCCTGGCGTCGCAGAATCCGAAATGCGCGCCTGCCGCATACAGCGCCGGTGCGGCATGACCTTTGGACAGCACGAAACGGTCGCGGGTGGGATCGTTGATCCCGTCCGGCCAGACATTCATTTCCGCGCCATAGAGACAGGCGAAGATGTCGGCGGACGACATCGCCCCTCCGGGATGGCCCGATCCCGCGTGGTAGATGGAAGCGATGGAATGCATGCGAATGAAGCGCGCAGCCGCGGCCAGCCTGCGTTCCAGACCTGATGCCATCTTCGGCTGGTCGCAATCGCCGACCGGATGGGTTTTGAGCGGCAGGTTCATGGGATTCCTTTGGGCGATGGTCGTCAGGCCGCGCGGCCAAGGCGGGCGCGCCCCAGCAGGTCGGCGAAGAGGATGATTTCGGCGTGGGGCGCGCGCGCACGCACCTGGTCGGAAATTTCGGCGGCGAAGCCGCGCGACATCACTACCACCACATCGGCAGCGCCGTTGTTCAAGGCGTCGGGCTGAGACAGCCGGACGCCGTGTCGCTCGCCCATATGCTTTATCAGATGGGCGTCGATCAGCAGAGCCAGGGATTTGGGGTCAAAGCCCCCCTCGCGCACCAGAAGATCGAACAGCCGGCCGGCGCCCCAAAGTGCCACACGTTTCGGCTTCAGCGCAGTCAGTTCGCGCGCCGCCGTTTCAAGCGCGGCAAGGTTGCGCGCGCGGGTGTGTTGATAGCGGTTCATCAGCGCCATGGCGGCGGCCACCTCGGCAGGATCGGCGGCAACCGTTTGTGCCTGCGTATCGGCCTTGCGTGCGACAAACAGAAGGTTGATGGCATCGGCGGGATCGTTTTGCTCGATAACGGTAAAGCCCGCCGCCTCGATCATCCGCGACAGGGTGCGCGCCGAGAAATGGAACAGATGCTTGTCGATGAACCATTCCTCGACGATGTCTTCGCCGCCCACCAGGGCGATGTTGGGCGCGTCGATCACCAAAAGGCCGCCTGTCTTCAGCACCCGTGCATGGTCCTTGAGGGCCGCGAAGGGCGCCGCAAGGTGCTCGATGGTGTGGCAGGAATGAACGATGTCGAAACTGGCATCGGCAAAGGCGGTGTTTTCGGTGCGGGCCTGCACCAGGTCAGTGCGGGGCAGATCCGCACAGGACGCCGCAAAGCGCTCGTCGGGCTCCACGGCGGTCAGCTGCGCGGCTGGTGCCATATCCAGAAAGGCGCGGGCAAAGCTGCCGCGGTTGGAGCCAACATCCAGCAGTGTCAAATCGCGTGTCAGGTCGGCATGGCGAGACAGCGCAGCCATGGCCATCCCCGTGCGGAAGCCCTTGCCGTAACGGACATTGCCCCAGTCCGCGCCGCCCGATACGGCGGCGCCATGGCGTTCCCGGGTGCGGGCGATACGCGGCGTCGATTGCACCAGTCCGCAATGGCGGCACACATGCACTTTCAGGCCGCGCGTGGAACCGTCGGGCAAGTAGGCAAAACTCAGCTCGCCGCGGCCGCAAAAATCGCATGGATATTGAAGGGACATGGCGCCGCTCACCGGAAATTCCGGTAACCATGTTCGGACCAGGATGGTTAATGGGCCCTTATACTTCTAGTATTGGACCGTATATTCAGCCCGCTCGGCATAGCCCAGCCGGACCATCAGGGGGGCGGCGATGGCCTCGAACTGGGCGCGCTGAAGCGACGTCAGCAGCCGGTCTTGCGGGCAGTTCACATTGTGCGGCCGCGCGAAAACGGCGAAGTCGCTGTCCTGGTAGTCCAGATTGAGGAAGTTCATCAGGCCGCGCACCTGCGACGGTGACTGGGTCAGGTCTTCCAGTCTCGCGAACAGTGTTCGAATTTTCGGTAGCGCCGCCAGTGAGTCCAGGATGACGCGGTTTATCTCGGTCCAATGCCAGCAGATGCGCTGGAACTGGTCAAAATTGCGGAACGCCTCGGCCATGGCGTCACCCCGGCGCGGCACCGGCCACCAGTAGGGCTTCTCAGGCGGCGGGGGACAAGTGCGCCCATCATAGTGGGCCTGCATGATCGCATTGGAGCGGTCGTCGTAATTCTCCGCGCCCAGCTTGTGAAAGTAGGAGCTGGTTACCTTTCGCCCATCGCGCACCAGGTGAACGAAACGCGCCTCGGGAAAAACAGAGGCGAGGTCGGCGATCAGCCAGGAAAGCTTGTTGGACGAATCGCCCCATAGCCGCGCGCGGCTGTGGTGTATGGCCGCGCCGAAAGTCTCGTCGATCGTGCGCCGCGCGGCATCTTCGCCGATCAGTCCAAGGTAGCGCCGGACCGCCAGCGGCTGGGTGATCTGCACCGCATATTCGTGATGCATCTCCACTTCCGGTTTTGACGAAAGTGCCTTGTGCAGCATCGCGGTACCGCTGCGGCCGGACGAGACGATGAAAAAAGGGGCTGCGCTCACGCCGACAACCTCATGGCCGCGTCGCGATGATGATCGCCTCGCGTCCGATGCCCTGGGCCGCAAGGGCGCCGTAGAAGTTCCGCCGCATTTCCCTCAACCCTGCAATTTCCATCGCGAAGTCGAAGCGTTTGCGCCTGATGTGACAATCCCTGCCCAGCGCGGGGTCGGCAGTGTAATTCTCGCCCATCATCAGGAAGGCTTCCATGGGAAAGCTGGTTGTGCGCTCCAGCTGGGTCAGCCCCAGCCCCTCCAGAAGTGCGGACAAGGAATCGAAATCGAAATAATTGAGGTGATGGGGCGGGGCGACCCACCATTCGCCGATATTCAGCGCGCCGCGCGCCGCGATCTGGAACGGCGAGAAATCGTTGGGCACGCCCACGCACAGCACGCCGCCCGGTTCGATCAGCGCGATGGCGCGCGCCAATATGTCGACGGGGTCCGGCACATGCTCCAGCACATTGGTCAGATTGACGACGTCGAAACGGCCCAGTGCGGCCGCGCTCTCTTGATTGAAAAACCCTTCGGTAACGGTGGCGCCCAGCGAACGCGCATGGGCCGACGCCTGGCGTGATGGCTCGATGCCGTGTGCCTGCCAGCCGCGTGCCATGGCGGTCTTCAGGAAAAAGCCGGGCCCGCAGCCGATATCCAGCAGACGGCGGCGCGACGCGCCCAGCCGCCGCTCGAAAGCGTCTAACCGGTCATTTTGTGCCAAACTGAACCAGTCCTGGTCCTCACCCGCATGGGCGATAAAGCTCGGCTTTTCGTCGGCATAGTAATTCTGGCGGTATTCCTCTTCCAGCAGCTTGGCATCGGGTAGCGGCAGCGCATGGCGAAAGCCGCATGCGAAACAATCGATGATGCTGTGCTCCTTGGCCTGGGCAATGCGCGGGCCGTTATGCCGCCCATCCCGCAGGAACTCCGCCTGAGGAATTCGGTAAGGCGAGGATGCATGGTTTTTCAAACGGTTCCCCCTCTGCCGGCCCCTCGGCAGCGTCGCGTTAACCGCTTCTTAGCCATACAAACTTTAGATTCGGTTAAATGGACCAACCGCTTTTCATCGCTGAAGCCTCGTCAAACCACGGCCGCGATCTGGACCG
>DASTRG010000314.1:0-2798 GCA_035761325.1 Rhizomicrobium sp. | reverse complement strand
CGGCAATCTGTGGTCGCCGGCCTCCTATTCGCCGCTGACGCAGCACTTCTACACGATGGGAATCAACCAGGCCTTCACCGTCACCGCTTTTCCCTTTCCCAAATATGTGCCCGGCACGCCCACGGTGGGCCAGCAGGTCGGGGGCACACAGAAGCCCTCTCCCACCGATGAATTTCCGGTGGATGGCACGCTGAGCGCCGTCAACGTCGCAACAGGCAAGATCAGCTGGCAGTACAAGGCCAGCCTGCCGATGTACGGCGGCGTACTGACCACGGCCAGCAACCTTCTGTTCGCCGGCGAAATGAACGGCGACTTCGACGCTTTCGATGCGCAGACCGGCAGGAAACTCTGGAAACAGAATCTGGGCATCGGCGTATGCACCCCGCCCATCACCTATCGCGTGAAAGGCGTGCAGTATGTGGCGGTGGGGGCCGCCGGCTGCGCGCGCAGCAACGGGCTCATCAAGGACACCAGCAAGGCCCAATTCAGCGATGTGGTCGCGATCTATGCCCTGCCGAACGATTAGATGGAGGACTGAAATGCATTTGAAGACAAAACTCGCGCTGGGCACCGTGCTTCTTGCCTTCGCCGCCGGCAACGCCGATGCCGCCACGGCGACCCGCGCCCCCTTCGGCCAGCTGGCCGACGGCACAAAGGTCGAGGCGGTAACGCTGACCAACGGCCATGGCATCAGCGCAAAGATCATGACGCTCGGCGCCACGCTGCAGTCCCTGATGGTGCCCGACAAGGCCGGCCACGCGCAGGACATCACGCTGGGCTATGATACCGCCCAGCAATATCTCAGCCATCCCGACTATTTCGGCGCCTCGGTGGGGCGTTATGCCAACCGCATCGCCAAGGGCAAATTCACCCTGGACGGCAAGACCTATAGCCTGGCCACCAACGATGGGCCCAATTCGCTGCATGGAGGCCTGAAAGGCTTCGACAAAAGGATGTGGAAGATCGACTCCGTCTCCAGCGGATCCGATGCAAAGGTCGTGCTGTCCTATGTCAGCGCCGACGGCGAGGAAGGCTTTCCGGGCCAGCTGAAAGTGACGGCCACCTATTCGCTGAACGAGCAGAATGAGTTGCGCGTGGACTACCGCGCCACCACGTCGAAGCCCACGGTACTGAACCTGACCAACCACAGCTATTTCAACCTGTCGGGCAATGACGCACGTGACGTCATGGACGACATGGTCACCCTGCACGCCGAACGCTTCACGCCGGTCGATGCCACCCTTATCCCCACCGGCGAGCGCCGGGCGGTCGCGGGCACGCCCTTCGACTTCCGCACGGCGCACCGGGTGGGGGCGCGCATTCGCGATGCGCGCGATCAACAGATCCGCTATGCCCGCGGCTACGACCAGAATTTCATCGTTGACGGCAAGGCCGGCACGCTCAGGCCGGCCGCGGTGGTGGCCGACCCGGTCTCGGGCCGGGTTATGGAGATTTCCACCACGGCGCCGGGCATCCAGTTCTATACCGGAAACTTCCTGGACGGGACGTTCTTCGGCAAGGACAACCGCGCATATCGCCAGGGCGACGCGATCTGCCTGGAGCCGGGGGTGTTCCCCGACACGCCCAACCATCCGGATTTCCCCAGCGCGCGGCTGAATCCCGGCCAGACCTATACCAACACGATCGTCTACAAATTCAGCACGAAATAATCGCCCCGATCCGTCGCAGCTCGGGTTTGCAGGCAAGCACCTCGCCGCGACATCTTCCCCCCGCTGGTCGCTCTGCTCGCGGGGGGAAGAGACCCGGTGTTTTCCCCTTACTGAACCGCTACTACCGCTACGGATTTTGACGGCAGGTCGAATGCCGCCTTGCCGCCCTCGTTCCTGCCGGCGAACGCCACCGGATGGATGGTATTCGGCGCATCGAAGGTGTTGTGCGTGTCCATCGCCGGCCCCGTCAGGATCATCCCCCTGCCCGTACCGGCAAGGTTGGTCACCACATGCGCGGCACGGTGCGGGTCGGTGTTGACCAGCGCCAGATAGAGCTTGCCGTCCTTTCCACGCGCCGCCGACACGTCGACCATCGGCATGCTGTGCCCGTCGAAGCTGTATTGCGGGCCTTTCACGCTGGCCGGATAAGGCACCGCCTCCATGAAAGGCTGATACATGTCGAACACATGATAGGTGGGCGTCAACACCATCCTGGGCCCATCCGTCAGGATCATCGCCTGCAACACATTGACCATCTGGGCTATGGCCGCCAGCTTCACCCGGTCAGTGTGACGATGGAAGATGTCCAACGTCAGCGCCGCCACTTCCGCATCGCGCAGCGAGTTCTGCTGGTAGAGGAAGCCGGGATGGCTGCCAGGCTCCTGGTTGTACCAGGCGCCCCATTCATCGACATACAGCGCGACTTTCTTTTCCGGATCATACTTGTCCATCACGGCGCTGACCTTGGAGACCAGCGGCTCCATCTCGCGCGCAAGATCGAGCTCACGCGCCCACAGATTTTCGCCAAAGCCGGTGGCGGGGCCGCGGTCGCGATCCATCGGCATGGCGTAGTAGTGGAAGCTCAGCGCCTGCAGCCGGCCCCCATCCTTCATCATTGCCGCCGTGAAGGCTTCCGGGTCACCGCGGCCGCCGACATTACCCGTCGCACCGCTGGCTACCTTGATCATCCCCATGGAAGCGGGCGCATTGACGAAGCTGGAATAGCGCGCATTGATCGAGGCGGCATACTCCGGGCTCATGTTGCCGCCACAGCCCCAGGTCTCGTTGCCGATGCCCAGATATTTCAGGTTCCAGGGTTTGGCCCGGCCATTGGCGCGCCGCTCGTTG
>DASTRG010000313.1:0-3271 GCA_035761325.1 Rhizomicrobium sp. | reverse complement strand
CATAGGCCAGAAAAATCACCAGCAGGGCCGCCAGGAACACACGCACGTCAAACTCCACCGTCGGTCGCGAAAATAGCAGCAGACAGATTTCAGTAGATAGCCTTCACAACGGACAGGACCGATATGCGCGCCGTTGCCCAGGCGATCAGTGCCGTGGCGGCCGGAACCAACAGCAGCCATGGTAACTCTGTCAGCTTCAACGACAAGGGCGGCAGGAATGGCACCGCTTCGACGCCGAAACTCTCCAATCCGCCGGCGCCGATGAAAACCATCGCCGCCAGCGCCGTTCCCACCATCGCGGCCAGCAGGGCGGAGGTGAAATAATGCCGTTCCACCGCCCGGGCGATGAAGCCCGGCAGCGCGCCCATCTGGTGCAGCAAGGCGACCATTTCGTGATGCGCCTCCAGCCCCGCGCGGGTGGCGAATGAAACGGTCGCCGCGGTGGCGCCCGCGATCAGGAGCAGAATGGCATAGGCCGACCAGCGCACCGTATCGGCCAGGCTCTGCAGCCGCGCGATCCAGCGGCGATGGTCGTCCAGGCTCGCATGGGGCGCGGCCTTTTTCAGGGCGGCCGAGAGGCGGGTGAAATCGACCGGTTCGCCCGGCGTCAGGGTGGCATCGATCAGCCTGGGCAGGGGAATGCCCGCCACCGCGCCATCCTTGCCGATCCACGGCTCCAGCAGGGTATTGATCTGTGCATCCGAAAGCGGCGCGGCATGGGCGATGCCGGGTGTGGCGTTCAGGACCGACAGCGCGGCCCGGGTCTCCGCGCTGAGGCCGGCGCCGGGATCGCCCTCTTGGGGCGGAAGGATCTGCACGGTGATGCGATTGGACAGGCCGCTCTGCCAGCCTTCCGCCGCGCGGTCGGCCAGAAGCGATGCGCCCAGCGACAGAGCCGCCAGGAAGGCCATCACGGCAATGACGAAATCCAGCGGCGCGGCGCCCCCATCCTTGGGCAGGATCGGTTCGCGGGGCATGATGTAGCTTGCGCGTTCCGCCATGTCAGACCGGCCGCAATTCCATCAGCCGCCCTTCCACAAGCCGCATCTCACGGCCACGGGTGGCTTCGACCAGATGGCGGTCATGGGTGGCGATCAGCACGGTGGTGCCCAGCCGGTTCAGTTCGGCGATCAGCCGGATCAGGCGGGCGCCCATTTCCGGGTCGACATTGCCGGTGGGCTCATCGGCGATCAGAAGATCGGGCCGGGCCACCACGGCCCGCGCGATGGCGATGCGCTGTTGTTCACCGCCCGACAACGTGGGCGGACGGGCATGCATGCGTTCGCCCAGCCCCACCCAGGATAGAAGCTCACAGACATCGCGATGGAAATCGGCCATGCGCCGTCCCGCCAGGCGCAGCGGCAGGGCGACATTGTCGAAAACAGAAAGGTGATTGAGCAGGCGGAAATCCTGGAACACCACGCCGATCCGGCGGCGAAGGGCGGGAAACTGGTTGCGCCGGGCGGTGGCCAGGTCGGTGCCGAACAGGGTGATAAGGCCGCGGCTGGGCGGCTCGGCGATGCAGATCAGCTTGAGCAGCGTGGTCTTGCCGGCCCCCGACAGGCCCGTCAGGAAGGTGAAGGAGCCGGCCTGGAGCGTGAAGCTGACATCACGCAGGACCTCCGGGCCCGAGCCATAGCGCATGCCGACATTTTCGAAGCGAACCATGGAGCAACCATAAAGCATTTTTCCGGGAAAATGGGGTGCCCGAACGCCTTAGGGTGATGTTGACAGTCTGGCTGGCATGCTTGCTCCGGGGGCCCCCGGCCCCTATTTTCGCGGCAATCTTCCACCGGCCCGGCATGATCCTTACCTGTCCTTCCTGCGCCACCCGCTATTCGGTCGATGGCGCCAAGTTTCCGGCCGGCGGACGCAGCGTGCGCTGTTCGAAATGCGGCCATCGCTGGCAGCAGATGGGCGAAGAGCCGCAGGCGCCCCCTCCCCAACCCGCACCGCAGCCGCGCGTGCCCGGGCCGGAAAAAGCCCCGGCGCCCGCGCCGGACAGCCCGCCCGCGCCGGACAGTCCGCCTGCGCCCCAGAGCGTCCGCTTCAACCCCGGTGTGGAAGCCGCCGCGCCACCCGATCGCAGGGCCCTGAAGGCCGGGCTGGCGGTGGCCGCGGGCTGGGTGGGGCTGATCGCTGTCGTGGTGCTGATCGCCGTGTCGGCGATCCGCTACCGCCAGGACATCGCGACGATCTGGCCGCAGTCGGCCGGTGTCTATTCCAGCCTGGGCCTGGCTGTCAGTGCCAGCGGCATCGATTTCCGTCAGGTGAACTACAAACGGGAGAGCGAGGACGGGCAGGTGGTGCTGGCGGTCCGCGGCCGTATCGTCAATACCGGTCCCCGCGAACTGCCGGTGCCGCAGACCATACGCGTCACCCTCAGCGATTCGGGCAACCGCGAACTCTACCACTGGACCTTCAAGCCCGATGTCACAACGCTGAAGCCCGGGCAATCGGTGCCGTTCGTCACACGGCTTTCCAGCCCGCCGGCCGCGGCGCGGCATCTTGAAGTCCGCTTCGCCAAGGACGCGATGTGACCGGCATGCCTCCGGTTCTCTATTCTGCCGAGGACATCAGGACCCGGCTGAAGGCGCTCGCCAAGACGCTGGCCGCCTTGCCGGACAGGCCCCAGGTGGCCGCGCCCATTCTGGTGGGCGCCTTCGTTTTTGCCGCCGACCTGGTGCGTGCGCTGGCCGAGGAAGGCGTGCATCTGGAGACCGAGATGATCTGGCTGCGGTCCTATGGCAATGCGCGCACCGGAAGCGCGCTGTCGGTGCTGGCCGCGCCGAGCGAGCATGTGAAAGGCAAGCATGTGCTTCTGATCGATGGCGTGCTGGACCGCGGCCACACCATGGCGCGCGCATCCAAACTGCTGCTGGAAGCGGGCGCCGCCACGGTGCGCAAGGTGGTGGTGGTAGACAAGCTGCATGACGATGCGGTGACGCGGGCCGATCACGCGCTCTTCCCGGGCGTAAAGGATTTCATTGTCGGCTATGGCATGGACGATGCCGGGCGCTACCGCGCGCTGCCCTATATCGGGCAAGTCACAAGCTGAAGCGAATCCCGCGACGGCGGCGGATCATCTCAGAACGCCTTGAGCAACCGATCCAGATAATCCCGCTCCTGTTGCGGCCGGTTCATCTCGGCGGCCCGGCGGCGCAATTCCTGCAGGATCTCGCGGGCGCGGGCGATTTCGTCGGGTCCGGGAATCTTCACCCCGGAATTGCCCAGCGGGGAGTTGCCCCGGCCAAGCGGATCGCGGCCGCCC
>DASTRG010000312.1:0-11883 GCA_035761325.1 Rhizomicrobium sp. | reverse complement strand
ACGGACATCCAGAAAGAGGATTTCACCGTCATCGGCGTGGGCGACATGTCGGGCGATGTTTTCGGCAACGGCATGCTGCTGTCCGAACATATTCGCCTGATCGCCGCCTTCGATCACCGCCATATTTTCCTGGACCCCAATGCCGACGCCGCCAGAGGCTTTGCCGAACGCAAGCGGCTGTTTGAACTGCCGCGCTCGAGCTGGGACGATTACAACAGGGATGCGATCGGCAAGGGCGGCGGCATCTTTGCCCGCACGGTGAAGGAAATCCCCCTTGGTCCCGAAGTGAAGGCGATGCTGGCGGTGGAGGAGGACACGCTTTCCCCGCCTGCTCTGATCCATGCCCTTCTGAAGGCGAAGACCGATCTTCTGTGGTTCGGCGGGATCGGAACCTATGTCAAGGCGTCCAGTCAGTCCAACAACGACGTCGGTGACCGCGCCAATGACGCCGTGCGCGTCAATGGCGGCGAGGTGCGCGCCAGGGTGGTGGGCGAAGGCGCCAACCTGGGTGTCACGCAACCCGGCCGCATTGAATATGCGCGCGCGGGCGGGCGCATCGATACCGATGCGGTGGACAATTCCGCCGGCGTCGACACTTCGGACCATGAGGTCAATCTCAAGATATTGCTGTCAGGCCCGGTGCGGCGCGGGGAAATCGACGAGGCAAGGCGCAACAGCCTGCTGGCGTCGATGACCGATGCGGTGGCCGCGCATGTTTTGGCGGACAATTACAACCAGACCCTGGCTCTGTCCGTGGCCGAACGGAACGCCGTTGAGGATATCGACGCCGATGTCCGCTTCATGCGCGACCTGGAAGCGCGCGGCCGCCTGAACCGTGCGGTGGAATTCCTTCCCGGCGACGCTGCGGCGATGACGCTGGCGCACGACCGCAAGGGTCTCACCCGGCCGGAGCTTTGCGTGCTCCTGGCCTATGCCAAGCTGGATCTGGATGCACAGATTCTCGCCAGCGCCCTGCCCGACGATCCGGCGCTGGAAGAACTGGCCAGCGGATATTTTCCGCCCGAGGCTGTGGCGGCCTTCCCAAAGGAGCCGTCGCGCCACCGCCTGAAGCGCGAGATCGTTTCCACCGTACTGAGCAACCGCATTGTCAACCTTGCGGGGCCGGCCTTTGCCTTCCGCATGCGCGAGCTATCGGGTCTTCCCGGCGATCTGGTGGCGCGCGCCTTCGTGATGGCGGATGGCGCCTTTGCGCTGTCGGCGCTGAAGGCGCGCATCGACAGGCTGGACGGCCAGGTGGATGCCGGTGTGCAGATTCAGCTTTACGCCGGGATCGCAGGGCATTTTCGGCGTGTGACGCCCTGGTTCCTGACCCACGTTGCGGCTGATGCCCCCCTGGGGGATGCCATCGCGCTCTACCGTGCCGGTGTCGAATCACTGCGCGTCCGGCTGGTTCCAGACGAGGAGGACCGCGCCCGTATCGGCTCGCTGGCCGGACAAGTGCCCGAAGAACTTGCCCGGGATTGGACCCTGCTGCGGCGCTTGACCGCCGCGCCCGACATCGCGCTTCTGGCTCATGGCTCGCACCAGACACCGGACGAGGTTGCGGCGCTCTATTTCGCGCTGGGCCGGACACTGGGTCTCGACAGGCTGCGAAGCTGGAGCCAGCGCCTGACGCCGCCCGAGCACTGGGACCGGCTGGCGCTGCGCCGCCTGACCGAAGACCTGTCGGCGACCCAGCGCGGACTGGCCCGCAAGCTGCTGGCGAACGGCGGCAAGGGCGCCGCCGCGGTCGAGGCCTGGGCTTGCCGCAACGCCGCGGCGCTGGAACGCGTCCAGGACTTTGCAGCAGCGCTGGAAAGCAGCGGCGAGTTGTCCATCGCCAAGCTGATGCTTGCGGCCAGCCAGGTGCGCAGTCTGGCCTGAACCGGGACCAGTCCTGCCGGCGCCCAACGCAAGGCGGGCAAGCCCATTCCGTTGATTCGTGCGCGGACGTATCATTGCGGCGGGCATACCGGGGTGGAACGTGAAAATTACCCTGCAGGGCTGGTCGTTTCTGGGAATGGCATCCCTGGTGGTATGGGCGTTCGGAGCTTTCTTCATCCTCCTGCACCTTGGCTCGTTACCGGCGGACTGGCACATCTGGCCGCGCACCGGAAACATTCCGCAAATCGCCACGAGCCGTATATTCCAGGCCCCGAACGGCCATGCCTATCAATATGTGTCGTCGCCCAATATCAGCTGGACGCAGGCACGCGCCCAGGCGGCACGGCGTTCGTGGCACGGCAAAGAGGGCTACCTGGCGACCATCGGTGATGAGCGGGAATTCAATTTCATCCTGGAGCGGGTGTTTTCGCGCTCCTATACCGACACGACCTGGCTGGGGGGCCGCCAGACCGCCCCCGGAGAGTGGCGCTGGGTCACCGGCCCGGAGGGCAAAGCCGATGGTGGCAAGGGTTTGCTGTTCTGGGTCGGCGACGAACAGGGGCACGCGGTTGGCGGCCAGTTCGCGAACTGGATGACGTCCGCGTTCCAGCATGGAGGGCGCTGGGACGTCGCGGCGGTATGCTGCGTCACTCTGTTTTCCTATGGCATGCCGCAATTAAGCACTGCGCGCGGCCGCGGCGAGCCGGATGAAGGTGCGTCCGGCTATCTTGTCGAGTATGGCGGCTAGGGGAAAAGGCGGGAGCGGTCCTAGACCCGCACCACGTTCAACTGACTGGGCGGCTCGGCGGCGTCACGACCGACGAATTCGATGCCGATGCCGTCGCCATGATGACGGGCTATGCGGCCCGCGATCTGGGCGATCAGCACAAATTCGCCGATAGGGGGCCTGACGTCGGTCTTCAGCGAAACGCCGCCTACGGAAATGTCCATGACCTCGCAGTGCACGATCTGGCCATCGGCGCGGGTAAACTTGGCGAAGCCCTTCTGGCTGGCGCGTTCATGACGGCGCATCACGCTCTGGTCGACCAGGGCCTTGTTCATGAAGAGCGTCAGCTGCTCGGCAGTGCGTTCGCGCTTCGACGGCGTGCAGGTAAAGGCGATGCCAAATCCATATCCGTCGCGGCGGGCCACATGGCCCTCGAAACGACCGAAATTGTCGACATAGAGCACCACCTGCGTGCCCGGTTCCGGGACGGTCTCGCAGGCTATGGCCGCGCCCCCCGGCGACATGTCGATGACCGTGCAGCGGGACTCGTGGCTCTCGGCGGGAAGAAACAGCCGGCCGGGCAGTCCAATCTTCACGCGGCGAAAGCGCCGGCGGTCGATGCCAGCCTTGGCGCTCGCCGATTCGGCGGCCTGTTCGCCGTCTGTCATGGCCCCTGCCAAGCCCTGCATCGGGCCGGCCTCCCATATTGCGCATGGCTGTTTTACGCCGCAGTCATCAACAGGAGGTTACCGCCGCGCCTTTCCGGTCAACCATATCCGTCATTCCTGACAATCCGGTCGTCTGGGCCCTTCTTTTGCGCCGCACCATTGCAGTCCCGGCCGGGACGGGGGTTTCTAAGATGTGCCCCTCGCGCTATAGGAGAAGTCGCGTTTTCCCTGCGATATAAAGGGCTGGGGCCCGGACAATCGCAACCTGCCCGGAGAGATAATGATGTTCCTTTCGCCCGATCGCGCCGCCCGTCGCAAGGTCGCCCGCACGTTTGTCCTGAGCCTTGCCGCCATGGGCCTGGCGGTGGGACTGGCAGCCTGTTCCAGCGACGACGACATGGCGTCGGCGGGCTCGCCCTTCACCCAGGCGCTGGCACGCGACTATACCGACCTTGCCACCCAGGCCGGGAACCTGTCCCCCCCACCGGAAGTGCAATCGGACGAAGGCTGGTTGGACTGGCTTAATCCCTTTTCGGAGAACCCCAACGCCAACGACCTGTTGGTGAAAGCCTTCGAATCCAAGGCTGAAATCGCCACCAATGGCGCCGAACCCGAACCGGAAGCGGCTCCCGATGCAGTGGCGGGGACCATCCGCGCGCGGTTGGTGCGGGCGTTGACGACCTCCAAAGATCAGGTGCCGGACGTGGCTGCCCGGGCCCAGACCGATTACGATTGCTGGGTGCTGTACGGCACGGTGTCCACCGCTGCCGCCGCTTCCCAGGCCTGCAAGACATCGCTCGACAGTTCGCTGGTGCAGCTTGAGAACGCCGGCCGGCCCACGCCGCCGCCCGCGCCCGCGCCTGCTCCAGTACCGGCGCCCGCACCTGCGCCTGCGGCAGCACCTTCGGATTTCACCGTTTATTTTGATTTCGATTCCTGGAAGCTGACCGCCGAAGACCTGACGGTACTGACCAATGTGATCAACACGGCCCGCGCCGGCGGCCAGAGCAAGATCGACGTGGTTGGTCACACCGACACCTCGGGGCCGGCGGCCTACAACCAGCGCCTGTCCGTCCACCGCGCCAATGTGGTGGTGGAGGCCCTGGTCGACATGGGCGCGCGCCGCCCGGCCATCCACGCCAGCGGCGTGGGCGAAAACGACCTGGCGGTGCAGACCGGCGATGGCGTGAAGGAAGCAAAGAACCGCCGGGCGGTCATAACGCTGGCACCGTAAATTTCAGGCTCAGGGCCCCGCCAACCCACCTTTCCGGGCTCCCGGAAAGGCGGGTGGCTGGCGCTGATTAGCCCTATCGCGTGCGGAACCACGAGCGTAAGCTGGTGCCATGAGACCGATGGCCCGATTTTGTCTGCCCGTCCTGGGGGGCCTGCTGGTCCTAGCGAGCGCCCAGGCTCAGCCCAGCCCCGGCAGCAACTATAATGTCCAGACCATGAATTTCGATTTGTGGTGCCAGGAGGAAGCTGGACTTGCCCCCGAGCGATGCGACAAGCGCCTGCCGGAGGATGAACAGGTCTTCGAAGCCTACCGTAGCAAGGTCGAAGCGTATGAGATTCCCTATCTCCAGCGGCGCAACGAGGAAGCGCGGATCAACCGCGTGCTGCTGCACAACGACCCCATCGACAATCCGTTAAAGAGCGATCCGGCCCGGCAGCGGCAAGATCCCAACCAGCCGCCGCTGCACTCCCCGCCCTGAAGCCGTCAGACGGAGCAGTCGATATCCTGGCTGTTGTCCGCGCGCCAGCGGCGGATCACATCGAAAACCTTTTGCAGCAGATCGCCGGAGCCGAATTGCAGCAGGCCGGGACTTTCCTGCGACACCACCAGCTTGAGGTAGGGGGCCTTGGGATGGGTGCGTAGCGCCGGCGGTGGCGGAGGAGGCGGCTGGTTCTGATCGTAATGCGGGAGGGGATCGGCTTCCCGGATCAGCTGTGAGCTCACCAGCCTTTCATAGGCAATCGCCCGGCCCAGGAGCGGGGCGGGGTCGCTCAGCATCTGAACCATGCCGAAGAAGCGCGTCGGCTCGCCGCCGTTGAAGCTGACGGGGGTAAGCACGGTTTCCAGTTCGACCATGCCATTGTCGGCGGTGGCGGCGATGGAGGACAGGCATATGGGCTGGCGCAGCTTGAGCGCCTGACGCATCAATGAGGACAGGGCCAGTCCGGAACGGGACTCCCAGTGTCCCAGGAAGCTTGTGCCTTTCAGTTCAAATCCGAACCGCTCGCACAATGCGGTGCCGGCCAGACGATAAAAAGGCCGGCTTGGCTTTTCGCAATCCAGGATGAATGTGTAGGAGAGAAGGCGCTTGATCGCCCTGGGGTCAATGTCGGTCTGATCCGGCACCTCGCGTCCCTGACGCAGACGGCTCCAATATCCCACGAGCAGGTGCGAGTTCTTGTGTTTCATGGCCCCGTTTGTCCCTGGTGTCGCCGCACTGATCCGTAACGGAACGGCGCGCGGCCGCCTGACAGGGGCCAGAGCGAAAGCCATGCCAAGATGCCGACAGCGCCGGACCGGGGCGCCCGGCCTGAAAGGGCAAGCGTGCGCGATCAGCTGGAATGACCTGGAGCGGGTCACAGGTCTTCCGCAGCGTCCTCTTTCAGTACAGGCGCCCGACCCGGCCCCGGCTTTTGGCTGGCATGGTTCGTGAAGCACCGCCGGTGTCGTTCACGCCCTCAATTGGGGAAGGAGCCGTTTATCATGTTGCCTAGGTCCCTGACGCATCTCACTGCCGCGCTGCTCAGCGCGGCCTTGGCCGGCAGTCCCATCGCTGCACAGGCAGGCGCAGTGAGCCACATCGGCACATGGGGCCGCCCCGGCGGCGTCCCGCAGGTGGGGACCCTGAATTGCCACCCGGGCACCCCGACCGTCCCGCGCCCCCGTTCGATGACCATCAACAACACGCTGAACGTGTACAAGCCGGTCACGAGCATAAAAAATGTCGATGTCACCAACAACGTCAACATCAACAAGAATATCGACATCTACAAGCCGGTAACCAACATCAAGAACATCAATGTGAACACCAACATCAACGTCAACAAGAACATCGACAATTCGAAGAACATCAACATCAACAAGAACATCGACAATTCCAAAAATATCAACATCAACAAGAACATCGTCATCAACAAGGGCGCAGACTCCTCGGCCGAAGCAGAGGCGATCGCCAGCGCCATGGCGGCCGCGATGGCCAGTTCCTCGTCCAGCGCGGTGATCAACTTCAATGGCGGCAATTCCAGCGCCTCAAGCCAGAGCTTTGCCTCGGCTTTCGGCTATTCCGGCTCAGGCGCTGTGGCGATTGGCGGCGGCTCCTATATCGCCGAAGCGCCCGGACCAAGCATGGGCGGCGACATCGGCACCATTGCCGTCGAAGCACCGGCTGCTGCATGCACATTCCAGGAAGCCACGGTGATCAAGGCCATTCATGCCGTCTGCATTTCGGCCGACAATCATGAATTTCCCGCTTCACACATGGTGCCGGACACCTGGATCGATTCCGCCTATGAGGGTGAGGTCGCGCGCTGCCTGCCCGGCTCGCATCTGCGGGTTACGGTGGGGGCGGTCTTCCAGTCCAACGAAGGCATGGCTTCCAGCTGGACCCACGGCCAGACGTTGGAATGCGGTCCGCATGAAGCGGTACGGCACTTCAAGGGAGGCATGTTGAAATGCGCCCCAGCCGTCCGTGTGCCGGACTGCACCGAGCGCACCAATCTTCGCAAATTCGGGACGGGCGATATGTTCTTCACCTACCGTGCCAAGGTGTGCCTGGAGACGCACCAGGAATACAGCGAGAACGAAAGCCGGATGTCGCGGGAGGAAGAGCTGCGCGACCGTTCCCACAGCGGTTATTGACAGCAAGTACCCTTGGAAAGCACCCGGCCAAAAGGCCGGGTGCTTTATTATTGCGCCCATGCCGGGATGGCGTGCATGCCGGGGGGCCATTCGCCACGTTGCGCTGAGGGCTCCCGCTGCTATTGTGCGCCGCATTTCCGCCCGAGCCGGGCTTTTCCAAGGGCTAACCCCATGAATATCCATGAATATCAGGCCAAAGAGGTATTGCGCGGATTCGGCGTTCCGGTCCCCAGCGGCAAACCCGCTTTCACGATCGAAGAGGCGGTGAATGCCGCGAAATCCCTGCCCGGGCCGGTCTGGGTGGTGAAAGCCCAGATACATGCCGGTGGTCGCGGCAAGGGCGGCGGCGTCAAGGTGGTCAAGTCGATCGAGGATGTGAGGAAGGAAGCCGAACGCATGCTCGGCATGACATTGGTGACCCATCAGACCGGCCCCCAGGGCCGCCTGGTCAAGCGCCTCTATATCGAGGACGGCTCGGCCATAGAACGCGAATTGTACCTGTCGGCGCTGGTCGACCGCGCCACCAGCCGCATCGCCTTCATCGTCTCCACCGAAGGGGGCATGGACATCGAGGAGGTCGCCCATAACGCGCCGGAGAAGATTCACACCTTCCAGATTGAACCGGCGGTGGGCTATTCGCCTTACGTCGGCGGCCAGATCGCCGGCGCACTGGGCCTGAAGGGCGCTCAGGCCAAGCAGATCGGCCAGGTTGTCAGGCGGCTCTACGACGCCTTTCTGGCCAAGGACATGAGCCTGCTGGAGATCAATCCGCTGGTTGTCACGAAGGACGGCAACATCGTCTGCCTGGATGCCAAGCTGAACTTTGACGACAACGCCCTGTTCCGGCACACGGACATTATCGAACTGCGCGACCTGGATGAAGAGGATCCGATGGAGGTCGAAGCCTCCAGATACGATCTTTCCTACATCAAGCTGGATGGCGAAATCGGCTGCATGGTCAATGGCGCCGGCCTGGCCATGGCGACCATGGACATCATCAAGCTTTACGGATCGGAGCCCGCCAACTTCCTGGACGTGGGCGGCGGCGCCAGCCGCGAGAAGGTCACCGCAGCCTTCAAGATCATCGTCTCCGATCCCAATGTGAAAGGCATTCTGGTCAACATCTTCGGCGGCATCATGAAATGCGACATCATCGCCGAAGGTATCGTCGCCGCCGCCAAGGACCTGTCACTAAATGTGCCGCTGGTGGTGCGCCTGGAAGGCACCAATGTGGAGCTGGGCAAGGACATCCTGGCCAAATCGGGCCTTGCGATCACCAGCGCCGACAATCTGGCAGATGCCGCCGAAAAGGTGGTCAAGGCCGTGAAGGGTTCGAAATAATGTCCATTCTCGTCGACAAGAACACCAAGGTCATCTGCCAGGGTTTCACGGGCAACCAGGGCACTTTCCATTCCGAGCAGGCCATCGCCTATGGCACCAGGATGGTCGGCGGCACCACGCCGGGCAAGGGCGGCACCACCCATCTGGGGCTACCGGTGTTCGACACCGTGCGGGAGGCCAGGGAAAAGGTCGGCGCCGATGCGTCCGCCATCTATGTGCCCCCACCCTTTGCCGCCGATGCCATTCTGGAGGCCATCGACGCGGAGGTGCCGCTGATCGTCTGCATCACGGAGGGCATTCCGGTTCTGGACATGGTCAAGGTCAAGCGCGCGCTGTGCGGATCGAAGTCGCGCCTGATCGGCCCCAACTGCCCCGGCGTCATCACGCCCGGCGAATGCAAGATCGGGATCATGCCCGGCCACATTCATCGCCGCGGCAAGGTGGGCATCGTCTCCCGCTCGGGCACATTGACCTATGAAGCGGTGGCGCAGACCACCGCCGCGGGCCTGGGCCAGTCCACCTGCGTGGGCATCGGCGGCGATCCGGTGAAAGGCACCGAGCATATCGAGGTGCTGGAAATGCTGCTGGCCGACCCCGAAACCGAAAGCATCATCATGATCGGCGAGATCGGCGGCAGCGCCGAAGAAGACGCCGCCGACTTCATCAAGCACTCCAGGGTGAGAAAGCCGATGGTCGGCTTCATCGCAGGCGTCACCGCCCCACCCGGCCGCCGCATGGGCCATGCCGGCGCCATCATCAGTGGCGGCAAAGGCGGCGCCGACAGCAAGATCGAGGCGATGAAGAGCGCGGGCATCCGTGTCTCGCCAAACCCGGCAGCCTTGGGCACAACCCTGGTTGACCTGCTGTCCGGAAAGTAACCCAACGGTAGCCAGAGCGTGCAATTGTAAGGCCCGGGTCACCCGGGCCTTTTTCATCTGGGCGGGGAACGCCTGCCAATTCGCCGTCGCAAAAGCCTGATATTCGTCCCATATTAACCGCAATCGCCGTTGAATCTCCGACCGGAAGGGATTACCACCCACGCCCACGCGAAACACCGCCACCTCCGGGCGGGCCCAGGAAAGGGTTTGAGCCCAACAAGCTCCCCCATAAGCGTTTGATATGACTGAACAATCTCCATCAGACAAGCTGAATCGCGCTTCGAACGCCATCCTTGAAGCCACCTCCTTTCTCAACGGAACCAACGCCGCCTTTGTGGAGCAGCTCTATGCCCGCTATCTGGCCGACCCCGGTTCCGTAGAGCAGGGCTGGCACGACTATTTCGCACAGCTCGGAGAGAAGGGTCTGACCCCCAGCCAGCTCGGCCGCGGTCCCGCCTGGAAGCGCGATATCCAGACTGATTTCGCGGATGGTGAGTTGATTGCCGCCTTGACCGGCCAGCAACTGCCCACCGCCGACAAAGCGGCCAAAGACAGGAAGGCTGCCGCTGCCGGCCCTGCCGCCTCCTCGGATGCGGCCAAGCATTCCATTCACGCCGTCCAGTTGATCCGGGCCTATCGGATGATTGGCCATCTGGAAGCCGATCTCGATCCGCTCGGGATCATGCCCCGCACGCCCCAACCCAGCCTCGACCCCGCTCATTATGGCTTCGAAGGCGCAGCACTGGACCAGCCCGTCTATGTTGACGGCGTTCTGGGTCTTACCACCGCCACGCCGCGCCAACTCGTCGACAAGCTGCGCGGCATCTATTGCGGCCGCATCGGCTATGAATTCATGCATATCAACGATGCCGAGCAGAAGCAGTGGCTGCAGAGGCGTATCGAAGGCGAGGGCGGCCAGATCGGCTTCACGCCTGAAGGCAAAAAAGCCATCCTGAACAAATTGATCGAGGCAGAAGGTTTCGAGAAATTTGCCGCCAACCGTTTTGTCGGCACCAAGCGCTTCGGTCTGGACGGCGCCGAATCCACAATTCCTGCGCTGGAACAGATCATCAAGCGTGGCGGCCAGTTGGGCGTTTCCGAGATCGTGCTTGGCATGGCCCATCGCGGCCGCCTGAATGTGCTGGTCAATGTGATGGGCAAGCCTTATCGCCAGCTGTTCCATGAATTCCAGGGCGGCGCCGCCAATCCTTCCAGCGTCGAAGGCTCAGGGGACGTGAAATACCATCTGGGCGCCTCCTCGGACCGCGAGTTCGACGGCCACAAGGTACATCTCTCGCTGACCGCCAATCCTTCGCATCTGGAGATCGTCGATCCCGTGGTGCTGGGCAAGGCTCGCGCCAAGCAGTGGCAGCTTCACGACATCGATGCCCGCACCTCGGTCCTGCCGCTGCTGATCCACGGCGATGCGGCCTTCGCCGGTCAGGGCGTGGTTGCCGAATGCTTTGCCATGTCGGGCATCAAGGGCTTCCGCACCGGCGGCACCATTCATTTTGTGATCAACAACCAGATCGGCTTCACCACCGCTCCGATCTTCTCGCGCTCCTCACCCTATTGCACCGACATAGCGCTGATGGTGCAGGCGCCCATCCTCCATGTGAATGGAGACGATCCGGAGGCCGTGGTGCATGCCGCACGCGTCGCGATCGAGTTCCGCCAGCAGTTCAACAAGGACGTCGTCCTGGACATGATCTGCTATCGGCGGTTCGGCCATAACGAGACCGACGAGCCCAGTTTCACGCAGCCGCAGATGTACCGTGTGATCCGGAGCCACGCCACGACACTGCAGCTTTACACGAAGAAGTTGACCGACGAGGGCACATTGACGGCCGCAGAGGTCGCGGCGATGCAGAGCGACTTCAACACGCGGCTGGATGAGGAATTTAACGCCTCCAAGTCCCACCTGCCCAACCGTGCTGACTGGCTGGATGGCAAATGGCAGGGAATGGAGACCGCTCCCAAGGCCGGCGACCGCCGTGGCGATACAGGCGTGCCGGAGGAGATCCTGCGCAGCGTTGGCAAGGCGCTGACCACCACGCCCGAAAATTTCAACCTGCACAAGACCATCGCTCGCCAGCTTGAGGCCAAGGCCAGGATGTTCGAGACCGGCGAAGGTTTCGACTGGGCCACCTGCGAGGCGCTGGCGTTCGGCACCTTGCTGAACGAAGGCTATTACATCCGCCTGTCCGGCCAGGACTCCTCCAGAGGCACCTTCAGCCAGCGTCACGCGGCTCTGGTCGATCAGGAAAGCGAGGAACGCTATTACCCATTGCAGCATGTAGGCCGGGAGCAGGGCTGCTTCGAAGTCGTCGATTCCCTGTTGTCGGAAGAGGCGGTGCTGGGCTTCGAATACGGTTACAGCATGGCTGAGCCCAGGGCGCTGGTGTTGTGGGAAGCCCAGTTCGGCGATTTCGCCAACGGCGCCCAGGTGGTGGTGGACCAATTCATCTCCTCCGGAGAGACGAAGTGGCTGCGCATGTCGGGCCTGACCCTGCT
>DASTRG010000311.1:0-3632 GCA_035761325.1 Rhizomicrobium sp. | reverse complement strand
TGCGGGCCTGGTCGATGTCGCCGGCAGGATCGGAATCCCCTCTCACGAAAATGATTTCGGCATCACCATGGGCAAGTGGGGCGCCCAGGAAGGCTCTTACCTGGTGCTGCCCTTCGCCGGCCCCAAGCCGCCGCGCGATCTTGTCGGCACCGGGGTGGACGTGGCCTTTGATCCCACCACCTACATGACCTGGAATAACTACACGCTCTACATGATCGTCCGTACCGGCATGGGTGTGCTGGACGCGCGTGCCGCCAATATCGATTCCGTGGAATCGATCGAGCGTTCGTCGATAGACTTCTACGCCACCACCCGCAACCTGTACCGCCAGCACCGCAACGCCCAGATCAGGGGCGGCGCGGACCTGGAACAGCTGCCGGACCTGTAGGCCGCCCCGCCCCGACCCCGCACGCCTAGCCCTATTCGGCCGGCG
The DNA here is from genome assembly GCA_035761325.1 of Rhizomicrobium sp. Classification (GTDB taxonomy): domain Bacteria; phylum Pseudomonadota; class Alphaproteobacteria; order Micropepsales; family Micropepsaceae; genus Rhizomicrobium. The sequence continues at coordinate 3,199 of DASTRG010000311.1, read as the reverse complement.
CAGGCGATGGTGCGTCACCGGTACCGCCCTCCGGCCGGTGCATCAGCCCGTGATACCACCTGTTCCACAGCCGTTTGGCCCAGTTGCCGAAGCGGTCCATATAGAGGAACACGACGGGCGTGGTGTAGAGCGTCAGGATCTGGCTAAGCATCAAGCCGCCCACGATCGAGATCCCCAACGGCTGGCGAAGCTCCGATCCCTCGCCCATGCCGATGGCCAGCGGCAGCGCCCCAAGTATGGCGCCCGTCGTGGTCATCATGATCGGGCGGAAACGCAGCAGGCACGCCTGATAGATCGCCTCGCGCGAACTCAACCCATCGCGCCGCTGCAGGTCGATTGCAAAGTCGATCATGATGATCGCGTTCTTCTTGACGATGCCAATCAGCAGGATCACGCCAATAAAGGCGATCAGGTCGAATTCGGCGTTGAACATGAGAAGTCCCAGCACCGCGCCAACCCCCGCCGACGGAAGGGTGGAAAGGATCGTCACCGGATGGATGAAGCTCTCATAGAGCATGCCCAGCACGATGTAGATGGTCAGGATCGACGCCAGCACCAGGAAGGGCAGATTGGCAAAGGATTTGGCGAAAATCTGCAAGGTGCCGGCTTCCTCGCCATGAACTGTCAGCGGCACATTGATGCGCGCCATGGCGCGCTGGATGGCGGCCACGCCCTGGCCCATCGACACGCCCGGCGGCAGGTTGAAGGAAAACGTCGTGGCGATGAAAGGCCCCTGGTGGTTGATCGACAGCGGCGTCGTGCCGGGGCCATAGCTGGCGAAGGCGGCCAGCGGCACCATCTTCTCGACCCGGGTGGAGAGCGATGCGCCGGTCGAGGCGCCGCCTCCGCCACTGTTGGTCAGGGCATTGAGCTGCTGGTTGCGTACCGCATCCTGGGCCAGTTGCTGCGCCGTCTCGGTGCTCGATGTGGTGGTATTCGAGGTCCCGGTCGATGTCACCCCGCCGGTCTGGAAGGCGCCGCCCGCCCCGGCGGTCGCCTGCGTGCCGCTGACACTGCCGCCCGAGGTGCTGACATAGATGTCGCGCAGGGTTTCGGGGTTCTGCCAGAACTCCGGCGCCACCTCCATCACCACATGGTACTGGTTCTTGTCCTTGTAGATGGTCGAGACCTGGCGCTGGCCGAAGGCGTCATACAGCGTATTGTCGATCTGCTGGGTGGTCAGGCCCAGCCGCGAGGCGGTCGGCCGGTCGATCTTGAGCTGCACTTCCAGGCCCTTGTCCTGCCGGTCCGAATTGACGTCTTCCAGTTCGGGCACATTCTGCAGGGCCTGGGTAATCTTGGGCAGCCACTCGTTCAGCTCGTCCAGCGTGTCGCCCAGCACCGTGTACTGGTAATTGCCGTTGCCCTGGCGCCCGCCCCCGCGCACACCACCACTGGAGAACAGGAACAGGCGCGCGCCCGCGACCTTTTCCAGCTTGGGCCGCAGCCGCTCGACCACGTCGTCGCTGGACAGTCCGCCGCGCTCCGACAAGGGCTTCAAGGTCACGAACACGGTCCCCGAGTTGGAAGAGCCGCCGCGCGGCCCACCACCACCACCGCCGGCCGAACCGCCCACCGTCGCGACCGCGGGATCTGCCCGGATGATATCGACGAACTGGGTGAACTTCTTCTGCAGCGACTGAAACGAAATGGACTGGTCGCCGCGGATGCGCCCGAACAGCATTCCGTTGTCCTGGTCGGGGAAAAAACCCTTGGGCACGATGGCGATCAGGTAGAAGTTCAGCAATACCGCGATCGCCAGCGTCGCCATGATGGTCTTTGGATTGTCCAGCCCCCAGGCAAGCGTGCGCCGATAGAAATCCAGGGTCCGGTCGAACACCCTCCGGGACCAGCGCGTTGTCCAGTGTTCGCTCGGCTTCACCAGGTCCAGATAGGCGCACATCATGGGCGTGACCGTCAGCGAGACGATCAGCGAAACGCCAATGGCCGCCGTCAGGGTGACGGCGAATTCGTGGAATATCCGCCCCACGATGCCGCCCATCAGCAGGATGGGAAAGAACACGGCCACCAGCGAGATCGACATCGACAGGACGGTGAAGCTCACTTCGCGGGCGCCCTTCATCGCCGCGTTCAGCCGATCCTCGCCGTTCTCCAGATGGCGGGTGACGTTTTCCAGCACCACGATGGTGTTGTCGACGACAAAGCCGGTGGAGACGATCAGCGCCATCAGCGAGAAATTGTCGAGGCTGAAGCCCGCCAGGTACATGATGCCGAACGTGCCCAGAAGCGACAGCGGCACGCAGACGGTCGGCACCAGTGTCGCGGTGACGCTGCGAAGAAACAGGAAGACCACCAGGATCACCAGCACAGTGGACAGTATCAGCGTTATCTCCACGTCGTGCACCGCGTTGCGGATCGAGGCGGTGGTGTCGAGGAGCTCGCTGACCTGGATGGCGGGCGGCAGCGCCGCCTGAAGTTCCGGCATTTCCGCGCGGATATGATCCACCGTCTGGATGACGTTGGCGCCCGGCTGCTTGGTAATGGGCACCAGCACGGCCGGCCGCCCGTTGGCGATGCCGATATTGCGGATATTCTCCTGGCCTTCGCGGACCGTCGCCACGTCCTGAAGGCGCACTGCCGCGCCATTGCGGTAGGCGATGATCAGGGTCTTGTAGTCGCTGGCCTCGCTGGCCCGGTCATTGGCATAGACCTGATAGGTCTGGCTGCCCTGCTGAATGTCGCCCTTGGGACTGTTGGCGTTGGCCGCCGAAATGGCGGCGCGCACATCCTCCAGCCCGATGCCGTATTTGAACAGGGCGCGCGGATTGAGCTCGATCCGCACCGCCGGAAGCGACGCGCCCGAAAGCGACACATCGCCCACGCCGGAAATCTGCGACAATTTCTGTTGGATGATGTTGGCCGCCTGGTCGTAGATCTGGCCCGGCGTCAGCGTCTTGGATGTCATCGCCAGCACCAGTATGGGCTGGTCGGCGGGATTGATCTTGCGGTAGGTGGGATTGGACCTGAGGGCCGTCGGAAGGTCGGCGCGCGATGCGTTGATTGCCGCCTGCACGTCGCGCGCCGCTCCGTCGATGTCGCGGTCGATGTCGAACTGCAGCACGATGTTGGACGAGCCGACATTGCTGGAGCTGGTCATCTCGGTCACGCCGGCGATGGTGCCCAGGTGCCGCTCAAGCGGCGTGGCCACGCTGCTCGACATGGTTTCGGGGCTGGCGCC
>DASTRG010000310.1:0-2314 GCA_035761325.1 Rhizomicrobium sp. | reverse complement strand
CGGGGTCAATCCTGATGCGACCACGCAGACCGGCAGTGGCATTGGCAAGGCTCCCCCGATCCATGTTGCGCGCCGCCGGGTTTATGCGAAAGAGCAACGCATGCAGGTTGTTGTCGTTCAGCATTGTCTTCTGGATCACATAGCCACTGCCGAAATTGCCGCCGACCAGCGACACATGCTCGGCCGCGGCGGCTGCCGCCGTCTCCCTGTCCACAAAAACCTGGGCATAGGCTTCGTAAACCTTGGGCATCCGCATGATGAAGAAGGCTGCGCCCGCAAACAGCGGAACCGCCACCAGAACAATCAGCCAGCGGTAGAACCAAATGCGTCGCGCTTGATCATAGAGAAGACCGAGGATGCTGCCAGCCATGAACTATCCTGATGAAAGCTTGGGGGAAGACCGGCAACTGCGTCCGGGTGCGAGAGATGCCTAGAACCAGCGCTCGGGGATACGGATAACGTCGCCGGGCATCAGCTTCATGTTCGCCCCCATGTCGCCATCCTTCAACAGGTTTGCCAGGTGCAACTGAATGGTCCGCGACCTGCCCTGCTCCGTCCTGATCAGTTCCGCGTCGTTGCCCGCAGCGAAGGAGTTGAGGCCGCCAACCTCGATCAACACGTCCAGGGCCGTGATCCCTTCATGATAAGCGATCGACTTGGGCGTAACGGCCGCCCCGATCACCCGGATCGAGGATGCGCTTTGCGGTGCCGCGAAACCACGTACCAGCACCGTCACGACCGGATCCTGTACATAGGACGAAAGCGCTGCGCGCAGATCCGCGGCCAGTTCGGTCGGCGTCTTGCCCTGAGCCTGGATGTCGGGGACCAGCGGCGTGGAAATCTTGCCATCCGGCCGAACCGGCACGTCAACGGACAGGTCCGGATTCTTCCACACGAAAATTCTGAGGTCGTCACCTGCTCCGATCAGATAAGTCGGTGCCGTGGCAGCCGATCCCGGCGGCAGTGTGGTCGCTGCATGTGCCGGCGTTAAAAGAAGTAATGGCGCAACGGCCATCAGCTTCACCATTCCCAACTTGCCCATGGTGGTTCCTTGCTGTTTTTCGACTTGATGCAAGCCTAGATGCGCCATGCCGATTTGACAGTCCAATCCGATACAGTCTCGCGGCAGTGCGGCACCACCTTAGGCGCCCCGCGAAACCTCGAAGTCCAGAGCGTCGCGGCATCATTTGGCACGCGGGCCGGCACCCTGCCGACGCGCCTCTTCGCGGCGTTCGCACGTCGGGCATTCCAGGAAGACCGTATTTTTGCTGCTTTTCCTGCACGACGGGCGGACAGTGCGCCGGACTGCCGACCATCCATCAAGTCCGTGGCGCACCATCAGAACGCTGTCCGTTACGGCGCGCAGCCGGCGGATATCACGCTCGGCAATGCACTTTTCCCCAGCTCGCAAAGAGGTGCGTCGCGCACAAAAGTTCCCGGTAGGGTTAACGGCGCGGCCGCTTACCGGCCGTGGCGCAATCCTGCCTCCAGGCGACCTTGGTGCGGGCAGGCGGAAATCTCCGGCCGGCCCTAATTGCCATGGATGGCCCGCTGGAAGCGCCAGAAACGACGCAGTCGCAAATCGCCGCTGCCGGCGCCGCGCTCGTTGTTCAGGTGTTTCCAATCATAATAAAAACAATCGGCGGAATTCAGATCGGAGTTGAAGTATCGCTGGACGGTAAAGCCATTCTCTCCCGCCAGCCGTTCTACGTAAAACGGTGACGGCCGGCTGCCGGCACTGTCGGGCGCATCTCCCGCGGCGGCCTCGCTGCAATAGATGATGCGCTGCGGGTCGGTCGAATCCAGTACCGCCGTCTCCATGCAAACGTCGTCGGTCATTGAAAAACAGCATCTCAGATGCTCATCGACATTGCGCAGACGGTAGAGCAGCCCGAAATGCACGATGAGGTCGAACCGACCCAAGCGCGAAAAATCCTCTTCCGGGTTGAATTTCTCGAAACGGGCACCGCTCAATTTGCGGTGCTTCAGGCGGGCGAAATTCACGTTCCGGGTACTTCCGTCCAGGCACAATACGCTCGCGCCTAGATCGGCCAGGAATGCCCCGATGTCGCCATTTCCCGAGCCCAGTTCCAGGATCTTGCGGCCCCGGAAGAAATCGATGCCGTAGATCTCCAGAATCTTGTTGAGACGTGCCAGCCGCCAGCTTTCATAGGATGGGTCGAACAATGCCCGCTTGCTCAGAACCCCACTGTAGACGATATAGCGGTCGATCGGAGTCAGGCATTCCAGCATTTCCAGGTCGAGCCGATTGCGCACCTGCAGGGTCTGCGCCGACCATGTGGCTATCGCATTC
>DASTRG010000309.1:0-3254 GCA_035761325.1 Rhizomicrobium sp. | reverse complement strand
CGCCAGCGCCGCGCTGGCGCGATAGGCGGCGTGACTTATGGTTTCCAGCCACAGGCGGATAAGGCTGAGGCTTTCGGGCGAACCATATTTGACCTTGCAGAAGATCAGCGCATCGGCAAGGCCCGTGACCCCCAATCCGATACGACGCTTGGCGAAGGCTTCCTGCCGCTGGGCTTCCAGCGGAAAAAGCGACACGTCGATGGCGTTGTCCAGCATCCGCACCGCCGTGGCGGTCAGCTTTTCCAACGTGGCCATATCCAGGTGAGCATCGTCGGCGAAGGGATTTTTCACCAGCCTGGCCAGGTTGATGGATCCCAGAAGACAGGCGCCGTACGGCGGCAAAGGCTGCTCGCCGCAGGGATTGGTGGCCGCTATGGTTTCGCAGTAGGCCAGGTTGTTCTGCTGGTTGATGCGATCGATGAAGATCACGCCCGGCTCGGCGTAATCGTATGTGGAACGCATGATGCGCTCCCACAGGGCGCGGGCCCGCACCGTGCGCCAGACGCTGCCCGCGAATTTCAGGTCCCAGTCCCCGTCCGCCCTCACCGCCGCCATGAACGCGTCGCTGACCAGCACCGAAAGGTTGAAATTGGTCAGCCGGCCGGGCGTGCGCTTGGCGTCGATGAATTCCTCGATATCCGGGTGATCCACGCTGAGGGTCGCCATCATCGCGCCGCGGCGCGACCCCGCGCTCATGATGGTGCGGCACATCGCGTCCCACACATCCATGAACGAAACGGGCCCCGAGGCGTCCGATCCCACGCCCGCCACCGGCGCGCCCTTGGGGCGCAGGGTGGAGAAGTCGTAACCGATGCCGCCGCCCTGCTGCAGCGTCAGCGCAGCCTCGCGCAGGGCGCTGAATATGCCGTCCATCGAATCGTGGATGGTGCCCATCACGAAACAGTTGAACAGCGTGACAGAGCGGTTCGTGCCGGCGCCTGCCAGGATGCGGCCTGCCGGAAGAAAGCGGTGTCCGGCCAGCGCCGCGGCAAAGTCATGGGCGTGGGCCCTGCGCTTCTCTGCAGGTTCCGCGCCCGCAAGCGCCAGCGCCACCCGCGCCCAGGTCTCCTCCAGAGACCGGTCGATCGGCGTGCCGTCCGGCGCCTTCAGCCGGTACTTCATGTCCCATATCTGGTGGGAGATGTCGCTCATTGCGCCTGCTGCCAACTTCATCCCGATAGGTTCCGCCATCCTGGGGGGCGGGCGCTTAATATGGCCCTTTCAACGGCAACTTCCAGTGCCGGCCATGCCGGGCGGTTTTATAATGGCTTGTTTTTGCTCAATCTTTTTTCCATCAGCGCTTTTTGCCGCTCTACCTCCAGGCGGTAGAGATGCCATAGCATCAGCGGCCCGCGCCGCCAGCGGGCGGCTTTGAGCATGCCATAAAGCCGGCACAGGGTATCGCGGGTGCTTTCCAGATTCCGCTCCGCTTCCTGCGGCTCCAGATGGTGATTGAGCAGGGTCGCCGGCGAGGTTGCAGACATCTCGACCGGCACGCCCCGTTTCAGCAGCCCGACAACATATTCGGCGAATCCGGGGCGGCGGATCGCGGCCTCGCCGCCGGTGATGACAATGGACAGGCCGTGCTCGGCATCCCGGTAATCCTTCGCGACATCGCCGGCCGCGCGCTTGACGATCAGCACGCCCGACAGGTCCGGGCGCCATGTCTCGTCCAGTTGCTCGAACAGGCGCCAGCCGCAAAGAAATTGGCGGCACACAGGCGGGCGGGTCGCATAGATGCCGCAGCCGGTGCCGGTATGGTGCCGGCAAAGCAGCCCGGCCTTTTTTTTCAGCTCCGGCGTGTCGATCTTCAGTTCCTGGCAACAGGCCCGGCACGGACCGCATTCGCGTCTCGCCAGCGGCACGGGCCTCGTCTTCTGCGGCTTCACGGCGCGCGCGCGACAAGCGCGGCAGTCGCCGTCTCGATGCGCCCTTCCAGCAGTTCCATGAATTCGCCGCGTTTCAGCCCCGCCGGAATCGGCTCCAGAAAGGCCAGGGTGATGGTGCCGGGCCGCTTCCAGAAACCCTTCCAGTAAAGACCTGAATCCAGCGCCACGGGCACGCAGGCCACGCCCAGCATGGCATAAAGACCGGCCACTCCCGGCTTGTAATCGGGCGCCGCTCCCGGCTTCTTTCGCGTGCCCTCGGGGAAGATCAACACGGGGCGATCCTGCTCCAGGACTTTCTTCGCCGCGGCGGTCATGGCGCGCAGGGCATTGGCGCCCGCGCTGCGCTCGATCGGGATGGCCGCGGCCTTGCCAAGGTACCATCCATAAAAAGGAATGCGCAGCAATTGGCGCTTGAGCACGATGGCCGGGTCACCCAGCGCGACGTGCAGGGCCAGCGTGTCCCACATGCTCATATGTTTGGCCGCGACCAGAACGGGACCGTGCGGCACCGTGCCGGTGATGCGCCAGCCCAATCCGGCGATTGCCTTCAGTCCCCACAGCGTGGCCACACACCAGAACCGGCCAAGCCGCGCCGCGCCCCGACGCGGCAGCGCCAGCAGCGGCAGGCACAGGATGCCCAGCACCGCGGTCAGCCCTACAAACCAGACCAGGAACAGAAAGGAACGCAGCGCCAGCATCAGGCAGGATGCGCGAGCTTGGTGATGACCAGGCTGGCCAGGAATTTCAGATATTCGCGGTTCAGCAGTCCCACGGTGCGGCCATGCCGCCACCATCCGGACAGGTCGATGCTTTCCTGGTCCACCGGCCAGGGGATGATCCTGATTTCCGGCAGCATGGCACGGAACTCCTCCAGCGCCCGGGGCATGTGATAGCGGCTGGTGACCAGGACCAGGCTCTTGAAGTGATGCTGGCGCGCCCAGTCGGCGGCCTCCTCCGCGTTGCCGTGGGTGTCCTGGGCGCCATAGCCTATATCGGCGCAGCAGCGAAAGCGCGGGCCGCCGCCGGACAAATGGCCCAGCACCTGCTTGGTCGTTTCCATCGACACGCCGCTGATCAGAAGCCTCTTGCCCACGCCCCGCTCCAGCAGGGCCACAGCCGTGTCCAGCCTTTCGTCGCCGCCGGTCAGCGCCACGATGGCATCGGCACGCGGCAGCACCTTCGCCCGCGCCGGAAGACCGCTGACGAAAAAGATGAATCCGGTCACATAGGCCAGAAAAATCACCAGCAGGGCCGCCAGGAACACACGCACGTCAAACTCCACCGTCGGTCGCGAAAATAGCAGCAGACAGATTTCAGTAGATAGCCTTCACAACGGACAGGACCGATATGCGCGCCGTTGCCCAG